>NZ_JBDWYG010000025.1:0-177437 GCF_039982535.1 Aliiglaciecola sp.
CTCTGGCTCTGGCTCTGGCTCTGGCTCTGGCTCTGGCTCTGGCTCTGGCTCTGGCTCTGGCTCTGGCTCTGGCTCTGGCTCTGGCTCTGGCTCTGGCTCTGGCTCTGGCTCTGGCTCTGGCTCTGGCTCTGGCTCTACAGGAGTGTGTTGCTCTACAGTCACAGCGTCAATGGATTGAAGCTGTTGTGTGCTGTCTTTACTGCTCCCTTCATCGAGCTCAAGGTTATCATCCTTGTTTACTGTTGATGTATCATTGGAAGAGGATTCTTCAGACAACTCCTTTTGAGACTCCGGCACAGAGGACTCTTGCTTTTCAAGGTCATCGTTACCGATATCCTGTAACGCCTCATCTTGCTCAACGGACGGCTTAGATTTTTCATCTTTATCTTTATTAAACCAGCGGAAAAATTTCGACATGCTTTAGTTAATTCTCTTGATAATGTGAGTCTTCAATTTTGTCTTTCTAAGCAACAAAAATCGACTAGTATAAAGTTTCTTGATAGCGACCTGACTTTTCAAAAAGTGTGCATGCAGAAAAGTGCTTAAAGGTATACACTATCGTCCAATTTTGACAATCATAGCATTTCTTGGATTCATGAAGCGAGGCGTAAAAAAGCAAAATGCCATCACCGGCTCAATCCGGGTGATAAGTGGCAAGTGGCGAGGCAGAAAGTTACCTGTTTTAGAGGCGCAAGGTTTGCGTCCAACAACGGACCGAATGAAGGAAACCCTGTTTAATTGGTTAATGCCCTATGTCAACGAAAGTCGTTGTTTAGATATGTTTGCTGGAAGTGGTGGCCTTGGCTTTGAATCTCTTTCAAGACATGCCAGTAGTGCCACCTTCATCGAATTAGATAAGATAGCTGCCAAGCTAATTACCAGCAATCTCGAAAAACTAAAGGTTGAAGATCAACAAACTCAAGTGATTCAGGGCAATAGTCTTGAGGTGTGTAGCAGACTAAACCAGAGTTTTGATCTCGTTTTTATCGATCCTCCCTTTAATGCTGGATTAGTGCCTAAGGCAATCGACGTAATCAACCAAAATAACTTAGTGCTTACGCAAAGCGTGGTTTACATAGAATGTGAAGCACAAAACCAGAATTACCAAGTGCCAGACAATTGGCAATGCATCAAAGAAAAATCAACTCAAAATGTGTCGAGCAAACTCTTTATTGTGAGTTAATTTCTAATCCAAGGTTCGACACACCTTCGCTTGTTGCCATTTCACGAAGCAATTTCACACTTTTTGCACCTTCAGGTAAAGCAGTAATTTTTTCTAGCAATTCGTTTTGAAATGCCACTTCCCATTGCATCAAGGGGTGCTCTTTTATTTCTTGAGAGCTCAATGATTTATCAGATACTAGTTCAACAAAAGCTTCCACACTACCTTGGGATAATTTAGAAACAATAACTGCACCTTGAGGTTCATCATTGGTTATCAAAGAGATGATGGCCGCTAATGAAATGGCGGCATCAATAGCAGGGTAGACCCCAAAACTATCGTGCTCAGCAGCATCAGGGGTCACACTTTCGATTTTTTCTAACTGTAAAGCGAAGTTAATTTTAGAGCCTGTGCGTGATAACCACTGCCAAATCGACTCCAAAGACTTGTGGAATTGACCTTCATCGTCGAATTCAGCTGTTTCACAAAACAACTGGAAATTGGGTTTCATGCGTTCGGTTAATGTGGCGGCATAAGCAACTGCATGCCAGCCTGTTAATTCACGCACTTTTTGAAATGTATTTAATTTAGCGCTCAATTCGTCACTCCAATTGAAAAGTAGTTACCTACGCCGTCGAGAAACATTTGTATCGACAACATAATAAGAATCATGCCCATTAAGCGCTCTATGGCTATCAAGCCTCGCTCGCCCAGAATCTTAAAAAATACACCAGAAAACAATAAAATACTTGCTGAAACTGCCCAAGCGGAAAAAAGCGCTAACGACCAGTCAAACATTCTTAGGGGATCTTGATTGGCAAGTAGTATCAAAGCGGCTAACAATGAAGGGCCGGCAATCATCGGAATAGCCAAAGGAACAATAAAGGGTTCTTGATCACTTACATCGTCGTCATGGCTACCTTTATTGGGAAAAATCATACGGATGGCAATAAGAAACAAAATGATCCCACCAGCAATACTCACCGCTTGCTGTTTTACATTCAAAAAATCTAACACTGCCTGTCCACTGAATAAAAATATGAACATAATCAGCAATGATAAAATCAACTCGCGAGCCAAAACCTTGCGACGACGCTTAGGCTCAATTGATTTTAAAATGGACATAAATATAGGTAAATTTCCTAATGGATCCATAATTAGGAACAACATTACCGCAGCAGACCAAATATCCATTATACCTCCAACAATCCGAAATTCGCGGCATTGTAAACCTATTTAAGATTTATCCATAATCGAATATAGAACTATCTTAAATTGTTTGCCCAATCAGCCTCTCATTTTAGAAAGCTGCTAGGGACTAATCGCCTTACACCTCATCCTTTCAATGTATAGGTTAAATTGAATTAGTTAAATAAATTTGAGCGTAGGATTGATAAAAACCAGATAGTCGAAAGAATAAGATAAAAAATAGCGGAATAAATAGAAATATTAATCCAAAGTGCAGAAATCGAAATTAATGCGGTTCACCAGGCAGTGAACCGCAAGACTTTTTACCAAGTACGACTAAGCCTCTAATAATGCTTGGGCGATACCTCGGATGCCGATACCACTTCCACCAGCGGGCATATGACTAGTTCCGCTACCATTATAAGCAGCGGCTAAATCCACATGAATCCAACCTTTCCCTTGATTACCCACAAAACGAGATAAGAAACCAGCTGCGTTTGAAGCACCGCCAGCACCACCACCTTTTTGAGCTCGACTATTTGCCGTATCCGCAAAAGGAGAAGGACACTTATCTTGATGCCATAACTCCAAAGGTAATGGCCATACGGGTTCATGCTGCTTTTCTGATTGGGTAATAAATTTTTGAAGTGCCGGTTTATCAAGGGAGAAAACTGCATTGTAATCCCCGCCTACAGCGGCAATTGCTGCACCAGTAAGGGTGGCAGCATCAATAATTAATGGCGCTTGGGTTTCACTTGCTGCCATTAATCCATCAGCCAACACTAAACGCCCTTCGGCATCTGTATTAACAATTTCAACTGTTACGCCATTTTTGTAGGTTAAAATGTCCCCTAACTTGTATGCATGGCCACTGACTAGATTTTCCGCACAGCATAAGAACAATTTAACTCGCTTGTTCAACCCTTGCATGATCGCAAGTCCAAGGGCACCGGTAACGGTTGCAGCTCCACCCATGTCGCACTTCATACTCAACATGCCTTCACTGCTTTTCATACTGTAACCGCCGCTATCAAAGGTAATCCCTTTGCCCACAAGGGCTGCGGCCACAGCAGAACTTTCATCACCGCTGGGGTTGTAGTCAACTTCTAATAATACTGGGGGACGTTCACTACCCCTTCCAACATTATAAATACCCACCCAGCCAGCATCCGCTAATTCTTCACCAACACAGCGTTTCACCGAAACTTTATCGCCGCCCAGTTCAGCTAACCAGTCAGCACTGCGTTTCGCCAACTCTTCAGGTGAAAGTTGTTCAGGGGTTTCATTGACTAAGTCACGCGTAAAACTCAAAGCGGCATAACGCTGCTCTAAACTGGTTTTATCATTATTTTCTAGCCATGTTATTTGACCCGCATTTCGCGCTCGACGATAACTAGCTGCTAGAGACCATTGCTGCTCTTCGCTCCAGTCTCCACTGAAGGTAACACCAGATAAATTCATGCCATCTAATTTACGGCCTACCACTGCAATTTTCGATAATTGCGCATCAATAGGATCATCAGTGTTTAAGTGAATTGTCGCCGTTCCAGCATCAAAACTAACAAGCGCATTCTCTCCCCATTGAGCTGAGGCTGTTTGATAACTGAGTTCGACTAAAAGATGTGACATACTGGTTTCCTTTTTCTTTGACATCCAAGACTCGAATATATGAGTATTGGAGAAGTTTGCGCAATCTAAAACGCATAATGTGAGAGGTAATATGCTGTTCCCTAGTCCACTTATCAAGGGCAAATTAATAAAACGCTACAAACGATTCTTAGCCGATGTTGAGCTAGAAGATGGTTCCATTGTAACTGCTCATTGTCCAAATACCGGTGCCATGACGGGCTGCGGCGACCCTGGATTTGAAGTATGGTTAAGCCCTGCCAACAATCCCAAACGAAAATTAGCCTATACCTGGGAGCTAAGTAAAAACCTGCAAGGGGATTGGATTGGTGTAAATACGCAAAATGCGAATAAATTAGTGGCCGAAGCCTTTAATCTCTCTATAGTGGAAGAATTAGTCGAATACCAAGGATATAAACCTGAGGTAAAATATGGAGAAGAAAACAGTAGAATTGACTTCATGTTAACCTCGGACACATTGCCCGATTGTTATGTTGAAGTGAAATCAGTTACCTTATTAAGGGATGGAATCGGATATTTCCCAGATGCTAAAACCCAACGAGGTAGTAAACATTTACGCGAACTAAGTAGCATTGCAAAATCCGGAAAACGGGCGGTTTTATTATTTTGCAGTCAACACACTGGCATCAAAAATATCCGCGTTGCCGAAGACATAGATCCAGAATATTCGGCGACTTTACGAGCAGCAATTGACTCTGGTGTGCAAATTATCGCCTACGGCTGCAAAATGTCTGAAGAAAAAATACAATTAAATCAAAAGCTAAGTTTCAATCTATAAAAAAAAGGTTGATTTTTTATTTAAGGAGTCTATGTTTGCGAGTCGTAAAAAACAGCACATTGTTTTTTATTCAATAAAATTGGTATCTACTAGGCCAATTTTACCGCTGATAAAGCGTAACAGTTACATATATTCGACCAAGCCTAATTTGCTGGGATAATAGCAATCTGCTATATATCCTCATTCGCTAAACAACGTTTGTGTCGTAGTGTAGGAGAATTGGCACATGCCAACTGGAAAAGAAAAAAGTTTAGGATTAATAGCACTAGCTGGTCTAACTCCTTATCAGGAAAAAGACGGCGAAGAGTATATGAACGATGCTCAACTCGAGCATTTCCGTAAAATATTGTCAGCATGGCGCGATCAACTTCGCCAAGAAGTAGACCGTACTGTTCACCATATGCAGGATGAAGCGGCTAATTTCCCAGATCCAGTAGATCGAGCGGCTCAAGAAGAAGAATTCAGCCTGGAGCTTCGTACTCGCGACCGTGAACGTAAATTAATTAAGAAAATTGAAAAAACTTTAAAACGTATTGAAGAAGACGATTTCGGGTTTTGTGATACATGCGGTATCGAAATTGGTGTAAGACGCTTAGAAGCTCGTCCTACCGCTGATTTATGTATCGACTGCAAGACGCTAGCTGAAATTAAAGAAAAACAGCTACAAGGTTAATTTTTTTAAGTTAATTCAAAAGCCGCTAACTTGCGGCTTTTGTCGTTTCTAGAGCGTTAACTTTAAGTTGGTGATTATTGATGAACCAAACTAGTTATGTTGGCCGATTTGCACCTAGTCCTTCGGGACCTTTACATATGGGTTCCTTAGTAACCGCTCTAGGCAGTTTTTTGCAAGCTAAAGTAAATAACGGCAAGTGGCTGCTACGCATTGATGATATCGATCCGCCCAGAATTCAAGCTGGCGCCATTGAAAATATACAGTCATGTTTAACCGCTCACGGTTTGATTTGGGACGGTGATGTTATTTTTCAAAGTCAAAACGCTGAGCATTACGAACGCATTTTATCCCAACTCAACAGTCAAAAGTTACTTTACCCATGTGAATGTACTCGTGGGCAAATTAAAGCCCTCGGAGAATTTTATAAGGGGACTTGCAGAGATAAAACGCAAGTCAAATCACCCTATTCTCTGCGCTTGAAAAGTCAATTTGAAATTTCTCAAATTGAAGACCAACGATTAGGAACACTTCAGGTTAATAGTCAGGCCACTCAAGAAGATTTTATTGTTAGGCGAAAAGATGGTTTGTACGCCTACCATCTTGCTTCTGTGGCTGATGATATTCAGATGGGGATAACTGAAATTGTTAGGGGCGAGGATTTAATCACGGCCACAGCGTGCCAGTGGGCGTTATTTAAGACTTTAGGTAGGACACCACCTGAATGTTTGCATTTACCCTTAGTGACCTTTGCTGACGGGCGTAAATTCAGCAAACAAAACCATGCGCCTGGTTTAGATTTAAGTAAACCTGTTAAAAATCTCATAGACGCATTGGCTTATCTGAATTTAACCGTACCAAACTCATTTCAATCTAATCATCAGATAGACGAAATTCTAAGTTGGGCGATTCATGCTTGGGCAGATTCACCTTCTAACATTTTGTAAAACGCCATAGTGACACCATTGGTCCAGCCAAAACCATGTTGCACCTCATACTCACCGCCTTGGGCACTATACTCAATCTGTTGAACGTTATATTTTTCCATTAAACTGCCATTTAACTGAAAGTAACGCTCTACGGTGGAAAGCCACTTTTGCATAATCTGGGATGCTAAATCATCTTGCTGATATTGCTGCAAACCTTTGACTGCAAACCAATGTAACGGTGCCCAACCATTAGGAGCATCCCATTGCTGTTGAGTCTGACAAAGGGTGGTAATAAGACCGCCTACAGATAAGAACTCATTTTTTAGGCGTGAAGCTACTGCTGCGGCCTGTGAGGGCTCGGCAAGGGCCACAAATAAGGGTAAAACTCCCGCCAAAGAAATGATCTTAGATTGACGTTGGGTCAGCAGATTGAAATCCATATAAAACCCAAGTTCTGCATTCCACAAATATGATTGAATATTTTGTTTACGCTGTTCTGATTTTTGCAGGTATTCCAAGCTTTTTGTCTGTTCGCCTAATTTGCCCCAATAGTTACTCAAAAGCACTTCGAGTTTGTACATCAGGCAATTCAAATCGATTGGTACAATTTCAGTTGTTTGAATGCTTTGTAAATCTTCAGGATCAGCAAGCCAGCGTGAACTAAAATCCCAACCTGATTCACAGGCCGCACGAATGTTACGATAAAAATGCGTTTTTTCATCACCGTGTTTATCCGCCGCAGCATGCATGTCTTCAGCGTAGGACTCTGGGCGAGGCGTGCCTTGATCATCCCAGTATCGATTTAGTAAGCCGCCATTGGGCATTCTAACCACATGCCTATGGGCTTCATACGGTTGACTTAATTGTTCTGCACCTTGCATCCAAAATGCATATTCAGTTTCCATCGCCTCTGTGCATTGAGTTAAAAACTGAGTATCTGATGTTTCAGTATCTGAGCTCACCAACAAGTCTGCCATCATGGCTAATATTGGCGGTTGTGAACGACTGTAGTAATAACTCCGATTACCATTAGGGATGCATCCAATACTCTGCTGTAATTGAATAAAGTTTAAAAGCATCGACTTCACCAATTCCCGACGCCCAGAGTGCAGTAACCCTAGCGCTGTAAAGTAGCTATCCCAATAGTAAATCTCACGAAACCGACCACCAGGAACGATATACGGCCGTTTTAAGGGCAATAGAGAGTTATTCCCCTGTTCATCCGGTTGTTTCATCAATACCGGCCATAGGGCTTCAACATGCTCTGCCACAGTTTTATGCACTATGTGTTGTTCAAGCTCAATGGGCTCAGGCAAACTGAAAAATTCAGTAACAAAGTCAGCTAAGTTAAAGTTGGCTTGTGCTGATTGCCTTTCAAACTCGTGGTATATCTTCGACCAACTAGTTTTAGGCGTTGCATCGGCAAACTGCTTACTGTCTTTAAAAAGACCCGAGGTTTGCACCTGATGAAACAAGGCACTATCAAAAAAAGTTAAACTATCAGTAAATTCTTGCGGCGGATTTAACACCTTAACCTTACTCATGTTATTTCCTCCAATTTGCTCGTTATCTCAGGTTCAATTCGGTTTGTTGAACGTCGAAATAAAAATAAGGTTAAAGCAATCAGTAACATGGGGATTAAAGACAAATAGAAAGCAGTTTGGCCGCCAAAGGACTCAAACACGAAACCGGTAATAATTGAGCCTGTGGTTCCACCAAGCGCAGAAAATACCACGATTAATCCAGTCATAGGTGCATGTAAGGCTTTCTCCAACGAGCTTAACATTACGGAATTAATCACCGGGTATATAGGAGCCATTAATAATCCAACTAAGGGTAGTAAATAAGCGGCCAAGGGGGCGTCCAGCACATTAGAAATAGTTGCGATTTGACCTGCATTTTGCACCGCATTAGCAAGGGGTAAACATAACAACATTAATATCGCCATGCCTGCTAAACATAGGTTTAAAAACCAATACCAGTTCATAAAACGCAGTAATTGTCCTGCCAATAAACGTCCTACTGCAATGGCTGCGGCAAATATACTGGTTATTTGAATACTGACATCCAAAGGCAAATGCAATATTTCATTATTGAATGTAGGTAGCCAGGTACCAATCCCTTGTTCAATTAATACATAAAAGAAAATAGACAATACAAACACTAGCACTAAGGGTCGGTAAGTCAGCTTTATCATCTCCATGAAATCATCAATTAGTGGTCTGGATAAAGCAGGTTTAGTGGGCTTTTTAATGGGTGATAAGGCCACTGCAAGTATAGTAAATGCGATTAACCCAGCAAGTAGATAGTACACATTCATCCAACTTAATGAGCTAGGGTTATCAGCATCAATAAAGCCACTAAACAACCAGTAGCCAGACAACACGCCAAGCATAAAAATGCCTTCGATGGTGTTTAGCAGTGAGGCATGACTTTTAGTATCATCGGAGAGTTGACCTATTATGCTGTAAACAGACACTTTTATCAGCGCAAATGCCGTTCCGATACAAGCAAAGAGTATTTGTATCATGCTAAATTGCGCAAATAATGGGGTTAATGCACAGACCACAGCAACCAAAATTAACCCTGCCATCATAGCTAATTTATAACCTACTCTGGGCACAAATGCGGCAATCGCAAAAGATACAAAAGCAATGGAAAGATCTTTAAACCCCTCTAAAGAACTAGCTACAGGTTTACTAATATCAAAGCTATTTATCGATTGCAGAATCACCGCACCAACACTATTTAATAAAATAGCGAAAATAAAGTAACAAGCTGCAATGGCAAATATGGTCATAAATCTAGGCATTAACGTCACCATTTAACGGCGTAAAATGATTGAATAAAAAAGCGCGCTAAGCGCGCTTCAAACTAGAGTTTATTAGTAAAACTCATAACTCACACTAAATGTTGCTGAACGAGGCATAATAAATCGTCCATTTGGTGCAGTTGGATTTCGCGGATCCCCCTCCGTCAAAGCATCTTCATCGGTTAGGTTTTGCATGGCTAATTCAAATTTCAAGCCATCCATACTAGTGATCACGAAACCAATGTCGATTTTTTCATACCCTTCTAGCACAACAGTATTTTCATTATCACCATAACGATCATCTACTGCCGATAGCGTACCGTACACATTCGCAAAATAATCGCCTACTTCAAATTCATAACTTGGAGTAAGACGCAACTGCCAACCTGGCTGACGTTGTGCTTCATTTCCTTGATTGGTTGCACTTTGGGTAATTTCCGTTTCTTGTACAGTAGCGTTTAGAGAAATTGAAAAGCCAGTATCGTTGTAATAGGCGGCATCTAACTCCACACCATAGGCTTCGTTAGTCAAGATTTCTCCTGGTTCACCCGGTACTCGTACAAAAGTATCACCTTTCACTTCATTAAAGAAACCAGTGGCATAAAGGTTAAAGTTTGCTGCGGCTAACTTATATCCTAGTTCAAACTGGGTAACCTCTTTAATTAAGTCTTCTCCCCCTTGGTAAGCATCATAGTTATCACGGAAATCGTCGAAGTAAGGCATTTTGCTACCTTCACTGTATCGCGCAAACACCCCCATATTTCTCTGGAATTGCCAGTTTGCTCCTAAGGTAATAGCGGTATCATTTTTATCAAATTGAATCGCTTTAGTAATCACCCCATCTAAGCCTTCATCAACGGTATATTCAATTCGGTGATTTTCACGGCGCAAACCAATAACAGCACTGAATTCGTCGTTAAATTGATATTCCAAAGCTGCATACAAGGCTGTGGTGTTGCCATCTCCAGTAGAGTTAATATCGTAGTTCCAACTGCAACTATCAGCATTATCGTTACATTCAATGCCTGTTAGCATTTCACCACCAGAAGCAACAACATGGTAAGCCTGATTACCGATTGACCACCAATCATTAGCCGAATAGCTAGAGGTGAAATAACCAAACGTTGCCTCAAAATCATCAGCACTTTTAGTTAATGCTAAATCATTGGTAAATGACTCAATTTCTTTGCGAACGACCCAGCGACCGATTTGTTGTACTAAGGTATCACCCTCGTAGGTGTTGCCGGTTACAGCCCCTGTAGCGTTGCTACCATTTGTGGCCACACTGGATAATTCGACAGCAGCTCCTTCAGGCACCAAACCTAGAGTATCGGCATTGCCTTTGGTTAATGAGAATCGGTCAACGAAAGTCCAGTCGTTACTCAGGTCTAGGTTAATACTACCGCCAGAGATAGATCCATCCCATCCACGTCCTTCACCAAAATCGAAAGACTCAGTGGTGCCATCTGGGCCATATTCAATGGTACCTTGACGGTTCAGCGTGCCTAATTGAGTGTAGCTATTATCAACACCATCGACCAATGGAGTAGGTAGGTACCATGCACCGTGATCATCGGTAATCCGAGTGAACAAGTTGATTTTACCGTTATCCAACACTTTAGTAATATTCAGGGTTACTTGATGGCCTTTTTCTGAATTAAACCCTGCATCTCGAATGCCTGGGCTTTGTTGCACATATCCACCTAACATAAAATAAAGGTCTTCTGCTATTGCGCCACTCACCACCGCATCAATACGCTGCAAGTTATAGTCTGAGGTTGTATATTTAACTGAGCCTTCCGTACTTTCACTGCCTTCTTTGAGCATAAAGTTAGTAGTTAATCCAGGTTGTCCATTTGAAACCACAGAACTAGGTCCGCCACGTAAGGCGTCCATAAAGTCGATGGTTTCATCAATTCTAAATAATGATGAGTTTTCTAAAAACGACAAGGTAGGTGGTGTAAATACAGGTACACCTTGTAATTGCACAGTTAAGAATGGCGCATCTCCGCCACCGGGGAAACCACGCACAAACACATTTGCACCAGACACACCGCCAGAACTTTCAGCCCAAACGCCAGGAATTGCTTTGAATAGATCAGCTGTGCTTTTAGGTGCCAGTTTTTTAATGTCTTCAGCGCCTAAAATAGTTGAAGCATAACTTGAGTCAACTTTACGTACAGATTGGCCACTTGCTCTACCTGTAACGATAATTTGTTCAACGTAATCTTTTTTCTGAGCTTCTTTGTCTGACCCTGACTCTTGTGCGTAAGTGAAAGTAGGAACCGTTAACGCTAAAGCAACACTTGTTGTTAATAAGTTTGCTGAAAATCGCTTGTTATTCATTGTGTGTACCTGTTTTGTGAATTAACCAAGATGTTAAATTTTAGGTTGACGACAACCTATGGCTGTTAACGGTATGTAAAAATGCAATCGATTGCAAGATAAAAATGCAATCGATTGCACCAGGTGCTAATTTTAGTTAACAAATTGGCCGAATTAGCGTATTTTCTTTAGATAGACATTTAGCGATAAGTTGGATGGATTAATTGTGAGCTTCAAAATCACATATTGGCAAAGGAAATTGACATGGTAACAAAGGTTCGAACGCTTTCTGATTTGGCTAAACTAGCTGGCGTATCAGGTTCGACTGCATCTCGAGCATTAAACGATAATAAATTGATAAGCGCAAAGACCCGCGAAAGAATTCAAAAGCTGGCGGCGCAACACAATTTCAAAATCAACACAGCCGCTCGCAATTTGCGTTTAAAAACCTCTAATACTATTGCCGTTGTGATGGTCAAAAGTTCAGAACTGGATCAATCTATTACCGACTCATTTTTGTTGAATATGGTTGGTATCATTGCCGAAGAATTAAGTCGTCACGGATTCGATGTGTTGTTAGTCACCCACTTTATTGGGCAAACAACCTCGTTAGACGAGTACTTTACTATGAACCGTGCAGATGGCTTGATTGTCTTTGGACAAGGTGATGATATAACTGCTTTTAATCAGCTCTTTAATCACCTCAACCCAATTGTAGTTTGGGGCGAACAGTCTCCGCAGAACGATTATGTGACAGTCGGCACTGACAACGTGAAAGGTGGTTATTTAGCATGTCAGCACTTAGTTCAACAAGGCTGTCAAAATATTGTATTTTCCGGAGTGCGATCTTTTGAAACCGGAAAGCGGTTTGAGGGTTACCAAAAAGCCCTAAAGCAGGCCAATTTGAAGGTACCTTTGCCCTTAGATATTCACTTTACCTCTGAAGATGCATACAAGGTCACACTTGAGTTATTAAAAACCAAGCAATTTCCCTATGACGGTGTAGTTGCCGCCAGTGATAATATTGCCTTAGGGATGATTCGCGCTTTGCATGAACAAGGCGTTAGTATTCCAGAGCAAGTGGCGATTGTGGGTTACGATGATATTGAAGTTTGTGCTTTCACTAAACCCGCTCTCAGTTCAGTTCATCAAGATATTCATCAAGGGGGAAAACACTTAGTTAATTGTCTACTCGACCTATTGGCTAAAAAACCAGTGGAATCGGTGCAATTAGACACCCAACTAATTACCCGTGACTCTAGTGTTCGAAACCCAAAATAACAGTAATTAATCCCTCTCTTTTGCAGATGAACCCAAATTAGCGATAACTTGCTATAGCAACAGATAGAAAATACTTTTCATCCAGTATATCATTGCGCGCCAATTAAAATTATTTGTGTTATCAGGAGCCAACGCATCATTTCTCGAGTGATCAAAAAGGTCAAAAATGCTTTGACAAAAAACGCGGAAGAATATCATTCGGATATACTTAATCCGAAGGTAATTACCCGTGGTGAGCACGGCATTTCTAGAAAAGGCATCAGTGACAATGCTCTAAAGGTATTGTATCGCTTAAATGGTGCCGGATTCGATGCGTATCTAGTCGGTGGTTGTGTTCGCGATCTTATTTTAGGATTGCAGCCCAAAGACTTTGATGTGGTCACCAATGCCACACCTGATGAAGTAAAAGCACTATTCAAAAACTGTCGTTTGATCGGCCGTCGCTTTCGTTTAGCCCATGTGGTTTTTGGTCGTGAGATCATCGAAGTGGCCACGTTTAGAGGCCATCACCAAAACAGTACAGATGAAACGGGCAAAAAACCTGCAGAAGTACTTGGTAAACAAAGCCAAGAAGGACAAATACTTAGAGACAATGTATTTGGTAGCATTGAAGAAGATGCTGAGCGTCGTGACTTTACTGTCAATGCCATGTATTACCGAGTAACCGACTTTACGGTGACTGATTTTGCCAATGGTATGCAAGCAATCAAAGATAAACGTCTTGAGTTGATTGGCGACCCTGAGACTCGTTACCGAGAAGATCCAGTTCGAATGTTACGGGCGGTGCGATTTGCAGCCAAACTAAATATGCAAATCAGTCCAAAATCTGCCGAGGCAATACATCAATTAGGCAGCTTGTTAAATAATATTCCACCAGCTCGGTTGTTTGAAGAAGTGATTAAGCTGTTTATTTCTGGACAAGGGCTGCGAACCTTCGAACTAATGCAGGAATATGATCTTATTCAGCCACTTTTTCCACAGCTATCGCCTTTGTTAAAAAGCAAGGACAGTCGTGAAAATCAGTTTATTAAAAAAATGCTGATGAACACTGACAATCGCATTAACACCGGTCAAAGAGTCACACCAGCATTTATGTATGCTGCATTTTTGTGGTACCCAATTGAAGAACACTGCCAGAAGCTAATGGACGAAGCAGGTTTGAATCATTTCGACGCTTTCAACATTGCCGTTAACGATGTACTACATCGACAAATTCAACGGATTATGATCCCTAAACGTTTTTCCAGCATGATGCGGGAAATATGGTTGCTACAACTACGCCTACCAAAACGTTTCGGACGCAGAGCCTATCAAATGTTAGAACATGCGCGTTTTCGTGCAGCCTATGATTTTCTGTTAATACGTGGCCAAATTGAAGGTGGAAAGCTACTTGAGTTAGCGGATTGGTGGACTGAATTTCAAGAGGTTAGCCCAGAACAACGCAAACAGATGTTAACTAAGCTTAGGGAAGCGGAAGGTGGCTCTGCTCGTCGTCCTCGCCGTCGTCCGAAAAGAAAGAAACCCAGCGCGTCCTAATGCAATCCGTAATCAGCTACATAGGTTTGGGCAGCAATTTGGCCCAACCCGATCAGCAACTGCAAGATGCATTACGGGCAATTCACGGCCTAAAAGACACCCACGTAAAACAATGCTCCAGTTTTTACGCTAGCAAACCTATGGGCCCACAAGATCAACCAGATTATGTGAATGCAGTAGTTGCAATTGCAACACAATTGTCTGCTGGGGAGTTACTCCCCCATTTACAGGCCATCGAACAATTACATGGTCGACAACGAAAATCCGAACGTTGGGGACCGAGAACCCTAGATTTAGACATTATTTTGTACGGCGATGAGCAAATCCAAAGTGAAAACTTGGTAGTGCCCCATTACGGAATGAAAACACGAGAATTTGTACTTTACCCGTTACGTGAGATAGCCCCTGAACTCGTGTTACCATGTGGCGACTCTTTAGTTTCTGTATTAAAAAGCGTACCTAAAAATGGGCTCGAAGTGATCAGAAAGAATGTGACTTGGAAATAAACAAAAGTGGGCAAGCTTCTAATTTTGTTGCACTTTTCAGTTAGCAGAAGGTGATTATTATGACTAAGAAAGTAACTACGTCAACCTTGTTTAAAATGAAACAAGACAAACAAAAAATCACAGCGCTAACCGCTTACGACGCCAGTTTCGCCAAGCTATTTGACGAACAAGGTGTTGACGTGATTTTAATTGGTGATTCACTTGGAATGGTGCTGCAAGGTTGTGACGATACCTTATCCGTTACCATAGATGAAATTGCTTATCACACTTCGTCTGTTCGCAAAGGTACCGACCGCGCATTCGTAATAGCCGACATGCCATTCATGACTTATGCAACACCAGAACAAACCTATGCCAATGCCGCTAAGCTTATGGCTGCGGGCGCAAGCATGGTGAAAGTTGAAGGTGGAGATTGGCTAGTAGAGACCATCAAAGGACTAAACTTACGTGGTGTACCTGTATGTGGTCATTTAGGGCTGACTCCTCAATCTGTGCATGTTTTTGGCGGATTCAAAGTCCAAGGCCGTGACGATTTACAAGCAGAGCAACTATTTGAACAAGCGGAAGCTTTAGCTCATGCTGGTGTTCAATTGTTAGTATTAGAGTGCGTACCCTCTTCTTTAGCTGAGAAAATTAGTAAGGCAATTAATATTCCTGTGATTGGTATAGGCGCTGGCGTACATACCGACGGGCAAATTTTAGTAATGCATGACATGTTTGGTGTGAGTGCCAACTATATGCCTAAGTTTTCAAAAAATTATTTGGAAATTACTGGTGATATGCGCGAGGCCGTTAAATCCTATATCGAAGAAGTGCAAAATGGCGTTTTTCCAGGCCCAGAGCATAGCTTTAACTAATCGCTAAGAAGACACAGGACAAATTATGCAGCAAATTAGTGATATCACTCCCCTAAGAGAAATACGTAGAAAGTGGCAGAATGATGGCAAAACCATTGCTTTTGTACCTACCATGGGGAATTTACATCGAGGACACTTACACCTTGTGGAGCAAGCCAAAGAGCATGCAGACATTGTTGTCGTCTCAATTTTTGTCAATCCATTACAATTTGGACCTGATGAAGATCTAGCATCCTATCCACGCACCATGGAACAAGATATGGCTTCCTTGGAAGCTTTAGGTGTTGATGTGCTTTTCACTCCCAAGGCTGAAGATATTTACTCCCGCGGATTGGAAAAACAAACCTTTGTAGAAGTACCAGGCTTGTCCTATATGATTTGTGGTGCAAGTCGCCCAGGTCATTTCCGTGGGGTCGCCACCATAGTATGTAAGTTGTTTAATATGGTGCAACCAAATATGGCGTTTTTTGGTGAAAAAGACTTTCAGCAGTTGCAGGTCATTAAAGCTATGGTGACTGACCTGTCAATGAACCTGCAAATCTATGGTGTGCCGACTGTCAGAGAAGACGACGGTTTAGCCATGTCGTCACGCAATAATTACTTATCTGAGTCTGAACGACAAAAAGCCCCAGCATTATATAGCTGCTTACAGAAATTAAGTGAAAACATTCAGTTGGGAAGACGAGATTTCAGTCGTTTGATTCAACAATCAATTGAAGAGTTGACCGAAGCAGGGTTAACCGTTGATTATATTGATATTCGTTCAGTTGAATCGCTATTGAGTCCGGGTCACGAAGAAACAGAATTAGTAATTTTGGGCGCGGCATTTTTAGGAAAAACCCGTTTAATCGACAATATTCAGGTAACGCTAGAATAACCTAGCGTTAACCTACTGATCTTTTCGATTTCAATAGAGCTTGATCCTCAAGCTCTTTCCAAATTTGTGTCCGTTTCGCAATCGCCAATTGTTCATCTAAGATGTTGACCAGATCTTGATCCGTAGTCAGCGGGTTAGCTAAAACCACACGAAACACTGTAAGCAGCCTATCGCCATAATCTTCCGCGGTTAACCGTGTTCTAGACACAAAGGACTTCCCTGCTTCACGCTGTTGCTTCTGCACCGCGACGTTAAGCCTATCCAACATTTCACTCTCTATTTCACCGTGAGCGTCAACCTGAGCGGGTTTTACGCGATAGGTAAGCAGTGACAAGGTAGGCGCTGTAATTAACTCAAAGTTTTCATGGTGGTTAATCAAGCAGGCAAATCGTTGGGCTTTTTCGATACTTTGATCAATCAGTAATTCATATCCCTCACGACCAAATATATTGAATGCGGAATACACCATCATTGCCATACCGTTGCGAGACCCTTCTAACGTGGTTGCCCCTAAATCTTTAGAGCCCGCTCGCAATATGTATTGTGCATGATGACGCACAGCGTTACTGTCTTCTGGATTTTTGAACACCACAACACCAGCACCCATAGGCACATACATTTGTTTATGGGCATCTAGAGTCACCGAATCTGCTTTATTTATGCCTTTAAGCTTAACTTTATTGCGGTTGGAGAATAAGGTTGCACCACCCCAAGCTGCATCTACATGGAAATGACAATTTAGTTCTTTTGCCACATCAGCCAGTTCATCAAGGGGATCAACATGGCCAGTTTCAGTGGTGCCTGCAATGCCCACTATGGCTAACAACTTATTACCGCGCTGTTCGAACTCGCGTCCTACTGCCAAAGCTTTTTCAGGAGATAAACGCTGGTCTAGGCTATCCACGGTCAGCATTTGTTCACGCCCCAAGCCTAAAACATCCACAGCTTTGGAAAGAGAGTAATGACCCCGTTTAGAAGACAGTATGCCCATATTGGCATAACCGTAATGTTTTAAACCTGCCGCCAATCCCTGTTTGGCAACACCACGGAAATTTCCGTCGGCAGCTAGGGCTTTATTACGGGCAACCCAAAGGGCGGTAATATTGGCAATGGTTCCGCCGGAACAAAATGCCCCTAGAGAGTGTTTTGCACTGTGTAAGTGGGTTTGATAAAAAGCACCTGACTCGTTATAAACCAACTCATGTAACATACCGACAACTTGACGCTCCAAGGGCGTAAAGGCTTTTGATGTTTCAATTTTGACTAAGTTTTGATTTAGCCCCACTAGCAGCTTTGCTAGGGGTAAATGAAAATAGGGTAATGCTGATGTCATGTGCCCAATAAAGGTTGGAGCATAAGTATTGACTGAATTAGCAACGACTTTTTCTAATAGCACTTCTGCATGTGCGGAAACGAACTCTGGTGATTCAGGGACTTTGTAGTCCTGAAAGTTCTGTTCAATATCTTCAAGAGACTTCGCGGTGGTTACAACATGTTGAGAAAGAAAGTCCGACAGATTATCTGACAGATGCTCTTCTATTTGTGCAAGTTTGGAATCTTTACCCTCTGGCATGGTAAATACTCGGAACATATGTTCCAAACTGGCTGTCGCTTTAACCACTCGTTGTAACCTCTAATGAAAACTTTCAGAGGCGGACTTTAGCGCAAATCCACTGTATCGCCAAATTTAAAGCCATCTAAGTTAATAAAAAGCACAGTTTTTTAACAAATCACTGGAAGTTTCATTTTCTGAACTGAAAAAGTGATGCTATTGTTGTAATTCTGAGCAAACACAATTTACTGCTAAAAAGTGAACGGACGCTCAGAGGTTCATAATGCTGTAACGAGGACACTTATGCACATTAAAGAAGTCACGGATAATTTTAGCCTGGATAGAATCGTTCCTTTTTTCCAACCCATAATGGATATTTCTCAAGAAACGGTTTGGCGTTTTGAATGCCTCGCCAGATTAGTCACACCCGATGAACAAACTTTTGTGCCAAGCGAATTTTTACACATCATCGAAGAACAAGCTTCAGTCGCACAATTAACCGAAACCATTTTAAATCGTAGTGCTAATTATTTTAGAGATCTGAATGCCGCGTGGAATATAAATATCAATAAACAGGATATGTTAAATCCAGACTTATTCGATACTTTATCCGAAGCCCTCTTTGATTATCCTAACCCTAAACGAATAGGTTTAGAGTTGACCGCTGCGGTAGTGCTAGAAAATATAGACAGTTTTGAAATTTTCGCAGCTCAATGTCAGCAACTAAATATTGCTATTTATATCGATCACTTTGGCGCTACGCCAGGCAATATCAATAGTATTTTAAACCTTCCAGTTAACGGCATTAAGATAGCTGGCGGATTAATATCTCAGTTAATGGAAAATCAAGAAACCTACGAATTTGTAGAGTATTTTACCAACTTAGCAAAACAAAAAGAGATTAGTGTTGTAGCTGTGCATGTGGAAGATTGGGCAACCTTGGAAAAGCTTAAAGAATTAGGTATTCAATATGCTCAAGGTTATTATTTTAGTGTGCCAAAACCTAATTGTTAAGCCTCATACACACAGCAATACATTAGCTAGAATACACTAGCTAGCAACGGGCTCCTGCAATAGAGCCTATAAACCATCCCTAGCTAGGATAAGTCGCTAATAACTTGCCAACTTTGCTGGCCGCTGGCCCAGTATTTACGTTCAAAAGGGGTTTGCGGCTCATCACTTTGATAAGGGCTCACCGCTGCGGATTTTTCTGCTGTATTCAAGGCAATGGCAAATTCTTGAATATAAATCTGCCAATTGCTTCTGACTTCTAAGATTCCCCCCAAGCCAATTATGTCTTTAAATGCAGCGCAGGCGTGCCATCTTCGCTGTACTTGAGAGGATTTTGGATACGGGTTGGGATATAACAGAAAATGATGACTCAATTGCCACTGGGCAGAATTTGCTAACCGCCAAAAATCATTCAGATCCGCGCGAATCACTAAATAGTTAGGAGATTTATCACCATAATGGGCATGCTTATTGGTGCGTAACTCGGACTTATCAATGCCCACCACTAACGCATCAGGGAACTGTGCAGCAATGTGTGCGGTACTTTCCCCGACCCCACAGCAAGAATCAAAAATCAGAGGCTTGAGTAAATCAGGGTCGAGTTGCTCTCGCCACTTTTGTACTTCTTCAAAGGCATCTAGGGTATGTTGATTGTAGGGCTTTTGACTAGTATTCGATAAATGTCGACGTACCAGCTCAGGCACTTTTTCATGGGGCCCAAGCTGGTTACTAGTAATACTACGAGAATTGCCGGTTTGCATAGTCATATCATTAACGTTACCGAAGATTTAGCTTCGTATACCTACACCGCGATTGATCAGGCGATAAGCTATGGTAAATAACAACAAGTTAAACCCAACTAACAAGCCCAACGACAACATGTAGTCGACGTCTGAAACCCCAAGAAAACCGTATCTAAAGCCATTAACCATATACACGATGGGGTTTGCTTTACTGACCCATTGCCAAAATTCAGGTAACAGGGTTAGCGAATAGAACACGCCACCTAAGTATGTAAGTGGAGTCAGCACGAATGTAGGCACCATACTAATATCATCAAAGGTTTTTGCGTACACAGCATTGATTAAGCCCGCAGTGGCGAACAAAGATGAGGTTAGAATTAGAGTGATGATGATAATCGCTAAATTATGGATCTGAATATCCACAAAAAACATGGATACGGTAGTAACGATAACACCAATTAATATGGCTCTGGCCACGCCGCCACCGACAAAGCCCAGTACGATGATCCAACTAGGGACAGGGGCCACCAGCAACTCTTCAATATTGCGTTGAAACTTGGCACTAAAGAAGGATGAACTAACATTGGCATAAGAGTTGGTGATCACCGACATCATAATCAGACCCGGAACAATAAATTCCATGTAGGAAAAGCCACCCATTTGACCTATGCGCGAGCCAATCAAACTTCCAAAGATCACAAAATATAACGACATGGTAATCGCTGGCGGTACTAAGGTTTGAATCCAGATGCGTAAAAAGCGTGTACACTCTTTGATCCAAATGGTTCGCAAGGCGGTGAAATTTCGATTTGCCATTATGCTGCTCCTGCCTGTTCTTTTCTGCCTTTCTCAACCATTCTGACGAATAACTCTTCCAAACGATTGGCTTTATTGCGCATACTCAATACGGTAACGCCTTGTTCAGTCAACTGACGGAACACATCGTTCAAACCAACGTCTTTATCTGCATCCACTTCCATAGTGTGATCATCAATATTGCGGAAAGCGAAACCTTGCAAACAGGGTGGTTTGGACTGAACAGGTAAATCTAATACGAAGGTTTCCATACTCAATTTAGATAACAACGCCTTCATACTGGTATTTTCGACGATAATGCCCTTATCAATGATGGCAATATTTCGACACAGCATTTCAGCTTCTTCTAAATAATGGGTGGTTAAAATGATGGTGATACCCTGCTCGTTAATTTCTTTAAGAAAGGTCCACATTGAACGGCGAATTTCAATATCTACTCCGGCAGTGGGTTCATCAAGGATCAACATTTTGGGTTCATGCATCAAAGCGCGGGCAATCATGAGTCGACGTTTCATACCACCGGAAAGCTCTCTAGCCGGTTCGTTACGCTTTTCCCATAAATCCAACTGTTTTAGGTATTTTTCTGCGCGTTTTTTGGCAATATCCCGGGGAACCCCATAATAACCAGCCTGATTAACCACAATTTGCTGAAGAGTTTCAAATTGATTGAAATTAAATTCTTGCGGCACCAGACCAATACAGGATTTAGCTTCAACTAACTCAGTGTCTACCGAATGGCCAAATACCTTTACGCTGCCAGTGGATTTATTGACTAACGAGCTGATCACACCAATGGTGGTAGACTTACCTGCACCATTAGGCCCAAGTAACGCAAAAAAATCTCCTTCGGAGACTTGTAAATTGATACCTTTTAAAGCCTGTGTTCCACCCTTGTAGGTTTTTGTCAGACCAGAAATGTCTAAGGCTTTCATAGCGCTTCCCATTTAACGTTTTATTTTATTTTTGTAAACCTAAACGCCTGCTTATCGCAAACTTCCACGGAGGTTCGATTGATTGAATTTGATATTACCTGAGGGTGAGAGTGTCAGGTCATTTTCCAATATGCTGCCATTTTGCCATATTTCAAGGACGAATAAACAAATAAAGCGCTTTTTAATGAAGGCAAGCCATCACCCTAATTGAAAGGTTTACAGCCTGAAACAGCAGGTGTTACCTTATTCAATTGATATAGATTTTTGCATAAATAGGAATCAAATGAGTTACGAAAAATACGCTATCGGTGTACCTGGCCAACCTTGGGGTGACGTTGAAAAAGCGCAGTGGTTAGAAAACCAGCAAGTTAAACGGGAATATCAAGCTGAGGTATTAGCCCAGCTAGACGCATTAAAAAACACCTTTGAACTTGTTCAGTATGGAGCTCTCCCCTATGACTCAGAGCGCTACCCTTTATTTGCTCTTAAAACCAAGTCTTGGGATAAAGATAAGCCTAGCGTGTTAATCACCGGTGGTGTCCATGGTTATGAAACCAGTGGGGTCCAAGGGGCAATTCGTTTTCTAAGCAGCCAAGCAAAAGCCTATGAGGCACACTTTAACTTTGTAGTGCTACCTTGTTTGAGTCCATGGGGTTATGAAACCATCAATCGTTGGGATCCCAAAGCGATAGATCCAAACCGCTCATTTTATCCTAACTCACCGGCTCCAGAAGCGGCACTAGCCATGGAGTATGTAAACGGTTTACAGCTGGAACTGCTAGCCCACTTTGATTTACACGAAACCACTGACACCGACAATTCTGAATTTCGCCCTGCTTTGGGTGCGAGGGATGGTATTGAACAGGCCGTTTGGGACATTCCTGATGGATTTTATGGCGTTGGTGATAGCAACAATCCGGTACCTGAATTTCAAAAAGCCGTCATTGATTCAGTTGAAAAAGTCACTCACATTGCCCCCGCTGACGCCGACGGAAAGCTCATTGGTACTCCCATGGAACAGCGCGGCGTGATTAACTATGATAAACGTAAACTCTTCCTATGCGGCGGTTTTTCCGGCGCTAAATACGTCACCACAACAGAGGTCTACCCAGACAGCCCTAAAGCTGACGATGAAAACTGCATACTTGCCCAAGTCGCAGCGATCACCGGCGGACTAGATTATCTGATAAAACAAAAATAAGCCCCTCTAAGCTTCAACCTTTAACGCCCGCACCACATACCTCAACTCTGGGTTAGGTGCGGCGCTGTTGAAGGGATAACAAGTAATTAGTGTCAATTCATCATCCACACCAGATTCAATTAAATTGATTTGATCTTGATGGGCAATTCGTACTTCCAACACTTTATAGCGACTCACCTGTTCTGTGGTTTCTGTGCTGATCAAATCACCGATTTTGATATCTTGTAGTAACGAAAAGTGGGTGTCACGGTGACCCGTAATCACCGCATTTCCCGACTCCCCTGGAAAGGGAGTACTGCTTATATGACCGGGCCCAAAGGCCATCACTCTGCCGGTTGCCCCAGCTAAAACATACAAAGTTCTGTCGGCAATGGTTAGTTTTGCCACCGGCCAAGTATCTGCCCAAGCCCAAGGCTGTACTTTTTCCCCGGTGTGCAGGGATTCCACCCACGCATCTTCAATTAAATATTGCGCCAATATCGCTTTAGCATGAATGTAACCGCTGGATGCAAACAGGTATGCACTTGCTACAAAACATAAACTTGCCCATTTAAAGCGCCAGATTGAATGTAGCAATCTTCGCCTTAGTGGCGCTTTGTGAAAATGACCGTACATAGTCCCATCCCCATCAGTAATAAAGCTAACATCCATTGCAACTGTGCTGGTGTAGCCGTTTGCGGTAGGCTACCGACGGCATGTTTTTGTCCTTTCGGTAAGTGGGATTTAAGCTGTGCATCTTTGCTGCTAGCTTGTGCACTGGGTGTCACATCCACAGCCACTAAACTGGTCATTTCGCTGACAATATGATGGGTCATCGCCACCTCTTCTATCTGTTTATTCATTTCATCGTAATCTTGACCTAAACGTTTATCTCGCCCTAACTGCGCAATTTTGCGCCTTGCCCAGAGCACATTTAATCCCCTTTCACTGCCGCCATTTTCCAATGACAAGCTTTGTTGCCAATATTGGTCCTTCAAGCTGCCAGTAACGGATAGATTATCAACCCCATGATTAGCACGGTAGCTGACCATTATGGGTTCACCTTTGTATAAATCTGGTAAGTTACGGGGATAAACTTCCACATCTTCAGAAAAATTCATCACCAAGTCGGTTAATATGGGATGGGTTAATTTAGTAAATAAGTTCTGCATCTGTTGTTTTACCGAATCCGTAGAACCAATATAGGTAAAAGTCCCTTTGCCCATCCGCGCCGCTTCGCTCATAAAAAAGCTATTGGGCGCAGAACCTATGCCGACAGTAAACAATCTGCTTTGTTGTAAATTATGCTGAATATAGTCAAACAAACTGACTTCGTTGCCCACCGAGCCGTCGGTGATAAAAATCACTTGGCGAATACGACTTTCAGTGTCATTGCTTGATGAACCTGAGCCCTGTTGACCTAAAGCCAATTGCAAAGCTGATAGCATTTCAGTGCCACCGTCCGCTTGTAAATTAGCTATGTAATCGATGGCCTCAGATTTAATCCGAGTGTCTGCAACTTTAGGGCTAGACCACATTTTTCTTGCGATTGAATCAAACTCCACTAAATTAAACGTGTCATTTTCTGGGAGTTCTTGGATGGCATAAATAAGCGCTTGTTTTGCCTGTATCATGGCATCCCCTGACATGGATCCCGATGTATCAATTACAAAGATAACTTCCCTGGCCAGGCTCAAGGTTTGGCTATCCACATCTGGTGGCATTAACATCACCATGCCATAAAAAGCGTCTTGGTGACGCTCCACAAAATGGGCTGCCTTAGGCTCTTGATTAGGCTCTGGTTGCCAACTGAGTACGAAGTCTTGATTTGCGATCATGTATTGTTGTAAGGATATTTCGTAAACCCCAGCTTGTTTCTCTAATTGATGAATGGGGTGAAATTCACTTTGAATATTTTGCACTGAGAAGCCAGTATTTAAGGCAATATGCATGGCCACTTTATGCATAGGTTCAGGTTCTTCTTGTATAAGCGTCGACGCCCCATCTTTATACACAGGCTGGGTCATGCCCCAACCGCTGTCGGCTATCTCTTGCTCCCCAGCATTCATGTTCAATTTAGGCAGATATCTTGGCGTGACAGTGGTGGGAAAACGTAAACTGAAGGTATTGTTTTCATAGGCAACGGCTTGTTGATACTCAATGGTGACTTTAATTGACTCACCTGGGCCAATATTTGCCACCGAATTTTTAAATAAATTAGGACGCTGCTGTACCAGCAAACTGGCTTTTTTACCTTCTCGTTTAGCTTGTTCAAATATGGCCTTGGCTTTCTGCTTAGGGTGAATTTGACCAACAATACGTCGCTCGCCAATGAGCATTTCTAGATGATCTACAGCGGCATTTTCAGGTAAAGGAAACACATATATCCCATTCACCCACTCATCACTGGTGTTGGTAAAGGTTTGTGTCACTTTCGCTCGGGCAATTAAACCTGTTATGTTCATATCCACTCGGGTATCTAAAAGTGGCGACAACAGATATCCCTGCTGACCTTGCTTTTGTAGAAAGAAACTCCCCTGCTCTACTTGTTGATAATCGTTGATATACACAGGCGGTTGGTTAGCTTGAACAGACTCGTAAGACACATCAATTTTGAATTTTGACTGGCTAGTAGAACGTTCATCGATACTTTCATCCTTGAAAAAGGGCGTTGCATATTGCAACGCGCCTAAGATAAAAAGTAGCGAAAGGACTATGATAAATCGCAGACGCTTAATCACTGTCTCTCTCCTATAGGTTAGATGCCGTCATGGCTTGCTGACCTTCAGCAACACGGACTAAGACTCTGCGGTCGAAAAAGAAGTCTTCGTTATCAGACTCAGCAGAGACTGGCTGGGTTTCCCCAAAGGAAAGAGTAAGTACTTGCTTTTCGTTTACACCTTGAGATAAAAGATAATCTTTTACGCTCACCACACGTTGCTCAGAGAGTGCTTGGTTAAAGGAGTCATCACCACGGCTATCGGAAAAACCAGATAAACTCACCACCAATTGAGGGTTATTTTTTAAGCCTTTGGCAACTAAATCTAACTGTGGTTTAAAGTGAGATTCGAGCACATAGGAAGCCGTTCGGAATTGAATATTTGATTCCATTTCCTGCATCACTCGCTCGATTTCTTTATCCATTGCCACCAATTGCACTTGGCTTTCTTGTTGCGCTTGTGCATAACGTTTTTGCAATGCAAGGAGCTCAGATTCTTGTTGAGACAGTTCAGATTGAACTTTGGCTAATTCATTTTCACTGGCTTCCAGTGCGTTATCGTTGTTAACATCTTCGGCAATCAATACACCAAAAAGGCCTCCTACTATCGCCCCCACAGGGCCTGCCACTAATCCCCCTGCCACTGCGCCAGAACCAAAACCAATGGCTTCGTTAGTTTGCTCTTCAGTTGTTCTAGATTTAGACACACTTTGTGCAGCTAACCCATTTGCTGACAGGCTCAAAGCGATGGCGGTAAGTGGAAATAAAATACGTTTTTTCATAATAGTTCTCCAAAAGAGTGGTTTGATTGGTTTGTGTTGTTTCGATGGAGTCTATTAAAACCCGACTTTCTGGCATGAAATGCGGGCAAAAATGGCAATCTGGTGAGCAAATGTGGCGAAAAAATGGAAATTGTCGTTATTCAGCCAAAAGGCCATGGGCACAACAATGTTTTGCGATATAGTTAGCAACACTGAATAGGAACAGTTAGTTAAAGCGGTATAGTCATGTCCAAACGTATTGCCATAGTCGAAGATGACCCAGCGATTAGAGAAAATTATGCATCTGCATTGCAAAAGCAGGGCTATGAAATATTTACCTACAGCAGTCGTATTGATGCAGAAAAAGCTTTCATGCAACGATTACCTGATTTAGCTGTTGTTGATATTGGCTTAAATGAGGAGATAGATGGTGGCTTTATGTTATGTCAGCAACTGCGCTCACTTTCAAAAACCTTACCCATCATCTTTTTTACCGCCAGAGATAACGATTACGACACCATATGCGGTTTGCGAATGGGCGCAGACGACTATCTGACTAAAGATATCAGCATGCCCCATCTATTGGCCCGCATTGCCGCCTTATTCAGACGCACAGAGTTGCTCAACCAACCGCAAGTTGCCACGGATCTAATTGAGACAGGTGCCTTACTAATGGACAGCAACCGAATGACCGTAAGTTGGCATGGTCAGCCCATCGAATTGACGGTTACTGAGTTTTGGATGTTACATGCCATTGCTAAATATGCTGGCCATGTAAAAAGTCGCCAACAACTTATGGATGAGTCAAAAATGGTGGTCGATGATACAACCATTACCTCCCACATTAAGCGTATTCGCAAAAAGTTTGTGCAGCTAGATAGTCAATTTGATCGCATTGAAACCGTGTACGGCATGGGCTATCGCTGGAAGTCTAGTTAAATTATGAATCGTATTCGCTTTGGCATCCGTTTAAAACTGTTGATGCTGTCATTATTTTTGTTCGCCATACCTTGGTTGGGTTATCAGTATGTGTGGGAGTTAGAAAGCTACCTGCGTACCGGTCAGGAACAAACCATGGAAGGTACAGCCCGAGCAGTGGCTACTGCGTTGCACGAAAGACCTTCGCTTTTTGATAGCCAATCTTCCTATTTACAAGATGTTAAACCGGGTACGGATCTGTACGCCCATAAAATTGTCGACCCTATCCAATTAGATGGTCAACTGGATGACTGGGTTGATTATCGGCATTTATCGCTGCGTTATGGGGAAATGCAATTAATTGAACAAAATGAATTTTATGACCCCGACAGTTTTCATTTTGAACATATGGTAGGGCAATATAACAAGTACCTGTACGCCATGTTTGAGGTGGTAGATGACCATCTGGTTTATCGCCCCAAAAATAGCCTTCGGGTTGACAGAAATGACTACCTATTGATCGCGGTGACCAACCCCCAAGGTGATTTTAGGCGCTACATTGTTGCTCCCCAGCAATCTGGTTGGGTGAACGCGTATTTGCTGGATGAAAACCCAGACTCTTTGCGACCACTGTCGTTAGAAACGGCGATTCAGGGTAACTGGCTAGAAACTGAAAATGGTTACAACATAGAGTTACGCTTTCCGCTGGAAATAATGTCGAGAAAAATCGCCTTTGCCATAGCGGATGTAGATGACTTAACCAACCGCGAGCGAAAATACATCATAGGTACCGCGAACCCCAACAAATCCGACTCATTGGGCACAGTTTTGGTGCCATCACCGGAAATTGAAAAGATTCTAAAAGGCTTAAAATATTCGAATGCAAGAGTCTGGGTAGTAGATAAGCACATGCGAGTGTTAGCTCGATCTGGCTCTATTCAAGATGCTACTGGAGTACGTACAACACCTAAATCTGGCCGTCGGGATACCCTGTGGCATCGTATTGAACAGGATTGGTTGTTTCCGCTGTATTATCAAGTTCTCACTAAACCACCAGCAGATTTTGTTGATGAATTAGAAAATGCCTATGCACTCAAGGGCCAAGATTTAGCCAATGCCCTCACCGGAGCTGCGAGTTCTCAATGGCGTTTATCCCCAGACAATAAGGCTGTGGTGTTATCTGCCGCCCATCCTATTTTTATCGATGAGCAGGTTATGGGTGCAGTGGTGGTTGAGCAAACCACCCACGGGATCCGGACCCTCAGAAACAGGGCCTTAGAACAGTTGTTCCACGTCATTATCGCTGTGGTGCTCTTAGGCACAGCCGCTTTATTTCTGTTTGCTTCGCGGATTTCTTTTCGGATCAGTAAACTACGTAATGAAACTGAGTCAGCCATTGATGAAAATGGTAAAATTCTTGGCAATATTCCGCGCTCCAATACCCAAGACGAAATAGGGGATTTATCCCGCACCTTCCATAGTGTGTTAGACAAATTGCAGCAATATAATCATTATTTAGAAAACATGAGCTCCCGTTTATCCCATGAACTTCGCACACCAGTGGCGATTGTGAAGTCATCATTGGAAAACCTCTCCATGGAGCAAAATAACGGCAATGATGAACAAGAGAAACAGCAATATATTGAACGTGCACAAACCGGTATCCACCGCCTGAGTAAAATACTCAGCAATATGAGTGAAGCCACACGCTTAGAGCAGGCCATCCAATACAGTGAACGGGAAAACTTTGAGTTAGCAGAGCTGCTAATTGGATGCACCGAAGGCTACCGGATTGCCTATCCACAAAATAAGTTTTCGGTGAATACCCACGGCATTCAAAAAACCTTAAATGGTGCCCCAGAACTCTTTGCCCAGATGCTAGATAAAGTGATCGCCAATGCTGTGGAATTCAGCCCAGACACCAGCACCATCATTTTGTCGTTAATGGAAAAAGGCGGACATTTAGAGCTAAGCATTGCCAACACAGGGCCTAAGTTACCTGACAATATGCATGAACAGCTGTTGAATTCTATGGTGTCGGTACGAGAGCACCAAGTTGAACAAGAAGCCCATTTGGGGTTAGGTCTGTATATCGCCAAAATTATCGCCGAATATCATAAAGCCAAAATTCATATCCAGAATCGCGAAGACGAAAAAGGCGTAGAGGTGATTATCCGTCTGTAGGCGGGGCTTTAGCCCCGCAAGATTGTGTGGTTTGGGTGCCACGGGCTAAAGCCATGGCCTAAAGGCCATGCTACAGGTGATATACGGATTTCGTCTGTAGGCGGGTGCTTTAGCTCCGCGAGATTATTTGGTTTGGGGGGCCACGGGCTAAAGCCATGGCCTAAAGGCCATGCTACAGGTGATATACGGATTTCGTCTGTAGGCGGGTGATTTAGCCTCGCGAGATTGTGTGGTTTGGGTGTCACGGGCTAAAGCCATGGCCTAAAGGCCATGCTACAGGTGATATACGGATTTCGCCTGTAGGCGGGTGCTTTAGCCCCGCGAGATTGTGTGGTTTGGATGTTATGGCCTAAAGGCCATGCTACAGGTGATATACGGATTTCGCCTGTAGGCGGGTGCTTTAGCTCCGCGAGATTGTTTGGTTTGGGAGCCATGGCCTAAAGGCCATGCTACATAAAGAGCCCGTCCTTGGGCTGGAACTTCCTTGCTCCTTCCATAACCTTTACGTCAATTTAACGGTTTCTCGCAACAGTTGATCAACGCCGCCATATACGTTCAAGTTGCTAACTTTTTCTGACACTTTTTCAAGTGACTCTAGCTCCTTCAAACGCAACAATGTTGGGTTGTTCTCCATCATTTTAGCGGTGTTTTGCAAACTTCTAGTGGCGGCGGTTTCTTCCCGACGTTTGATCACATTTGCCTCTGCGGCTTTTTGTGCTTCCACGACTTGGTTCAGAATCGCTTTGATCTCACCAGGCAGAATAATATCCTTCACGCCCACTCTTTCGAGCTTCACACCCACTGAATCCAGCTCCTGCTCAACCAACTCTTTTATGGTTTGGTTAACGTAAAGCTTATCTTCAAGCAGTGCATCCAGAGTTTTGGTTCCTACAGCTTCACGCAATGCCAATTGCATTGTCTTGTAGATAAATTCGTCTAGATTCTCTACCTGTTCAGCCGCTACAACTGGATCTAGAGTTTTCACAGTAGCAGATAGATTAACCCGCACTGTCACCCGATCTTTTGTCAAAATATCCTGACCAGAGACCTCCTGATTGCGAGATCGCAAATCATAGCTTTTCACCTCGATTGCGTGACTTAACTGCCAAAAACCATACATACCAGCGCTCAAGGATCTGACTAATTGACCATCTACATATAACAAAGCTACATGTTGAGGTTTTACTTCAACCATAGCTACTGGAGCACGCTTTACCGAGCCTTTTGAAGAAACCAATTTGGTCACTTCATTCTTGCCACGATGCTTAATTTCTTCCAACACCGAGCGTGTTACCTCAAGATCACCATTTAGGGACACTCGATCTAGACGATATTCACCGGCCGACTTCCATAACTGTAGAACTTCACCCGGTGCGACAATACCCATAAGTTGATCATCAATATACAACAACCCTAGCTCGTCGTTAGCGAGCTTCCAAACATGCACCAACTCAGCCACTTCTGGGTAGGTTTTAATCAAATAAAATGACTCAGGATCTGAGTAATAAATGCTGTTAGCATCAAAATACTTGGCTGTTAGAGCATTACTTAAATCCCATACTCGATGCACACCTGCTTGTAACACTTGTTCGAATTTTTGATTTTTAAACACAAATGCAACTGAGTTTTCAGCAACAGTAAATACCTTTAAAAATTTTCCTTGTTCTGTCATTAGAATCTCTCCTTATTTTATTGCCTCAACATAGGTTTTGGACATGCCATAACAATATGTGACACAAGGGGTAACTAACTTGCGTGAATTGACAGCAAACAAGGTTGATAAGGTAAGCTTTGCATTCCCGATGCTTTGCTACTGCTTCCGTGCAGTGTCTACCAAATCAATGTTGTTTGTGCGAGTTCACCACAGCGGTCAATCGCTAGCCTTGTGTCGGGCTATTACAATGTTTGTGGGATTCGAACCCACAAGGCTCGCGCCTTATCCTTTAGTCGTTTAATAATCAAATCAGATTATTTGCTTGCGGTGCAGCGCACCGTCTTAGTTGGTGTCTTTACATGAGATATACACCTTTGGCATTGCCATGTGCATCAGGTTGCCCTTAGAAACAACTCCGCTTCGTTAAAAACAATTTATGTATTACAAGCCCCATGCCAATAAATTAAACAACTCAAATAAAAACATAAGCCATTGAAAAATAGCCGCTTATTGAAATTTCACAAATCATCAATACAGAATAGGTTTCACAAAAACTATCTTTTTAGATATATTGATATTTTTTTAGATAGCCTGATAAATTATGAAACGCAAAAATGTCATGTTTGCCATTCTAGGAGTGGTTAAAGACCGCAAAGGACGGGGTGTGAACCGTTGGCAAACTTGGCGGCCGACCATAAGTGCAGTTATGCAAGATGATTTTCAGGTCGATAGACTGGAGTTATTGTATGAACCCTCTCACCTTAGTTTAGCCCGCCGAATCTCTGAAGATGTAGTAGCAGTCTCTGCTAACACAGAAGTCGTGCTAGTTGAAACTGCATGGAATAACCCTTGGGATTTCGCTGATGTGTACCAGTGGTTATATCAACATGCCAGTCATTACAATTTCGATACCGACAAAGAAGATTATTACCTGAACATCACCACTGGTACCCATGTAAATCAAATCTGCATGTTCATGTTAAGCGAAGCGCAAATTTATCCAGCCTCAAAACTGGTTCAAGTTTCCCCCGATCCAAATGGCGCTAACCCAGCTAAAGGGACAATCAGTATTGTCGATTTAGATCTTTCTAAATACGCGGCATTAGCAGCCCGATTCTCGGAACAATCAGCCTCAGCACAGGAATTTCTAAAGGCCGGCATTCAAACTCGTAATCCAGGGTTTAACCAACTCATTAATGAAATAGAACAGGTTGCCATTAACGCTACAGATCCCATGTTATTGGAAGGCCCCACGGGTGCCGGTAAAACTCAACTGGCAAGACGTATCTACGAATTAAAGTCTTCTCGGGGCGGCGTGTCGGGCAGTTTGGTGGCGGTTAATTGTGCAACCTTAGTCGGCGACGGAGCAATGTCTGCCTTATTCGGACATATCAAAGGTGCTTACACAGGGGCACAAAGTGCGCGAGAGGGTTATTTAAAAAATGCCGACCAAGGGATACTATTTTTAGATGAAATTGGGGAATTGGGTATTGATGAGCAAGCCATGTTATTGCACGCCATTGAAGAAAAACAATTTTACCCTGTGGGCAGCGATAAAGCGGTATACAGTGACTTCCAGTTAATTGCTGGCACTAATTTAGATTTACGCAAGGCAGTGTCACAAGGTCGATTTAGAGAAGACCTGTTGGCCAGAATTGATATTTGGAATTGGCGCTTACCGGCGTTAAAAGAGCGGATTGAAGACTTTGAAGCAAACTTAGACTTTGAATTGCGTCAATATGCCCGACTCAACAATCTACACATCCGTTTTGGAAGTGAAGCCAAAAAACGCTATTTACAGTACGCTCGAAGTGAAAAAGCTTTGTGGAGCGCAAACTTTCGTGACCTCAATGCCAGCGTAAAACGCATGGCCACTCTTAGTAAAGAAGGACGCATTGGCACAAGCAGTGTGGAAGCAGAAATAGCGAGGCTAAATCAGCGTTGGCATTCAGAAACTAACACCGACAATATTGAACTAAGCCGCTATATTGGCGAAGACCAACTATCTACTATGGATGTGTTCGATCAAATGCAATTGAAAAACGTCATTCAAGTTTGTGTATCTTCGACAAATTTAGCCGATGCAGGGCGCAAACTATTTAACGTTAGCAGGCAACATAAAAGTAGCAGCAACGATTCTCACAGATTGAGAGTTTACTTACAGAAATTTAATTTAAGCTTTGCCCAACTGCACAGTTAATGACTTTCCCATGGATAAATGGCCCAACCCATAGATAATTTCACAGCAGTATGTAATAAATAATAAAATCATCAGGTCTAAGATAACAGACCTTAAAAACGCAGGACTAGCGAACACCTTATGGCATCTGAAAACAAGATTAAGTTAAACAACAAACTGATTAAAATAATTGCTTTTATTGCCCTAGGCACCCTGATTTATCTGGCTTATCAGGGCTTTCAGAGTTACTTGGGCCAAGAGGCTAAAGATAAAATTGAAATAGAAATGTTGGATTTTGATGTGGCAATGGCAAAAGCCCAGGCCCACGATAAATTAATACTGGCTGATATGTCAGCAATTTGGTGTCCCACATGCCGCAAACTCGACAGCACAGTATTCACCGACGACCAAGTTGAAAAAGTCATTGATGAAAACTTTGTCTTCGCTCGAGTGGATTATGATTCAGAACAAGGCCAATCTTTCGCTCAACGCTATCGTGTCACCGGCTATCCGGTATTGCTGATTATTAATCAACAGGGCGAAAAGCTAACCCGATTACCACTGACTTTTGACAGCATGGAATTTATTGGCAATTTGAACAAGGTACTTCATGCCCAACAACAACTCAGCAATTGATGATGTGTTGTTAGGCATGTTTTTAAATTAGTGGATTGAATTAGAAACCGCACTTATTTGGATAATATTTATACTCCACCGTAGATTGATTGCAATTCCACGTAATACCTAAATCTGAGGCTTCAGGAATGAGCACCATATTGCCGTTTTCGGGGGGTAAGTTAATATACACAGCTCCATTGACCACCTTGATTGAGTCCAGTTGTGAACTGGTAAGTTCACCACTGATAACCAATTCTCCCATATTTTCAGGCCACTGTTGCTCTGATAAAGCATAATCCTCCACAGCGGTCATTACCGAATTAGCCGTCATCTTAGCTTCAGCCATCATCACTTTGCTAACATACCCTTGATAAGCAGGAATAGCGATAGCGGCTAATATTCCCAACACACAAATCACGGGAATAAGGACGGCGATAATAACCACCACTGTGCCTTTTTCCTTGCCAGCGGAAACCCCTTGGTTGTATTTTTCATTCCATTCTTCTTGCGGAGTACAGAGGAAGGCAATACCTTCGATGATCCCCACTACCCAAGGAATATATGTCCAAAAGAACAATAAATAAAACAGTCCCCACCACTGACCTAAGAAAAAGCGATGAAAACCAAACATGCCCCCAAACAATGCCAAGGTTGCCGCAGCAATCCGACTTTTATATTGGAAGGTGTCTTGAATTTCTCCACAGCTAAGACATTTGGGAAAATCGATTGGATTTAAAACTTCGCACTTTTTACATCTGCTATCCATGCTAACCCCTTAATTTTTATACAGTATATTCAAATTTAAGGGAGCTTAACAAGAAATTATTAGATTATGTTTTAATCCACATCGACTAGGGTAATTTTAATCCCGATACGGCGGAGACCATCAAGGTAATCTGGGGGAATGTTACTATCGGTGACAATTTGATTAACGCCCATGGGCTCAAGAATTTTATGCAAGCACACATGACCAAACTTAGAAGAGTCAGTGACCACTATAATTTCACTGGCCACTTTACACATTAGCTGATTTAGCAAAGATTCAGCTTCAAAATGGGTAGAAATTCCCTTATCCATGTGGAAACCATCTACACCTAAGAAGAGTTTGTCGACGTGCAAATCTTTTAGCGTGGCTAACGCGGAACTGCCGAAAAATGATTGGCTTTTGTGTCTCAGGGTTCCCCCCAATAACATTACTTCAATGTGCTCTTGAAGTTTCAACTCGTTGACAATATTCAAACTATTGGTCACAACGGTAATATTCTCTCGCCCGCCCAGATGAGAGGCCAACTTGAGGGTTGTTGAACCTGAGTCCAGAATAATGGCATCACCATCGTTCACTAACCCAGCCGCAACTTTCCCAATACTAGATTTTTCTTCGGCATGTAGTGCCTGCTTTCGATCAAAGGTGGTTTCAGTTTCGAATACACCACTGTCATTTAGCATGGCACCACCATAACAGCGAGTAGCAATACCTTGATTCTCTAAAAAGCGTAAATCTTTGCGAATGGTGACACCAGATACGCTAAATTGCTCAATAAGTGGAAGCACTTGCACACTGCCGTTTTCTTTAAGCATTCTGGCTATGTGTTCACGTCTATGACTGGTGTCGCGCATTGTTTTACCTTTTCTATTTTAGTTTCATTTTGAACAAGGTTTATTCTAGTCTCAATGAAACTTTAACACAACTTAACTTTCATTTTGTTACATTTGCACTACCAAGGTAGGTTTTCTTGATTCATTTGCTGTTGCTAACGAACTTATTCTACTCAATCATTTCGGCCAATAATTTTTCCACATGAGCGATTAAATAAGCCTCGTGTCGCACCGAAAAACCAAGGTGCACTAGGCGAATTTTACCCGTTGCATCAATCAAAAAGCCTGTGGGTAGCGCTCTAACTTGATAGTCCTTAGATGAGCTACCAGTTGGGTCCCATGCGACAGGATAATCGAGCGGGTATTTGGCTAAAAAGTCCAAGGCATCTTGTTTGGATGAATCTGTATTCACCGCCACAATTTCAAAGCCTTGTTCAGCATATTGGCTCCGCAATTTGTTTAAAAAGGGAAAGGACAAGCGGCAGGCAAAACATGATGAGGCCCAAAAATCCACATAGACAACTTTGCCTTGGAAATTTTGTAACTCAATTTTTGCGTCCCTATTTAGATCTGCTAACGCCAATTCTGGTGCCAACTGACCTTGCATGCTTGATTGGGTATTTGCCAGACATAGAGAACTGGCAAATACCGTTAACAGCAATAAACAACAGCGTATCATCAGATTATTCATGGCTGTTGGAGTCAATTGGAGTTAACTCAACCAATAGAAATTGATTAAATTTGGCAGTTAAATTCCCTTTACCATCAGCCATGGTTACAACCCCAAGATCCTTGCCATGAACGTAATCAGTTACTTGGTATTGTTTTGCCGTTAACCCACGTAATTCAAGACTGCCATCAAAACTATCAGCATAAAACGCAAAGTATAAGCTTCCATCTTTAGCCACTACATGGGTTTCAGGGCGGTCGAATCCTATGTCATAAAGTTCGCCTAAGTAGATGCCTTTAGGCAGCATTTTACTGTTGTAGAGATCAAACCATTGCTTCCAAATGACTTCTTTTTCTGGGCTCAACAAGAACTGCTGAGCAGCTTCATTGTCTGATGGCATAGTAAATTTAGTCCCTAAAACCGCACCAATACCAAAGGATGATGCAAAATCACTGGCGTTGTCACTCAACTCAACATGGTCACCATAATAAGGTGCCGATTCTCCCATTAGACCTTTTAAGGTTTTCCCTTTTAATCTTACTTGCCAAGATGTCAGCGGGTCAGAACTAACGGTTTGATTCATGTACGGAAGGTTATGGAACGCGTATGAATCTCCGCACGGGCATATCTCAATGACCGCTTCAGGGTTAACTTCCATAGCAGTGTCATACAATAACTTCCAATAATCAGCTAGGGCTTCAACGGATGCTTCAGGGGTAGCGTGATTATGCTCTGGGTTATAACAAGGAGGAACACCGTTTAAGTGATGACCGTCAATTTTTAAGCCTTCATAGCCCCACTCACCAAGCATCTTTTTAACTAGCTCAACGCTGTGTTGGCGAACTTGCTCATCTGCTGGACATAAATAATAGCTGTCCCACCAAGTGACATCTCGCTTACTTCCATCTTCATTGAGTAACAACATTTCAGGGTGCTGTTCAATCATATCAGTACCAGGGTCAACAGCCAGAGGTGCCCACCATAACTTGGCTTTCAATCCTGCGGATTTAATATCCCCAACAAATGCTTGCATATCAGCATCACCATTGGGAAATTTTTCTGGGTCAAGATACCAATCTCCTTCTGCCGTTTGCCAGCCATCGTCGAGTACTGCCCATTCCAATCCCAACTCTTTAGCTTTGGGTAAAGTTTGCAGTATTTCTTCAAAACTAAAGTCACGTTCATAACCCCAAGCACACCAAATAGGTTCATATGCAGAGTCAGGCACATCTGCCATGGTCAGCCCCTTATGGGCCATCACGTTACGATACATTTTCAGGGTTGCGTAATAATCTTTTTGATGGACAGATACAAAGGTATCCAAGGTGGTCAGTTCATCTCCAGGGGCTAATTTCACGGTTTTTTCTAGCTCAACGTGCAAATAAGCGGCGTTATCTGTGTTCGCTTCATTGGCAGGGTAAGTAACTGGAAAAGAAACCAATTTTGGATCTACTTCGATGTGACCAATGGCCAAACCGAAATCTTTTCGCCAAATGTCGGCAACAGCGGTACCACTGCCATAATCAGTGGCGTTCATTCCCATATAGTTTTGCTGCTCATAACCAGGTTGTAGTGGCATGACCCAATCTCGACGATCCTCGAAAGATGCACCTTGATAAGACCAAAAATCTGGTTCAGAGTCAGTAAGCAAACTGGTTAAGTTCGTTTGCTCAAGGCTGTTCGCAGCTTGAATTTGATAGGCATTTTGTACCCATTTAGTCAGAATCACACTTTGCTGAGCCGTATTTTTGTATGTAACCTGAATAAACAGAGTATCAGGGAAATCAGGATAAGCTTGCACTTGTAGTTGCTTTTGTATGCCATTGGCAGCCAAGCCAACTACAGTGGTTTGCATACCTTTGCCAAGTTCAGATTTAACCTGTTGTTGGCTACTATTGAGCAACCTAAAGTTATCAATTGATTCACCGGATTTGGTAACTATGTACTCACTTGCTTGATAGTCACCAAGCACTTCAACTTTATCACCTAGGGTAGCAGAAACACGACTGTGTAACTGGTCATCGAATTCAAGGGTGATACCGCTATTTTCGACTTTAACAACTTCATTTTTCGGCTCTGCCGGAGTGATGCAAGCGTGCAGCAAGGGCACACTCATTAAAATGGCAGCCAATCGAGTGGTGAACTTGAATGTCATTGATATTCTCCATGTACTAAATTCAGCAGGAGGGTCGGTAACAACCCAACTACCTTGTCTAATTGTAATTAATTGATGCTAAACACTCGACGAGCATTGTGATAATAAATCTTATCGATAACCGATTTAGGTAACGCTAGACCCGTTACTGTACCGTCTACTTCAGGCACGGTGAACTTAGTATCGGTATTCAGGTAACGCCAATCTTCCAACCACTTTTGATGCACGCTATTTTTAAATACTTGAGCTTCGGCATCGGGACTATGGGTGAGATCGGTGGCATACAGGATACGGTCTTGATACTGAATAAAAAACGCTCTAACTTTATTAATATCTTGCACTGATTGGGCTTGAACTTGTCCCATGCGCGCTGCGAGGTCAAGAGTCGCATCGGGATAACGTTGCAAAAACTTTGACATGGCATCAACACTCCACTCTAAACTCGCTAGATGAGCACCCACAAAGTGCATCTGCGGATGTTTATCTAACATATTATTGCGAGCCGCCATTTGCGCTTCATAACTGGGCATTTCTGGGTGCAAATACATGTGATATTGAGGATGGGCAGCAAAATATTGTTTGTCGTTATTCACACTCATCTGTTCTATGGGTAACCAACAGTTATGGGGTTCACCTTGATGCCCAATAACGGGGACATCTAATTGCGTCAGGTGGTCAAATATTGGATCTAAGCCTTTATCATCAATCATCACTAACTGCTGTTCGTTATCTCGAAACGACATGCCAATATTTTTCCAAACTTTGACCGCCTTAGCGCCATTTTCCAACGCCTTATCTAAACGCTGTTGCACCGAAGGTGCCCATGCAGGACTGTCCCAATTATGCATTGAAAAAGTGGCAGCAAAATACAGGGTATCTGGGTAGGCCTGCGTTAATGATAAAGCAATATCTTGCTGTTCATCGATAGGCGGAAAATCTGGGTAATCGACGTTAATCGTTAATAGCTCAAAGTTATCCTCTTGAGCTTGTTCAATAAACGCTGTGGCCTGCTTATTTGCATGCACATGGGTATCAAACTTTTTCACTTTGCCGAAGTCAGACATAGTGTAGTGTTGTGACATTTCATCGTTGCCAACTTCCGATTGGCTACAGGCAGTCAGGGTTGTTGTCATCATTAACAACAGCATTGATCCTAGGGGAGTTGTAAACTTATTCACCAGTATGCCCCTCCAAAGTTGAATTCAGCGGCTTTTCTTCAGGCTCTAAGGCCAAAATGAGTGCGGCAATAGTCGCAATAATGATGCCGGCGATTTTAACGTTATTGGGGATAACATCTAAAAGCACTATGGTTAGCACTGTGGATAGCAAAGGTGCGCCTGCGTTGGTTAACGGCGAAACAACAATGGCTTTACCGTAACGGAACGCATATACCAAACATAAAGCACCAATAGCATTTAATATTTGCACTGACGCGGTTTCAAATATCACCGAAAAACTGTAGTCAACTTGAACGCTACTGTCCGTCATAAGGTAAGCAACAGGTATTAACGCAACGGCAGTGACTGTCATGTAAAAGAAGATGCTTTCAGCGCTCATGTGATTATTCGACAGTTTCATACAAAATGCTTGTACACCCCATGCCGCCATAACACCAAGTGCTAATAAGAACCAAAGCACACCGTAGCTGTGTTCCTCACCAGCGGGAGAATATTCAAATAAAGGTAAGGCCAACATTGCTAATAGAATACCAATTCCACCGAGCAACCCCGTGCGTTCTTTTAGCAGTCCTAAAGACAGCGCAATGGTAATCACCGGTGATAATGAAACTATGGGGAAAATCAAATAGCCGGGGCCAACAGAGACCGCGTAAAACAATAACATTTGACCGCCACTGCCAAGGAAACCTATCCAACAACCCAGCCAAATAGAACGTTTATCCGTTTCCAGTTTCCAATTTATGAGTTTCAAGGCCACTATGCAGGGGATAATCATAGTGATAGCCCAAATACTATAGACCACTGTTGACGGAATTGATTCGTTGGCAAATACCGCAGTTAATGCTCCCCAAAGCCCCCAGGAAACCGTGGTTACCATGGCAAAAATTAACCATTTTTTTGACTGCATTCTAATCTTCCTATGTTGTTCTTATTATTGAGCAACGCTTCTAGCGTATTGGTATGTAGTGCATACCTTGAGTTAACGAAAAAGCCTAAGAATATCTTCTTAGGCTTTGTTTATTGATACTTAAAAGTCGTATCTCAAACCCGCTTTAAAGGTTCTACCATACAGTTGAATCGACGCGGGCATATCCGGTCGGCCTTGGAAACTACGATTAGATTCATCTAGCAAATTTTGACCTTCAAGAGACAGCTGCAAATAGTCGGTTACATCATACTTAACCGACAACGACATAATCTTGCTTTCTTCCATGGTCGTTTGATAATCGTCTCCCAATGGACTAAATGCATCGACAACTAAATCACCGGTGTAATCTAGCGCCAGTTGGGCACTTAATTTGTCTTTTTCATAAATCACCGAGAACGAATAAGAGGTATCAGCCACACCTGGTAATGCACCTGCATCTTCACCATTTACAACAGTACTGGTATCTGTGTAAGCGTAACTAGCGGTAAACCCAAACCCGTTATCGAAGAATTTTTGCACTCCAAGTTCCAAACCAAAGACTTCGGCTGAATCACCATTGATTGGCTGGGTAACTTGGAAGCTTTCGCCGGCAATTTCAACTCTTGTGGTGTTAGATGTAATGAAACCATCTAATTCTTTCCAAAAGAGCGTCGCATTTAGCAAGCTACCTTCTTCGAAATACCACTCCAATGCCATATCGGCTTGATCAGAAAATACCGGTTCAATATTAGGATTTCCACTGATATCCATAGTAAACAGCCCCGATTGCGCATTATCTGTAGTTAATGGCGCAAGCTGATCAAGAGTTGGGCGAGATAAAGATTGTGCCGCAGCAGCCCGCAATAACAAATCATCAGTAAGGCGGAAACCAAAGTTAATAGCTGGCAGTAATTTACTGTAACTACCGTTGGCAGTTTGTGCCGCACTATCGGAATACTCTACGTCCCAAGAAGGGTTCGACGAGTCTGGGTTAACAATCTCGATTGATTCAATACTGTTGTATGAATACATGGCGGTGACTTCGGTTTTTACCCAACGAACACCAGCGTTGGCAAACCATCGGTCGCCTTCGAAATTAGCTTGTAAATATAGTGCGGTTGTATCTTCTTCAATATCGTATGAATTAACTGGGTTGTAAATAGGCTCCCAAAGTTCGGATTCATTTTCACCAAAGGTGCGTTCATTGCCAAGATAGTCAACAATCGTCATTCCGTCAGAAGCCGCTAGGCCTGCAGCATAGTCAGGAATACTGAAAATCGGAAAAGAACGGGGAATATCAGCCCCTTCACCATCAAATAGGTTATCGTAAGGGAAATCACGCACTACATCTGCGCCAACTTCACCAAAGGTAAATGGGTAACCACAGTAATTACAAGCGCCAAGTTCATAATTATCGTAGGCGGTATTGGTTTTATTGCGACTTGTATAAGCGGCTCCAAAGTCCATAGACACAAGATACTCATGATCAAAACTCAGTTCACCATCCAAGTTAATCCCAGTTACCGTATCTTTAATATCGCTACCATCCCTTGCTGCCCAATGGGGAGAAAAGTCATCATTACCAAAATCATTAGAACTGCGACCTTCGGTCCAGGTTGGAATATAATCAGGTAAACCACCCTCGTTGAGTTCATAGTGACCGGTATGAGCACCAGGGGCACCTGCTACAACAAAGGTATTTTTGCCGCCAGAATCACGTTCTGACTGAGAGCGGTAAACGTCTGCTTTCACAATCAAGTCATCGGTAAGTTGATACTTTGCATTTAAACCAAACAAAGAAGTATCAACGGTGCGATGCTCATCTAAAGTAACCACTTCCATACTCACATCGGCTACGTCCATGGCAGTGATCACATTGCCATCTAACACTATATTAGATAAGCGATTTTGCGCTTCGCTTTCATCAGCCATATAGAATGACTGAGTATATCCGGTGGAGTCAGCTTCTAATTTAGTCAGCATGATATCGGCGCTTAGTTGCAATTTGTTGTTTGGCCGCCATTGCAAGTTTGAAGTCACACCGGTTCGTGAAAAGTCAGTAGCATAAGAGCCCAAGGCATAGGAACCTGGGATTACTAAATTTTCTTCATTTTCACTGATGACACCGTCACCATTTACATCGTAGGACATCTCATCCTGTACACCGAAGAAAAAATTATCGAACATGTCATCTGCACGCTCGGTTCCGCTGGCATGGGTTACCCCAACAATAAAACCTAAGGTTTCGTCATCTGTGGTTGTGCTATAAATTCCATTAAACTTCTTTCCCACCTCTTCAGATAAATCATTGTAATCGGCAGTGGCAGAGAACACCCCGTGTTGACCCGGATTGTCTAATGCGTTAGCAGATTTTAAATTTACCGCTCCACCGATACTTCCTTCTATGCCTTTAGCTTCAACGGTTTTCCAAACATCGGCACCGTTAATCATTTCTGATGGAATAACATCAAAGGCGAAATTACGTCCGCCATCATCGGTAGCAAGAATACGATTATTAAGGGTAACAATACTAAATTCAGGTCCTAAGCCACGAATATTCACATATTGCGCCTCCCCTCCTCGGGTTCGGCTTACCGTGATACCTGAAATATGCGAAAGGGAGTCTGCAACGTTATCGTCAGGGAAACGTCCCAATTCTTCTGCCGCAATAGAATCCACTAAGGATTTCGCATTTTGTTTAATGGATACAGATTTTTCTAAACTACCTCGAACTGCTGTCACAACGATGACTTCGGTACTTTCATCATTTTGCTGAGCGCCAACTTGGGGTGCACTGAGTCCTAAGACTACTGCGCACGCCAAAGTGGATTGTCTAAATATTTTGTTTTTGTGTGTATTCATGGGTATCACCTTGTCACCTGATATATGGAAACGACATAGTTTTTATTATTTGTTTGAGTTACGCCAAGCTGTCTGACAGCAATAATATTGGCTATCAATGAAACCATTGTCAATACAAAATGAAAAATAAAAAATAAAATAAAACCTAACTTATTGCTTTAAAAGTAAAATTTAACCTTAAAAATACGATTTAAAAACAAACAAACCAACGAAATGAAATATAATGTAACTTTTCTATTTACATAACAGCCTCTTTCAACCATAATTTTGCCAATTGTAAGCTATACCCAAGGATTATGGAGGTGAAATGAAAGTATTATTGGATATGGTAAATCTACAGAAGAACGGGCTTAAAGCCGGAGTTTACTCGGTTTGCACCTCTAACGCATTAGTTATAGAAGCTGCAATGCAGCACGTTATGTTACATAATGAAACTTTATTACTTGAAGCAACGTCAAACCAAGTTAACCAAGATGGTGGTTACACTGGCATGACGCCTGTGGACTTTCGTAATATGGTGCTTTCAATGGCGACTCGTGTCGGCCTTCAAGAAGATAGAATTATACTTGGCGGTGATCATTTAGGCCCTAATTGCTGGCAACATCTTAACGCCGAAGAGGCAATGCAGAAATCTGAAGTACTTATCGATCAATATGTTCGTGCCGGCTTTGGCAAGATTCACTTAGACTGCTCAATGTCTTGCAGTGATGACCCCATTCCTTTAGGGGATGATGAGGTTGCTAAAAGAGCAGCAAGACTCTGTTTAGTCGCTGAAAAAGCATGGAAAGAAACAGGTGGTGAAGCACCGGTTTACGTAATTGGAACTGAGGTACCCGTACCTGGAGGAACGCAAGATGACTCCGAAGAGTTAGAATTAACCTCAGTCGAAGATGCGAATACAACAATCGCCATTCATCAAAAAACCTTTGAAGAAGCAGGGCTTTCTTATGTCTGGCCCAGAATCATAGGCTTAGTGGTGCAACCTGGGGTGGAGTTTGGGTTACATAAAATAGATGCCTTTGTGCCAGAAAAAGCCCAAGATTTAAGTGAAATGATCCGTCATCACACTAATATGGTATTCGAAGCTCACTCTACAGACTATCAAACCCAACAACATTTAACGGATTTAGTATCGGCACATTTTGGCATATTGAAAGTAGGACCTTGGCTGACATTCGCATTTCGAGAAGCCTGTTTTGCACTAGAATGTATTGAACGTGAGTGGGTAGATTCCAGCAAATTTAGCAACCTAAAAAGCACCTTATTAAAGGCCATGGCTGAAAATGATAGCTACTGGAAAAAATACTACTCCCAAGACAGTCGACAACAAGAACTGGATTGCAAATACAGTTTGAGCGACCGAATTCGATATTACTGGCCCGATAAAAATGTGGACAACGCACTTTCACGGTTAATTGAAAACCTTGAACAGAACCCGCCGCCACTCACACTTATCAGCCAATATATGCCTGAACAACATAAGGCACTGGTTGCCGGTGAAATAGAGCATTCCATTAAAGGGTTCATCTTTCACAAAATATCTTTAGTACTAAAACAATATTCAGCCGCCTGTTACTCACAGCCAGCCAATTGATCAAGGAATACAGCAAACAATGAAATACCTAAACTTTTCCGAAGAAAAATTAGCACAACTAGACGGCTATTGGACAGCCAAAGAAATCACCCAGCAACCCGAGTGTTGGCAAGGCACCTTAAAGTTGTTGCAAGCACAGCAACAACAAATTGAAGCATTCTTAACGCCTATTTTAGCCAAGTCGAATATTCGCATTATCTTTACTGGTGCTGGAACCTCAGCCTTTGTTGGCCAGTGTGTGGCTCCCATTGCGATGCATGAATTGGGCAAACGAGTGGAAGCCATTCCAACGACTGATTTAGTTTCTAATCCATCAGAATATTTTCAGGCTAAGGTACCTACGCTTGTGGTTTCTTTCGCACGCTCTGGAAACAGTCCAGAAAGCGTTGCAGCATTGGAATATGCCGACCAACTTGTAGACGAATGTTATCAATTGGCAATAACCTGCAATAGTGAAGGGGAGCTAGCGAAGTGTTGTGAAGGCGACAATAAACTTGCGTTGTTCTTGCCTGAACAAACCAACGATCGCAGTTTTGCCATGACTTCGAGTTTCAGCTCAATGTTACTCAGTGCCCTTTATTTGTTCTGTCCGACCCACAATTTTGAAGAAGGGCTTAACGAGGCTGTTGCGGCCACCACAAAACTTTTGAACAATCAGATATTACCCTTATCGAAATTGGCGGATAGAAAATTCAATCGCGTAGTATATTTAGGCAGCGGCACATTTAAGGGATTAGCCCAAGAAAGTGCATTAAAGCTGTTAGAATTAACCGATGGTCAGACTATGGCGTGTTTTGACTCACCGTTAGGATTTCGCCACGGACCTAAGGCTATGATAGATGCAAATACCCTGGTTATTGTGTTTGTCTCTAACAATCCACTTACCCGACAATATGATCTTGATTTAGTCAATGAACTACAAGGGGATAACGAAGCCGGACATGTTCTTACCTTGCGTGCAGATTCAATTCCAATGATCCCTCAGGAAAATGAAATTGTGTTTGATAACATGGCACGACTACCAGATCGTTTTTTACTGTTGCCTTTCATTGCTTGCGCCCAAGTGTTTGGCTTTTTCAACGCCCTCAGTGTGGGAAATAAGCCTGATAACCCTAGCGCTTCAGGCACAGTAAACCGAGTAGTACAAGGCGTGAACATTCACGCTTTATAATCAAGTTAATTGTTTCTCAGGAGATAACCATGTTTTTAGGTGTAGATGGTGGCGGAACAAAGACTGCATTTGTATTAATCAGTGCTCAAGGTGAACTGCTTGCCAGTCATCAAGAACCCACCTGTTACCATGTTGAAGTAGGTATCAACAGAGCCAAAACCGTCATAAGTGAAGGCATATCTGCAACTCTGTCTAAGGCTGGTAAGACAGTTGATGAACTAAAATATGGTTTCCTGGGATTACCTGCTTTTGGCGAAGATAGCGAAATAGACCCAATATTAGCCACTCTTCCCTGTGACATACTGCCACAACAAAACTACCAGTGTGATAATGACATGGTCAATGCTTGGGCAGCAGCCTTCGCTGGCCAAGATGGGATTAACATGATCGCTGGCACAGGTTCCATTGCTTATGGCATGCGCCAAGGTAAAAGTGCTAGATGTGGAGGATGGGGAGAACTCTTCAGTGACGAAGGTTCTGCCTATTGGATTGGTCGAAAAGGCCTAATGCTGTTTTCCCGCATGAGTGATGGACGGGATATTCGAGGCCCTCTTTATTTCAAGCTAAAAGAGACCTTTGAAATTAGCAATGATCTGGATATGTCAGCGCTGGTGCTAACAAAATGGCAAGGCTCTAGGGGGAAAATCGCGCAAATTTCCACTCTAGTATATGAAGCAGCGTTAGAAGGTGACTTGCTGGCGAAACAGGTTTTTGCAGATGCGGGTAAAGAGTTAGCAGAAATAGTTGAGGGCACACGCAGGGCCTTACAGTTTTCTGAGCACGAAGAGGTTAAAGTAAGCTTTTCTGGCGGTGCATTCAGCGCTAGCGATTTTATTATTACCCCCTTTACCAATGCACTGCAGGAATTTTCCAGTAATTATCGCATTAAAAAACCCTCGTTTTCACCCGTATTAGGAGCGGCTATTTATGCTGCAAAACTCTCGGGAAGCCCTCTTTCTGCAGCAGCCCTTGAGCGCCTGAAAGAACTATAAATTTCTAACCCACAGTATTTCTAGGGCTCATTTATATGGTTGTAAATGAGCCTTTTCAGTATAAATACATAGCTTAATTTACATTGACCCCACGGACCCAATGTAAAAATGTCTGTCGTTTTTGGGGATCAATATTCTCTGATTGATTTTGCAAGGATTCTATCTCTGAGTTAAATGTTTCATCTCCTATTTTAGGAATATCGACCTTGAGTAAGTTGCTCTCTTGTTCTTGGTTATCTCCAGCAAATTCTAATATTGCCGCCAAAGTAACTAAATTATCCTCTTGAATACCTGCACCCGACTCATAGTTGCGCATTGCTAAGTATCGAGCTCGATTCACATAACGTTTAATGTTTCTCGGGGTTCGATGGGATAGGCCAAGAGCTTTGGCCCAGATAGATACGGTTTTAAGAAACTCATCTGAATCATTCTCGACGATGCGTTTTCGCTGGCGGAAACGCTCAACGCGGATTAGCAATGCAATAAATGCTAATATAACTACCGGCATCAAAGCCTGAATATAGTATTGATTAGACTCAAACACCGCATAATCCAATATTTTGCTGGCCTTGGGTTGGATTTGTTGTCTATCTTGCACTCCTTGCCTATCCTGCTCCGTTGTGCCTGAAGCTGGCGTATTGCTATCTTGGGTTTCAGTGCCTGTTGATACATTTTCATAAGCATCCTTAAGCACTGGACTCTCACTTTGGGGGCTGCCACTCATTTCAGAATTCAGCACACTTGCCAGGTAACTTCCCAAGACTAAACTCAGAATAAATATCATTAATAACAAAAGCGGTTTCAACCACGGTAAAATGGATGAAGAGGATTCTTGTTTTTGGCCTTTCACTAAGCCATCAAACTGTCCACTGTTGGCAATGGGAACTGGAATTTCAATATTGATGATTTTCTCAAGATAGCGTTTCGCCATCGTTTTCAGGGCATCTTGATCTAATTCTTCATGGGTGCCTTGATAATAACTACAAATAGCATTTTCAATGGGCGCACGCTCCATACCCACAATGATGTAACAATCACCACTTGAAACTAGATAATTGATGGTTTCCATCACATCCATGATGCGCTGCTCTTTGCATCGATCTAAATCATCAATAAAGATCGTCAAAGTACTATCACCCAGAGCGTTACAGAGTAGATTAAACTCTTTGGCAAATTTTTCCCGCAAGCCCACATTTGCTCTAAGATCTAAGTTGCTGCCTGGGCTACGTAATAATGTTTTTAAAACGTTTGTATTCACTAAACCAGAAATACGGTCCATTCCCCCCCTAAGTATTGAAAAAGCCCCAAACACCGCGCCTAAATAGGGGATCGCCTCAGCGGAAAGGTTCGACAAAGGTTTAAAAGAGGCTTCACCAGAGGTAACTATGTAGCCTAACGAACACAAAAATATCACGGTCACAGAAAAGAAAAACATCGGCGCTTCCGTCCAGCGCATTTTAAGCAAATTCCAACGATATAAAAGACCAGCAGCAGTCCAAAAAGGAGGAATGGCATTAGTTTGTATTGCACTTAATAAGCCCGCTAAAAATTGTTCTTCATTTTGGTGGTGCCAAGCATTAACCCAAACGGGGTGAAGACGAAAACTCTCTAAGTTTTGTTTTAAAAAATACATTAACGACGACTTGCCACTTCCCCACACGCCAGTAATTGCTAAGGTTAACGGTGCTTTAGTGCCCGCATTACGTAAAAAGCGAGATAATGCGGAGGAGATTTCGATAAACCCTAGTTTGTCTTGGGTTAGATCATTAGCTGGAGAATCGGAGACAAAACTATCAATGAGTTGCTGGGATTTGATGATTTCTACATCTTTTTCACCATGATTAGCCACTAGCATCCTCAACGCCATAAAAATACTCATGGCCAATACCAATAATGCCAGCGGAGAAGGAAAAACCTGATGTTCCCTAGCTTTTATTTCTGTCATCCAATTGGTGTTGCTTTGCATCTGAGGATCGATGGCAAAAGTGCGGAATAAAGCACTAGGCAAAATGACTTCTGTGAATTGCTGACCATTTTCATCATTAAATACAATAATATCTGAATTATAAATAACCCAAGTTTCATCTTCATTTTGTACACTTGAAATGGTTACAGGTTCATCTTTGGAGGAGGGTAATGGCGTCCACTGTAGTTCAGGTGTCGCTGGTGTAATAGTCACAAAGACCCCACTATTGGGTCCAGAGCCCTCTTGCCAATCGTCTGTATAGTGGCGTTGAAAACCATAACCTGTCACTTCAATTAAGGATGATGAAATCCCAAAATAGGACGTAATAAACTCACCGACAGTTTGCGCTAATTCAATCGACTGTTGCTGGGCGTAATCTGCGTTGTAAGCTATTTTTTGTTGTTTAGGTGGCTCTGCTTTGGCACTTCGAGGGGATTGCCTTAACCTGTCTAGATCATCATTAGTTAATGGCTGATTCGGCGAAATATAACCGAATATATTGATTGTTTGAATTTCAATATCGGCTTGGACGACCTCAGATAACAGTGCAATAACCTCAGATAATAATTGCTCCGAGGCCCCCTCATAACTGATTGGCAAGGTAAAGTTTTGGGCCAGGTTAGGTAACTTAGACTGTTGACTATCTCCTTTGGCTGGCTGGGTATTTTTATAAGGCAAATACAACAGACTTCCATCGTCAAATTGTAAACTGAGTTGCCTTTCATTCACCTGATAAGCGCTCAATTCAGCAGGAGTATCAACTATGTTCAAACGTAATGCCGCGTTTCGCTCTATTGGGTAATACCAACTCTGTGCGCTGAAAATATTAAATGGAGTGATAAGTGGAGTGGGGTTTAACGGGCTTAATATAGAAATACCCACACATAATACTATGCCCACCAGCATAACGGCAATAGAAGCAAGAAATCGAACTTTAGGAAAAGTCGATTTATGTGAGGTTTCCTCTGAATCACTTTCTAGGCCGTCTACTTTTTCCTGGCTTGGTTCTTGAGAGCCACCTTTGGTTTCCACTGTTTCATATTCAGCCTGCATGTTCCAATTCCGTTGTCACTTAGAAGCGTTACTATTGAGTATCAGCCAAACCGATTAATAGTGCAAAAAACAAACAGAAAGTTTACCCTAGTGTTACCATTAAAAATTGTTCAGGCTTTAATAAATGCGGATTTCCAATTCAATGGAATAGTATTAAAAAGCAACATTCGCTGGCAAAATAGGCAACACCATGACCAAATTAAATACAGTTTTGATAACAGGTGCATCCGAGGGAATTGGTAGAAGCTTTGCTGAAACCTTCGCTAAGCACGGTCACGAATTAGTTTTAGTGGCTCGAAACCAGCAAAAACTAAATGAATTATCGATTTATTTGAATGCAAAATACGCCGTGACTTGCCACGTTTATCCATGGGACTTAAGCCTTAAAGAAAGTCCACAAAAACTATATGACCAATTATTAGCAGATCAAATTGAAGTGGACATTTTGGTCAACAACGCGGGTATGATGCAAATTGATCCTATTCAGCAAACCGATACAGAAACACTCAACAATTTAATTCAGTTGAATATCCAAAGTTTAGTCAATATGACAAGAGTCTTTGTTACGCCAATGATAGTGCGAGGGGAAGGACGAATAGTCAATTTAGGCTCCATCGCTAGTTTCATGCCCACCCCAAACTTTAGCGCCTATGGTGCAAGCAAAGCATTTGTACTGTCATTCAGCGAAGGAATTTCTGAAGAGCTAAAGGGCACAGGGGTTACTGTTACCTGCGTGTGTCCAGGCATTACCGAAACAAAGATGTTGAATGACGCCCACGGGGTTGAAAAATACATCCCCAAATTTCTCAAAGCTCAACCAGATACCCTTACAAGCGAAGCTTATAAAGCAATGATGAAAGGTGAGGTGGTGTTTTTAGATAAATTGGCCAATAAGATGTTAGTGCAATATGCCACCCACTATCCTCGTTGGATGGTACGACGCATTAATGGGTTATTTCGTAGGTTCACCCTCTGAATTTAAACAGTTATGAAAATCTAATCTATACTGTTTCGAGGTTTAGTTAACTATTTTAAAGGGAGAAAGTCATGTCAAATCCAGTAGGTTGGTTCGAAATCTATGTTGATGATATGGACCGTGCAAAAGCCTTTTATGAAGAGGTTTTTAAAACTGAATTGGAAGCCATAGGCGACCTCAATGATGACAATTTAACTATGTTAGCTTTTCCCTCTGATATGGAAAAATATGGCGCAGCAGGCGCGCTAGTTAAAATGGCCGGATTCAGCGCAGGCGGGAATAGCACACTGGTCTATTTTTCCTGCGATGATTGCGCAATAGAAGGCGCAAGAGTGACAGATGCCGGCGGACAAGTGCAGCAAGAAAAGATGTCAATTGGTGATTACGGTTTCATCATTCTAGCGTTAGATAGCGAAGGCAATATGTTTGGCTTACATTCCTTACAATAAACAATCCTCCTCCGCTCCTCTGTGGGCGGGGGCTTTATCCCCGTGAGGTTATATGGTTTGGGTTCCACGGGCTGAAGCCCGTGCTACAGGTTCGGTGATATATCCCCATAATCTTGCGATCTCCTTGTAGGCGGGAGCTTTAGCCCCGTGAGGTTAGATGGTTTGGGTTCCACGGGCTGAAGCCCGTGCTACAGGTTCGGTGGTATATCCCCATAATCTTGCGGTTTCCTTGTAAGCGGGTGCTTTAGCCCCGTGAGATTAGGTGGTTTGGGTTCTACGGGCTGAAACCGACCTTAAATATCCCATCGACAAAACTAATACCAATTTCGCAAAAAATATATTTATCTTAAAGACAAATTTTTTTTGTTTCACAGGCTTTAGAGAAGTTGCAATGATATTGCCACTCAAGCTGGTGTGAAATAGTGCACATACTATTCCGCCTTGTATTGAGTAATGATTGGTTAACTGGTGAGCTAAAATGAGCAAAGATTACAGACGTGAAAAGGAAGACTTTGAGAATTCTGATTGGATGTATAGTGATTCCGACACGCAGCACAAAAACAAGCATAGTAATGATATTACCAAGCGCAAACGAGACAGTAAGAAGTTAAGTAGAGAGCGAGATAGACAATATCAATACCATTAGGCCAGTTTCAAAAACTTGCTTAATCTGCATAATTAACGTATTAAACGGGTAACCTAACCAAGTTCGTGAATTTGTTGTGGATATCCGTTTTCTTAGTACTTTTTTGGAAGTTGCTAACACCCGCCATTTCGGTAAAGCAGCTGATAATTTGTACCTCACACAATCTGCTGTCAGTGCCAGAATTAAGCTACTTGAAGAGTACTTTAATACTACCCTATTTATTCGTAATCGAAATAGTATTCAGCTGACTCCAGCGGGTGAACAACTCATCCCCTACGCGAAACAATTATCAGCTAAGCTACTTGAAGCTAAACAAGCATTAAATCACAAAAGCACCCGCTTTTTAGGTGTAGCAACCACTCCTAACGCATTTTATTTGAGTCTTGATGAAATATTCAATGAGGTGGCTCATCAATTTCCGCAGATTTCACTTCGCACGGATTTAGGAAACACCGAGTTATTGTCTAGGCAACTTCATGAACGCACTATCGACATGGCTTTTACCACCGAACCCCTTAAACTGGATAACGTTAAAACCAGCCAGATTGTTGAAATTCCACTAGCTTTTTATGCAAAATCGAAAGGCCAAGACATAGAGGAGTATGTTCATATTGAGTGGAGTCATAAAGTCACAGATAAGGTTTATCAACAATTTCCCCAATGCCGCAACGCGCGATTAAAAACAAGTTCTTACCAAATAGGATTAGGGCAGTTAAATAGCAGTGAAACGGGGACGGCATTGTTACCCGATACTGAAAACTATCCAGGGTTAGTAAAATTAGATATTCCCTGTGATTTTTATGCTGGTATTTATTTGAATGTCATTGAAAATAACAATATCGAAGAATTGGTAGCCGTAGTTAAATTTATCACAAACTCCCTTTCTGTCAGAGGTATGGTAATCGGTGATTCCACTTCTTAGCTCCCATGGCCTGAAGGCCATGCTACAGGTTCGGTGGTATATTCCCATAACCCTTGGTCTTCCCCTGTAGGCGGGTGCTTTAGCCTCGTAAGGTTACGTGGCTTGGGTTCCATGGCCTAAAGGCCATGCTACAGGTTCGGTGGTATATCCCCATAATCTTGGGGTTGCCTTGTAGGCGGGTGCTTTAGCCCCGTGAGGTTATGTGGTTTGGATTCCATGGCCTAAAGGCCATACTACAGGTTCGGTGGTATATCCCCATAACCTTACGGTTTCCTTGTAGGCGGGGGCTTTAGCCCCGTGAGGTTATGTGGTTTGGATTCCATGGCATAAAGGCCATGCTACAGGTTCGGTGGTATATCTCCATAACCTTGGGGTGCCTTGTAGGCGGGTGCTTTAGCCCCGCGAGGTAATGTGGTTTGGGTTCCATGGCCTAAAGGCCATGCTACGTAACCACTCAGGTTAAAATTGATAGGTCATGCCAACTCGGAAATTGGTGTCGTTGTTTTCAAATCCAACTGAATCTTGGATATTGTGGGCAAGGGCATTATCAATGTTTAAATTGGTCTGCAAATTTTCAGACAATTGCCAATTAGCTGCAACACCGTATTTTGCATACCCACCCAGTTCAACTAACCCAGTGGGAATTGAGCTATCTAAATACTCATCTCTTACATCGGTAAAAATAGAAATCGTCAGATTTTCCCATTGAGCATCTAAACTTGCTCCGCCGAACCACTGAGGACGTCTACGCAACTCACTCTTCTGTCCGTCGACACTAATATCCACATAACTTACGTCCACTGAAAGCTGCAACCAAGGCGTTAATTCAAGGTTAGTGCTCAATTCAACCCCAGATGTTTCAACACGACTTCGATTTACTGAGGTAAAAAGTTCAGCGTCGAAATCGACTAAATCTGAAAAGTCATTTTCAAATAGTACAAAGGTAACTTGTCCTATTTCAACATCCCACTGTAAACCTAATTCCTTATTAATACTGCGTTCGGGTTGTAAACCAGGATTACCCACTAACGGATGTGCCAAAGCAAAAAAGCTAGGTAATTTATAACCTTCGTTATATACGGCGAACAAATTTACAGTTTCGGATAGGTCATGGTGCCCCGCAAATCGAATTGAGGTTTCACTATCGAAGTTGTCGGCATCGTCGTAACGTAAACCTAAATCTATGGCGAAATAATCTTGTGCATATTTAGCTTCCATAAACGCGCTTTGCGAGTCCTGTTCCAGAACAAAATCAACAGGCAATTGGAATCCATAATCTAAATACCCCGTGTTGCGACCTTCTGAGTCGCGAGCGCTAACTCCTATCACAATAGTAGTTGCTTGATTAAATTGATGATTCAAAAATAACTCAACTTCAGAACGCGTAAATTCAGAGTCAATATTACTCGCTGGCACACCTGATTGAGCACCTTCCGCAATACCTGGATGATCTGATGACTCCTGACGATTCAACCAAGACAAGTTAAGATTAATCCCATTAGACTGGTTTAACTGAAGAGTATTATTCAATCCCAGCAACCACTGTTCGCTATTGCGCTGTTCAGCTAACTGAGGCATAGCATATTGCTCGCCACCGGAGTCTTCAGCAAAGCTCACATTATCATTGTCACTATAGGTCACTAACAATCGGTGGTTTTGCTTAGCGTTAGCAAATGCAATTTTGAACAGCCCTTGTTGACTCTCCGCAGAGGCAAAATCCGAAGCTTCGCGTTGTCTACTCGATAGACTCGCTAACACAGACACACCATTATCGTATTGATGAGAAACGTTTAAACCCGCGTTAAGCTGTTTATCGCTGCCTACTTCCAAATGAATTGCTGGCGCAGCGTCTTCTCGGGTAATGATATGAATCACACCACTGATGGCTTCGCCACCATAGATTGCGCTAATTCCACCACGATAAACTTCAATTCGTTCGATGCTTTGTGGGTTAATCTGACTAAAGTCGAAACCGCCGCCACGACTATTAGTGGAATCATTCACGGCGACACCATCAATCAAAACTAAAGTGAAATTAGATTCGCCGCCCCTTACGGAAACAAATGAAACCCCACCAGCCACACCATTTTCAGCAATCACAATGTTAGGTATGCGGTTAAGGAGATCTAGGGTCGATGCAGGATTGATTTTATCAATTTGTTCCCTTGATAAACTGGAAATACTGCCTGAGTAATTGTCAGCGATTCGGGTACCAGTTACCTGCAGAGTTTCCACATTTTGTTGGGCTAAAACCGTCAATGAGGACATTGATAGGAAAAACAGTGCCGCTATGCAACAAAATCCGTACTTCAGATTCACTTGAATTATCCTTGATAATGAAAATCGATATTTATTTTTAAGGGAGGCGATTCTAAATGCTTTTAGTTGCGCAATCACCTTTATTTATCGTTTTTATTGCGTTATTCATCGGCAGTGTTTTGGATCGCTGCCACGGGCTGAAGCCCGTGCTACAGGTTCGGTGATATTTTCTCGTAACCATAGGGGTCCACCTGTAGGCGGGGCTTTAGCCCCGCGAGGTTATGTGGTTTGGGTTCCATGGCCTGAAGGCCGTGCTACAGGTTTGGTGATATTTGTCCGTAACCATAGGGGTTCACTTGTAGGCGGGCGCTTTAGCCCCGTGAGGTTATTTGGTTTGGGTTCCATGGCCTGAAGGCCATGCTACAGGTTTGGTGATATTTTCTCGTAACCTTTGGATTTCACCTGTAGGCGGGCGCTTTAGCCCCGTAAGGTTATGTGGTTTGGGTTCCATGGCCTGAAGGCCATGCTACAGGTTTGGTGATATTTGCACGTAACCATAAGGGTTCACCTGTAGGCGGGCGCTTTAGCCCCGTGAGAATATGGGGTTTGGCTGTCATGGCCGGAAGGCCATGCTACAGGTTTGGTGGTATATCCCCATAATCTTGGGGTTTCCTTGTAGGCGGGTGCTTTAGCCCCGCGAGGTACAGGTTGCAACTAGGATTTGGCGGTGCGGTATTCGCTAAATGATTCTTTTAAAACTTGGGCGGCAGATTGCAAAAATAAGCAGGCTAAGGCAAAACCAATGGCGATATCTGGCCAACCAGAGCTAGTTAACCAAACGCCTACACCAGCAAAAATTACCGAAATATTGGCGATAATATCATTACGTGAACATAACCAAACTGAACTCATATTAATGTCTTCAGAGCGGTGCTTCCAAAGCAATGCCAAACAAACCCCATTGGCCAATAACGCAATAAAACCAAACAAGCTGATTGTTTCATAAGTGGGAGCGTGAGGCACCATCAGACTGTATATTGCCTGGCCTAATACAAACAACCCAAATACCGCCATAATCGAGCCTTTGAACATGGCAGAAATGGCTTTCATTTTCGCCCCACGGGCAATCACATAAATACTAAAAATATACACCATTGCATCCCCTAGCATATCTAGGGAGTCTGCAATTAATGATATTGAATTTGCCATCAGGCCGGCGGTTAACTCCACAATAAACATGATTGCATTAATCGCCAAAACGATCTTTAAGGTTTTACCTTGTTTGTCCCTGAGCGCCTCTATTTCACAGGATTTTTCACTGCAGCAATTCGCCATTTTATCCCCTGTCAATTTATTAGATGCTAGACCCCCTATTTTGAGGGACATGAGGGGATCAAGCAAGCCTAATTGGCTTTTAGTATCTAAAACTACAGTCGCTGAGCTTTAATCTCCTTGGCACAATAGTCCACAGCTCTGGCAGTAAGCGCCATAAATGTGAGAGATGGATTCACCACCCCAGAGGAACAGTAACCCGAACCATCGGTAACAAATAGATTAGGAATATCATGACTTTGGCAATATTGATTTAACACGGATGTTTTTGGATCCTGTCCCATTCGCGCCGTTCCCACTTCATGAATTGCAATACCAGGAGCGCGATGTGGTAGGTCATAACTAGTACCACTTTTAACGTTTGTACATCCACCAGCTCGTAACATTTCCGCGCCCATTTCTGCAGCATCGTCCATCATGGTTTTTTCGTTTTCACGATATTCCACATTGAAGTTAATCAAGGGTATGCCCCACTTATCCGTTTTAGTTGGATGTAACGACATTTGATTGTCAAAATGCGGCAACATTTCCCCTTGGGCAGAGAAATCCACTCCCCATTTCCCTGGTGAACTTAGCTGTTGTTTAAAGTCACTACCAATGCCATCTTGTTGGCTTTTTCCCCGCCAATCAGAACGAAACGTACTAATGCCATAGGCAAACCCTCGTAGGTAACCTTTACGATAGAGTTCAGGCCTCGTCTGAAAGTTTGGCATGTAACACGACGAAGGCCGACGCCCCTTATAGTATTCGTCTTCAAAACCTTCAATATCTCCCGTGGCTCGAGCATTATAATTGTGGTCCATCAAATAGTGACCTAATACCCCAGACGAGTTGGCAATTCCGTTAGGGAATTTTTTAGAGGTAGAGTTGAGCATAATCTGAGTAGTTCCAATGGTGCTTGCACACAAGAACACAACGTCGGCGAAATACTCACGGGTAGAGAGATCATCATTATCAATGACTCTGACCCCTATGGCGCGATTGCGTTTTTCGTCATAAATCACACTATGCACCACGCTATTAGCGGCAATACTTAAATTGTTGGTTTTGGCAGCCGCTGGCAACGTCGAACTTTGGGTGGAAAAGTAAGCCCCAAACGAGCAACCTTTTTGACATTCATTACGACTCTGACACTGCACTCTTCCTTGGGATATATGCAACGTTGAGGGTTCAGTTAGATGAGCGGTACGCCCCATGATCAAATTTCGACCAGGAAAAGCTTTTTCGATTGCCACTTTTAACGCTTTTTCCGGTCCAGTCATAGCAAAGGGAGGTAAAAACTCGCCATCGGGTAGATTCGGCAAATTCTCTTTACTACCACTTATCCCTGCAAACGTTTCCACATAAGAATACCAGTCGGCAATATCTTGATAGCGTATAGGCCAATCATTTCCCACGCCATCACGCTTGTTGGCTAAAAAGTCATCTTCGCACATACGATAACTTTGCCGATGCCATAACAAAGATTTACCACCTAGCTGGTTGGCGCGGATCCATCGAAAGTCAGTCCCATCCGTTGTTTCATAAGGTAAATCCCGGTCGTTACCAAAAAATTGTTTAGTACCATCGTGAAAGGCATAACAATCTTTTTGAATTTTGTATTGCTGTTCAATTAATAGGTTGTCTACTTTGCTACGATTATCATAATCCCAAACAGGCTTGCCTTCGGTAATATAATCTTTGCGATGTTCAACTACTCGGCCACGTTCGATCATCAAGGTATTGAATCCACGCTCACAAAATTCTTTTGCGGCCCAACCCCCAGTAATCCCAGACCCCACAACCAACACATCAAACTTTTTATTCTGTTGTTTAATATAAATATCTTTATCCACGTTATTTCCTAGCAATTTTTTAATTAAACCAAAGGTTATGTCAGTGCCAATTTGGCTTAATAGTAAGCAAGACTACCCCAGGATTTATCCCCTTCTTCCAGAGGAATAACACTGAATCCACCGGGTACAGGATCGTACCTAAGGATCTCCCGCGCACCTTGTTCAGAAGTGAAGTAGCCAAACACAATCAATGACTTAAGAAACTTAAACTGATTTCGTTGGGATTGCGTAAAACCCTTCATAGCCTCAATGGACTTAAGTAATTCAAGCTGTTGTTTGTCATCTAGCTGACTAAAAGATTGTTTGAAGTTTGCCATTGCATGCTTTTCAATCTCGCTAATAATCTGCAAACAAATTTGCTGCTCATTTTCAGAGTGACAACGAAATAATTGATGGTCGACAAAACCGTGACAATCTAATTCTGCTCCGCTAGGGGTGTCTGTTCGCGGCAAAATAGTGTCAACAATGTGCTTTAATGTCTGCATAGTGGGTTTATCGAAAAGCTGCCCCGCCCCATCGAGTTTGTCGCTACGAACTTGATATGCCATTGCCACGTTTAGATTAGAGCCGTATACCAGAGCAGTAGCCGAGGTCACACCCATGGCGCGAACTAGGTGCTGCATAAATTTTCGTCTTTGTGGTTGGCTTAGATTAGTTGCTTTCATCATAGGCTCCAGCTTGATTATTGATTGCAATTTTTTCGTTTTTAAATGCCAACATAAAGAGTACAAACACAGCGAAGGCAAATACTGCTGGGAATAACCAAATATTGAACCAAGCGTGGCCGAATTCGGTAGCATGGGAGTCGGTGATTTTGCCGGCAATCCAAAATCCAGCCAACATACCTATTCCATAGGTTGCCAAGGTAATTAAACCTTGTGCGGCATTTTTCACTTTAGCCCCAGCTTTGGAGTCAGTGTAAATTTGTCCGGATACAAAGAAAAAGTCATAACACACTCCGTGTAGCGCAATTCCCACTATGAGCAAGACAATACCGCTATCCGCATCCCCATAAGCGAATAGCACATAACGTAACACCCACGCCAACATCCCAATCAATAAGGTAATTTTAATCCCGAAACGATTTAAAAATACTGGCAGTATCAGCATAAACACCACTTCTGAAACCTGTCCTAGGGTCATTTTTCCCGTTGCATTGGCAACACCGGTTTCCGTTAAAAACGGGTTGGCGTTTTGATAATAAAAAGCCAAAGGAATACAAATTAATATAGAAGATATGAAAAACACTAAAAAGTTCTTATCTTTCAATAAGGCGAGGGCATCCAATCCTAATATTTCATGTAATCCCATTCGTTCGCCGGCACTTTTTGGAGGTGTTTTAGGCAACATGAAACTAAACAGTCCCAGCATTAATGACGCTACAGCACTCAATAAAAAGGTGTTGGCTAACATGCCTTGAGCTATCGCATCTTTTCCATCCCATGCGAACAAATAACTTATGGATAAACCCGCTACAATCCAGCCAATGGTGCCCCACACTCTAATTTTTCCGAACTGTTTTGAGGGCTCGCGCATTTGCGAAAACGCCACAGAATTAACCAAGGCTAAGGTCGGCATATAAACAATCATGTAACCTAAAACAAATGGATAAAAAACACTAAAATCGGTGGCTTGATAAAGGCAGTACATCAACACCGCGCCGATTAAATGCAGCACACCTAGGATCCGCTCCGCATTAAAATAACGGTCGGCAATCAGACCAATGATAAATGGCGCGATTATGGCTCCCCATGATTGGGTTGAAAATGCCATACCGATTTGACCACCAGAGGCCGCAAGGTTATTTGCCAAAAACGTCCCTAATGTGACGAACCAGCCTCCCCAGATGAAAAACTGCAAAAACATCATCAAACTTAGGCGCAGAGTTACACTATTCATTTTTATTATTACTCCCAGAGTCAAACCACAAACGCGTCGTCAACCATTATTCAAATTGTCTGTTAAAGCCCTAAAATTCGGCGATTTAAGTCGTCATCTGCTCCACCACCAGCAAAGTCATCAAAAGCTTTGTCTGTGGGGCGTATCAGATGTTCGGCGATAAATTTTGCGCCTTCAGCTGCACCATCTTCAGGATGCTTAATACAACATTCCCACTCCATTACGGCCCAGCCATCAAAGCCGTATTGAGTTAATTTGCTGAATATCCCCTTAAAATCAATTTGCCCATCACCCAAAGAACGAAAACGCCCGGGCCTATCCAACCAGCTTTGATAACCGCCATACACACCTGCGCGACCCGAAGGTCTAAACTCGGCATCTTTCACATGAAAGGCTTTAATCCGATGGTGATACAAATCGATAAAGGCTAAATAGTCGAGCTGCTGCAAAATAAAGTGGCTCGGATCATATAAAATATTCGCTCTAGGATGATGATTAACAGCGGCCAAAAACAGCTCGAAGGAAGCTCCGTCATGAAGATCTTCACCTGGATGTAATTCGTAACATAGGTCCACGCCCGCCTCATCAAAGGCATCCAAAATGGGTAACCAACGGCTGGCTAATTCTTCAAACCCACGCTCCACTAATCCCGCAGGCCGTTGTGGCCAGGGGTACATTGTGTGCCACAACAACGCGCCGGAAAAACTCGCGTGGGCGGTCAATCCCAAATTCGCACTCGCCTTGGCCGCCCACAACATTTGCTGCACCGCCCATTGTTGACGTGCACTGGGGTTGTTTTTAACCTCATCAGGGGCAAAACCATCAAACATTTCATCGTAAGCCGGATGCACGGCGACTAATTGACCCTGTAAGTGGGTGGATAATTCACTGATCACCATGCCATATTTAGCCACTGTGGCTTCAATATCAGCACAGTAAGTTTGGCTGCTAGCGGCTTTTTGCAAATCAAAAATACGCTCATCCCAAGTGGGGATTTGCACTGCTTTAAAGCCTAGAGATGAAGCCCACTGACAAATATCATTTAAGCTGTTAAAGGGTGATTCGTCAGCAGCGAACTGAGCTAAAAAAATACCTGGGCCTTTAATTTGCTTCATAACTTAATTCCTTAAAGCTGAATATTGGAGAGTAAAAATGGATGCCACTTTTGCGCAGACTTACTGGCTGCTACAGTATTCTCAATGAATGCCATACCGCGAATTGCGGCGTTTATGCCAGGTGCCTGAAGGGAAATATCAGTTATTTTCGACTGCTCAAAATCACCAATTTGTTGAGCAAATTGTGCATATAAATTAGCAAAGGCTTCGATATAGCCTTCTGGGTGCCCGGCAGGTGTGCGCAAACTCTGTGCTGTTGTCGCGGCACAGTCGCCCACCCCAGCTCGAATCATTTGGCTAGGTTTGTCATTAAATCTCAGCCAAAGGGTATTGGGTTCCATTTGCTGCCATTGCAGGCTGGCTTTCTTACCATAAATACGAATGTTTAGATTATTTTCTTCACCAACAGCAATTTGGCTGGATAATAAAACCCCTTTAGCGCCGTTGTTAAAACGCAACAGCACAGTGCCATCATCATCTAATTCACGGCCATCAACTACCGGCTCTAAATCCGCACATAGCTGGACAATTTCCAATCCGCTAATGGTTTCGGCTAAGTTAGCGGCATGGACACCTATGTCTCCCATGCAACAACTCACTCCAGCGCGTTCAGGATCTAAACGCCAACTGGCTTGCTTACCCTGTTCATCTTCTTTGTTGGCTAACCAACCTTGAGAGTACTCCACAACTATCTTAGTGATCTCTCCCAACTCGCCATTAGCCACCCTCGCTGTGGCTTCTTTGACCATTGGGTAACCGGTATAGGTATGCGTGAGGCCATACAAACAACCAGAGCCTTCAATAATCTCTTTCAGCTCAAGGGCTTCGTTTAAGGTAAAGGTTGCTGGTTTATCGGACATCACATGGAAGCCGGCCCGCAGTGCGGCTACGGCCACAGGAAAATGTAAATGATTCGGCGTAACTATGGAAACAAACTGCATCCGTTGGGAGGCTGGGAGCTTAGCCTCTTGTGTAAACATAGTGTTAAAGTCTGAATAGCAGCGTGCTGCGGGTACACTTAACAGTTGCCCGCTTTCTTGACTATTTTTCGGGTCAGAACTAAATGCACCACAAACCAGTTCAATCTTACCATCCAGGTTAGCTGCTGCGCGATGAATAGCGCCGATAAAGGCACCTTGACCACCGCCAACCATACCCATACGAACTTTTTTCGACGACCTATCGATTTCCATGAAGACCTAACCTTAAGCAATTTTTGTAACAAATCATTATCAAGTATAGGTAATTTACTATTGCTCTAGATATGATTTAATCGGTCAATAGTGCAATAATTTCGGCGCGCATCTAGGTAAAATCGGATAAACTAGCCTTGAGTAGCTAGTGGAGGGAGATATGTCACAATTCTGGATTGAATCTATGGGGGAGCTAGAGATCAAACAATTAGTAGAAGTGTTTGAACTCACCCCTGACATTTTGTTTTGGATTAAAGATCGTCAAAGCCGAGTGGTTTATGCCAATAACGCCTATTTAGAACACTCGGGGTTTCACAGTCGAAGCCAAGTGTATGGAAAGACAGATACAGAACTTTTTGCGCCCCATTTAGCATTGCAATATATCACTGACGATCGGAAACTGCTGGATGGCGAATTAATTACCGCTCGCTTAGAAATGAACCTATCTAAAGATGGTGAGTTAGGCTGGTTTTCAACTTCAAAACGGCCATTGCGAGATAAAAATGACGAGATTATCGGTTCCTATGGCATTACTCGGCATTTCCATAAGTCCTCACAAGCCCTAGCTAATTTTGAAAGTATCCGTGTGCCACTGGATTTTATTCGTAAAAATTACCACCGTGGGATTTCGTTAACCGAACTGGCGGACTTATCTCATTTATCGGTCAGCGCACTTGAACGGCGTTTCAAAAAGCAATTATCCAAGACCCCCACACGCATTATCAACGAAGTTAGATTGGAAAATGCGCGATTATTATTGGTGGAAACCGATACGCCTATTTCGGAAATTGCGTTTAAATGTGGTTTTAGCGATCACAGCTATTTCACCAAACAATTTAAACAGTTTTTTGGTTTTCATCCTTCCAAAATGCGTGAACAAATGCAAAACCAACAATTACAAACTGATAAATTGAAAAATCCTGAATTTGCCAAAGCAATTGTCAATCAAGAGGCTAACTAAACAAGCGCTTAGCCAAGTCAAAACTCATTGATGCTAACTGTTGATCAGAATTTTTCTAAAGACTTAAGATAATCAATGCTTTTAGGTATCTGCTGAACCACTCTAGAAGACTCATCTTCTAAAAAGAAGTACTTAATACCTTGCTTTTTGGCTTCAGCGACCACTGCTGCCACGCCCACATCACCTTGGCCTAACACTACATTGGTATCGCCATCCGCTGAGCCTTTAGACGAATTAGGAGTGCCTTTTTTACGATCTTTTAGGTGCAATGATGTGAATTTCCCTGGGTATTTTTTGAGTAATGCCGCGGGGTTCATTCCACCGTGTTTAGCCCAAAATACATCCATTTGAAATTTTGCCTGATCCACATTCTGAATAATGTAATCAAACAAAGTTTCATCTTTATAGGGGAGAAACTCATATCCATGAGCATGATATTGCAAGGTCACACCGTGCTTTTTGAGCAGAGCACCAGCTTCATTCATTACTTTAACGGTCTTCTCAGCATCTTCAAACAGGAAGTTTTCACCGTGGGGGACCCAATAAAAAGTGGTATATTTTGCGCCATAAAATTTTGCTCTGTACACCGCTGCCATAGGGTTATCTCTAATTTCCTCAAAGCTGGTATCTGTGCTCACTACATCAATACCCCGCTTATCCAATTGTGCTTTAAACTCTTCAACGGAATAACCATACAAATCACGACTACCTTCCACAGCAAGTAATCCCCAATCTTGAATTTGGTCGAGTGTCTTGGCTGGGTCGTCAGCAAATTGATGACGTAAACTGAATAATTGCAGTCCCAATTCATGGGCAGATAACTGAGCGCTAGATAAAAGGCAAAGGCTGATTGTTAGGCTACTTACAAGTCGTTTCATCGTTGTCATGACTTACTTCCGTGGTCGATTGATTGATATTGGAATAGCCGAAATCATATAAGCTTGTGGGTCAGAACCCGTATAATAAAATCGGTTGAAGCTATAACAATTTCAGCGAATAACATTTTGTTAACGTTTCCAGTCAAGTTCCTCTTGATAAAAAACCTAGCTCATTCCATGGCCTAATAATCATATTCATTAAATCCTAGATAACACCAAGATTATAAAAGTTAAATTTAGTAGACTGCTTAAACCAAGTTTAGATTTAAAGGATCAACAGGGTGAAACTTTCAAAATATTTTATAATTTTTATGTTCGGTTTAGTGCTTTCTAGCCAAGCATTCAGTGCTGAGTTAGAAGCCTTAATAGCCCAAAAAAGTGACGAGATTGAATCTGAAGTCATTAAGCTAAGACGTCGTTTTCATGAGCATCCTGAACTATCTAATCGCGAATTCGAAACGGCTAAAACCGTAGCTGCGTACTTAACCGATTTGGGAATGGAAGTAGAAACGGGCATTGCTTATACAGGAGTGGTTGGCATTCTTAAGGGTGGTAAACCCGGTAAAGTGGTTGCGCTTAGAGCCGATATGGACGCTCTACCTGTAACCGAACAAACCGGTTTAAGTTTCGCCTCAACCCAGCGCTCCCAATACAACGGCAAGGAAGTCGGCGTAATGCATGCCTGTGGGCACGATGCCCATATGGCCATTCTGCTGGGTACCGCGAAGGTATTAGCCAGCATGCAAGAACAAATCCCTGGCACCATTAAGTTTATATTTCAACCAGCTGAAGAAGGTGCGCCACCTGAAGAAGGCGGCGGTGCAGCCATGATGATTGAGGAAGGTGTGTTAGCTGGCGAGTACGCTCCTGAAGCCATATTTGGTTTACATGTTTGGCCGTATAAATCCGGTGATATTCTGTATCGTCCCAAAGGTGCGATGGCCGCGGTAGATACCTTTTTTGTTGAGGTAACGGGTAAACAAACCCATGGTTCATCACCTTGGTTAGGGGTTGATCCTATTGTAGCTGCAAGCCAAATTGTAACGGCAATTCAAACCATACCCAGCAGACAGTTAGATATTACCGCTGCCCCCTCTGTGATTACTGTGGGCACCATCGAGGGCGGTTTGAGACACAATATTATTTCTGAGAAAGTCTCCATGAGCGGCACGATCCGCACCTTCGATAAGGAAGTCAGGAAAGAGTTACTCAAACGCTTAAAATCAACCGTTGAAACAGCCGCCTCATTAACCGGAGCCAAGGCGGAATTTAAGGTGATTTCAGCGACCTTAGTTACCTACAACGATGAGGCATTAACAGCACAGATGCTACCCACCATCAAAAAAGTGGTTGGTGAAGAGCATGTACGCCATAACGCGGTTATTATGGCCGGAGAAGACTTTTCCTATTTCCAAGATAAAATTCCAGGATTGTATTTTATGTTGGGTATAGGAGCCGATGGTGTGCCAGAAGAGGATATGAAAACCAATCACAGTCCTGATTTTTACGTCAATGAAAAGGCATTAAAAACCGGTGTGAAAGTGATGTCATCTTTAGCCATGGATTATCTAAACAGTGCATCCCAATAACATGGCTTAAAGGCCATCATTTAGGCACTGTTATATCAATAGCAGTGCGTCAACATTTTACCGAATAAGAAAAACATTGTGTCTAAACTAAGCTTAAGTCAAATCAATATCTATCCCATCAAATCCTGTGCAGGTATTTCCTTAGCCACAAGCAAAGTAGAGCAAATGGGCTTGGAGTTTGATCGCCGATTTGTATTAACCCAAACCAACGGCACTTTTATTACCGCCAGAACCGACAGCACCTTGTGTCTTGTCGAAACTCAAGTTACTGCAACAGGTTTGCGTTTAAATGCGCCAGGTATGCCCGAGTTAACCATAAAATATGCAGATTTTTCTGAAAACTATCAGATGGTTAAGGTTTGGCAAGATAACATCAATGGTCAATATTGCCACAGGGATTATGACCAGTGGTTTAGCCGTTACCTCGGCAAACCCTGTAACCTGGTGTTCTTCGGCGAACAATCTAGCCGTCAGGTAATAAACAGTAGCAGCGAGGTATCCTTTGCTGATGGGTATCCTTTTTTGGTTATTTCTCAACAAAGTTTGCAGGACCTAAATTCACGTTTGGCGTCGCCGGTAACAATGAGCCAATTTCGCCCGAATTTAGTCGTCGATAATTGCACCGCTTTTGAGGAGGATAGTTGGAAAAAAGTGCGTATTGGCGATGTCGAATTTGAAGTTATGAAGTCCTGTTCACGCTGCATATTCACCACAATCGATCCTAAATCAGCAGAAAAACACCAACAAAAAGAACCTCTGACAACACTACAAAAATATCGTAAAGATAAAAAAGGCGATGTGCTTTTTGGTCAAAATCTCATTGCCCTTAATACCGGAACTATAAGCCTAAACGACGAAGTGGTTGTAACTGAACGACAAGCTCGCACTATTCATTTTGACCTAGGCTCCAAGTCAGCAAGAAAAGCGGGGAAATCACCAATTCAAACAGAGACCGCTGAACAGAGCGCAAAAAAATCAGTGGAAATCGCTTTTTCTAGCTGGAATGTGAATCACCAGGGTGACAATCAAACCACCATTCTAGAACAAGGGGAAGCCGCCGGCTTGAACTTACCTTTCTCTTGTAGAGCGGGTATTTGCGGTAGATGTAAAGTCAAACTCAGTCGTGGCCAAGTCAAAAATATAAATGAGCTTAGCGGTTTAACAGAACAAGATGCAAACCAAGGTTACATACTTGCTTGCAGTTGTGTTCCTCAAACCGATGTGGAAATTACTAAAGCATAGCCTCGGGTGGTGCATAGATTATAATTGAGCTCCTTCACGGGCAACCTGAACACCAGCAATCCAACAACCTAAGGTATGCAGTTGCTCGTTTAACAACACAAAGTCGGCTTGCATACCCACTTCCAACTTACCTCTGTTTGAGCAAGCTAAAAATTCGGCAGGTGTTGAACTTGCCATATTCAGAGCAGAGACCAAGGGGACGTCCATATTGTGATGCAGGTTACGCACCGCTGAACTCATATCTAAGGCGGATCCGGCTAAAGTGCCATCGGGCAAGGTTAGTTTATTTCCTTGGCGAATAATCTCGGTATCTAACCAAGGTAATGAGTCAACATCTGCGCCCACATGTGCCATGGCGTCAGTGACTATCATCAACCTTTGCCAACCTTTGCACTGAAAAACTAAACGACAATTGTAGGGATGCACGTGGAGTTCATCGGCAATGATCCCACAAAAGACCCTTTCGTCATGTAATCCAGCGGCTAACATTCCGGGGTTACGGGCGGTGAGTCCTGACATGGCATTGAATAAATGGGTAAAGCCCGTAGCGCCAGCATCAATAGCCTTTAAAACGGTTTCAATATCAGCATTAGAGTGGCCAAGGGAAACAATCACCCCACAATCTACCAACTTAGCAATTTGCTGTGGCGTTACGTTTTCAGGTGCTACCGTGACCATAACCTGACCTAAGTCCTGACGACAAAAAATCTGCATTTCATCATCAGATAAGGGTCTGATGGTTTTTTCACTATGGATCCCACGCTTAGGCACACTTAAGTGCGGCCCTTCAAAATGGACACCCAAAATACCCGGCTCTTGTTGTTCAATCGCTTCGGCGATGGCCTCAGCGGCCTGCTGCATTATCTCTAGATTATCGGTAATTAAAGTGGGTAACATAGCCGTTGTGCCAAACAAACTGTGGGCTTGGCGTATTTTCTGGATAGTGGCCAGGCTTGGTTGTTGATTAAACAGAACCCCTCCCCCACCATTTACTTGAGTATCAATGAAGCCTGCCGTGACTAAACCGTTTAAAGGTAAGTCTGTGGGTTGTGGGTTTGTATCTATTGCCGTTATTACACCACCGTCAATGGTTAACCTGACGTTATCTTGAATACCCTGGCCATCGAAAAACTGACTAGCTTGGTAGTAAGTCGGTGTGGATTCCTGTGTCATTAGACCAATTACCTTAAATGGGATTAACTTATACTGAGCCTGACTAAAAGCGTCTTTATTCACTACAAAACGCGGCTAATTGCGCTTAGTTGATATCGCAAACTGTTTTTTTGCCATCATGATTGCGCCACATTCTGGGGCAGCAATAGGCTGTTTTATTGTTACTTGAATATCTTCATCTAACCAAGGAATAACACTGGGAGATAAACCACCAATAAAGGCAATTCGTTGAGGGTCATGACTTTGTAATTTTCTCGCCAAGGCACTCAAATAACTTGCCCCTTCTTTTACTATTCCTATGGCTACCGAGTCATTTTGCTCGGCATACTCGAACACTAACGGTGCCAAATTAGCAAATTTTGCAGAACTTGAGGTTAAATAGCTTTCAATGATTTGCGCAGCATCAGTGCATCCAGTAAACCGAAAAACTGCCTCAATAAAAGGACTAGATTGAGCCAATCCATCAAAACTTTCTAACGCCCACCTTAATGTCTGCAAGCCCATCCATGCGCCACTTCCTTTATCCCCCAACAGAAAGCCATGACCACCATATTCGAACTGTTGCCCTTGATGACAGGCCAAGGCAGAACTTCCCGTTCCCACGATGACAATCGCCCCTGAATCACAATGATGAGCGCCTAAACAAGCGATGTACAAATCGGTACTTAGAGTTAATTGAGCAAAAGGATGTTGCCAAGCCTGCATCTGAGATTTATAACTAGGCAAATTCAAACCAGCCAGTCCCATTCCAACGTAAGTATCTGCTAAGGCGGTAATAGGTAAATTAGCCAAGGCCATGACCTGTTCGCTCACCTGTTGAATGGAAGCTAAAGCTAATTTGAGATCCCGAGCTGGATTTGCGGGACCAGCCACACTTTCGGCTAATAGGTTTCCTTGAGCGTCCTCTAGGCGAGCTTTACATTTGCTGCCACCACCGTCTATACCCAAAAAATAGCAAGGATTTTGCAATTACATTTCCTCTTAGCAATCAAATTGCATACTAGCATGATATTTTGCTGCATGACTGAATCAACCTACCTGTTAAGATGGATTATACGCTAAGTTCTACCAACAAATACCTACCCTAGGTAGATTTTTATTGAGAGCGGTTTCAGTCAATTCTTGGTTTTTTAACCAACTTACGCTGCAAGGTTCGTCTATGCATACCAAGCTGTCGAGCAGTGGCGGAAATATTACCCTTATTGGCTTTTAAAACTTGCTGGATATGTTCCCATTCAAGTCTTGCTGGTGACATGATATTAGTATCACTGGCCGCTTCTGTAGCATTATCACCTGCTAACATTGCTAACAAGGTTTTGCTATCCACAGGTTTTGACAGGTAATCATCAGCACCGGCTTTAATGGCTTCTACAGCAGTGGCTATGCTGGCATACCCCGTTAACAGAATAATACGTGCATCAGGCAGTAACTCTCGTAATTGAGGTAAGATAGATAAGCCGCTTTGGGTGCCAACTTTCAAATCTAATATGAGGTGGGAGGGTAACGATTGTTTGGCTAATACGAGACCTTTATCCACAGTATCAGCATGCTCGCACTCGTATCCGTGATGGGTTAAACGACGTAGTAAAATACCGGCAAAACTTTGCTCATCTTCGATTAGTAGCAACTTCATTGTAAGCTTACCAACTCCATTAATATCTCAGCTACAGCCCCAGACTCTGAATGATTATATAGACGAAGTTGCGCACCTAAACGCTCTAAAGTAGCGTGACTGAGCAATACTCCCATGCCAAACCCCTGTTCACTTTCTACTAAGGTTGAACCTAATTCCAGCAAACTTTCTTCGGGTAATCCAGCACCAAAATCACGAATAGTTAATACTAGTTGCTGTGTTTGAGCACGATTATCTAGATGACACTGAATTTGGATCTGATGGCAGTTATTGCGCTTACTTGATTGCACCGCATTTTGGATTAAATTTAATAATGCCGGTAACAAAGTGGTGTCAGCTCTTACCGCTAAGTTATCTAAACTAGGAATGCTGTATTGCACCTCGATATCAGCAAAGTTTAATTGTATTTCTTCTTGTAATTTAGCAACTAGTTGAGGCATGGGGATCAGTCTTTTGCTGTTCAATTTTACCTCTTCCGACATTTCTCTAAAATCTTGTAAGCGGCGGCGACATAGGTGCAATTGCTCGCTCAACTGTTTAAGTAACGGATTATCTTCGGGCAGCTCAAATTCTAGCTCTTCGGTGAGTAAATTTGCAGTGGCTAGAGGAGTGGCCAGTTGGTGAGCAAATTGCGCCGCAGTGGTGCCTAAGGCAACTAATTGCTCTTGTCGTAATTGTTCCTCTCGTAGCTTACTCACAAACCGCTCTTGATTACGCATAGCCTGAGCTAAAGACGCAACCACCAGCACCACCACAAGGGCAGACAAAACAAAATTCACCCACATGCCAAGGAAATGCTGTTGCATATCCACCATATGCATTTGATGGGAATCAATACTAAAAAACAATACAGAATAAGCTGCCAATGCCACCAAGCTGACCAAAATTAAAAGACGGCGAGAAAGGGTCACTGCGGCTATGGCAACCGGAATCAACAACAAAGAAACGAAGGGGTTTGTAGCCCCTTTAGCAAAGTATAAGAGTATTGTGAGGAGCAGAATATCCAGTAAAACTTGGAACAAATACTCACTCTCACGAGCGTTTCGATTGCCTCTGTAGCAATAAAACAGCACCATATTCACAGCGAGTTCGATGACAATAATTAGCTTTAGGGTTAAATAGGGAAGCGTATATTCAAACCAGTATTCGGCGAACAGCACGACTAACAATTGCAAAAAGATAAACCCATACCTAAGTTTTATCAGTAGCAAAAGGTGACGGTTAGTTTGTAGGTGCGGTCTGGACATCAAATGGCTCAAATATAATTTTTGTATTTATAGCAGTTTATAGTGCCAAACTAAACCCACAGGCCATCGACTGCAGCTATAGTCGGTTCAAGGTCGTTATTAATAAACAAAGTAACGATTAGGACTATTATAGAAACATAGGTGCGCACAACAATGCGACATATTGTCGCACCCTGTTGGACACCCAGAGGTTGCAAACAATAGTGAGGTTTAAATTCGTTTTCTCCACGGGCTTAAGCCCGTGCTACAACCGATGCAAAAGGCGCTAAAATTTGTAGCACGGCATTTATGCCGTGGAATATGCGCCTAGGTTATTTGAATTAGCCTATTTGCCTTATCCGATTCCCCCACGGGCTAAAGCCCGTGCTACAACGGATGTAACAGGTGAAAAAATTTGTAGCACGGCATTAATGCCGTGGATGGTGCCAGCGTAGAATGGCACCATCAATGGACAGGCTAGGGGTTACGCTGGTTGTTGGCTAACATCAATGGCTTTCCCGCGATTTTTGCGTTTATTCTTTTTAAGGGGTGGGCATAGATCATCATTGTTGTAATAAACAATACACTCTAAACACTGAACGCATTCGTTGTAATTTATCTCCCCTTTAGGTGTTATGGCTTTAATATCGCACTTATGATGACACAAGGTACAAGGCGACCCGCAGTCTTTGCGACGGGTTAGCCACTCGCCCAAATGGAAGTATCCTAAAATCGCTAAACCGGCCCCTAAAGGACACACATAACGACAGTAGAATTTGTTTATAAACAACCCTGCACCAAGTAACACCAGTGAATAAACAACAAATGGCCAATAACGATAAAACTGTAAGGTAATGGCTGTTTTAAAGGGCTCTACTTCCGATAGCACTTCAGCGGTTCGGATAGAATAAATAGAGGTCAGAACGAGACCAATGAGTATCCCATACTTAATCCACCACAATTTACTGTGTAACTCATAGGGCACTTTTTTCTGGCGAATACGCAATTTTTTAGCCACCCATCCGAGCATTTCTTGCAAGGCACCAAAAGGACACAACCACCCACAAAAGATACCTCGACCAACAATGAATAAGCTTATAAAAACGTAAATCCACAAAATAAACAAAACCGGATCCATCAAATACATTTGAATATCAAATCCATTCATCAGGCTTTGAATAATAGGAAATATATTCACTACAGATAACTGTCCTTGAGCATACCAACCAATAAAGAACAGCGTAAAAAACATAAAGCTCCAACGAACGTATCGAAATAGTTTTTGGTTAGCTGACAACTTATGCTGATAGATAAAAATCACCGTCACTAAAATTAAACTCGCGATTAAGACGCTAATTACCCCAATGCGAGATTTCCAGATTCGCACCCATGGGGGTATTGGCGCTTCAACTTCCGCAGCTTCTGCAATATCAAAAAGAGTGCGAGGCAATGCATAGTCATCTTGAAAAAGAGCTTGCTGTTGGACGAGGTGGTTTTTCGCCACGGTTAAATTAAGGGATAGCTGCATATCTAAACTAGGGTTGAATCCCGATTGCGTATTCACAACAAATAATTGCAAGTCATCGGTTATGGGCGCTCCAGATGCGAGACTTGGCTCAGTAAAACTATAAAAATTCAGATCACGCATGGCTAAGGGCAAATTGCCCTGCTCTAAATTAATTTGGTCGGCCACAGTACCTGGCTTGAAATCATCCTCAAGATAATGAAAAAAGCCCTCAGACATCACCGCAAAAGCTTGCTCATTGGGCTTGAGTACAGCCATTAATCGCTGGTACTCAGCCTCGCCAAGTAAGTTGATACCAATGCTGGGTGCATTTAGGTATGCGTAGTAAATAGTAAACTCATTGCCTAGTTCGGTAGCAAAGGTGTCTGCTGGAAAATCCTCTAAAGAGGCATTCAATTCTTGCTCAAATTGTTGCCGCGTTAGCGTCCATTTTTTTACGTAACCTTTATCAACAAGTTGTTGCCAATTCAAAGGGGAAAAGTCGTCTTTGGGGGTTGCCAGTGGTGCGACGGTAAAGCCTTCTAACATGTTTCTTGCCACTTGCAATGACGACAACAACACAGTGTCATTGACTACAATGACTGAAACCGTTGCTTTGGTAACACCATCAACATGTACTGTCTTGTCATCAAGATTAGTATCATTCGCCGCTTTGTCGACAATGATTCTATTCGATACATTTTTGCCAATGTATTGTTCAATAAACGCGTTTAGTGGCTCAGGCCCTAAGCCATGAAGAAATATGGGTTCGTGATGGGATAAAATCTCAATACCTTTAATATTACCTGCGGTATCAATACCAATTAGTAGGTTAATTCTATCTCCAGAAAAACCAGGAAAATCAACTAAATCGTTGGTTTGGAAAGCGTAACCCAACAATTCTTGGAGTTGGTAAATGGGTTGGACAGGGTACTCAGCTAAGGTATCGCCAATTAATGTTGCTTTAGGGAATATTTGTTTTATTTGCTGCTCAGATATAGAAGAACCTAAGCTGGTTCCACTAAATAGAATTAAAGCAAAGCAGAATAGAGTGTTGCGCAGAGTCATCATGGCAATTAGTGTCCTAACTTGCCCCAGTTCCTAGTCGAACTGACGAAATACAACAAAAACAGTCTGAGGATAAGCATTACAGACCACTAAGGCCAATCCAAACTGAAAGCTAACCTTCAGAGTGGATTGGTATTTCAATAAAAAGCGCGGCAAGATGGTGGGACCCCCCCTTGCCACGGTGCCGCCTCTAGCTACGTGGCAACTTAAAGGTCCAAACGGTGCCGCCTTGGTTAATGTCCTTCACAGTCTTAGCAACTTCTCCGCCCCATAATGGAACAGCGCCACCCCAACCAGATAGAACACTCAAGTATTGTTCACCGTCTTTTTCCCAAGTAACAGGGGAGCCAACAATGCCAGATCCAGTGTTAAACTTGTAAACGATTTCGCCTGTTTTGGCGTTGAAACCATACAGGTAGCCTTCAGGAGTTCCGGTAAAGACTAAATTACCCGCAGTGGCTAACACTCCCCCCCATAAAGGCGCAGGATTTTTGAATTCCCAAACCAGCTCACCGGTTTTAGGGTCAACTGCTTTTAATGAGCCAATATGGTCAAAGATAGGTTTTATGGTAAATCCAGAACCTAGGTAAGCTGCACCTTTTTTGTAGCTTACTGGCTCATTCCAAATATCCATGCCCCATTCGTTAGAAGGAACGTAGAATAATCCTGTGTCTTGGCTATACGCCATAGGCATCCAGTTTTTCCCGCCTAAGAAAGAAGGAACAGACCAAATAGTTTTACCTTTTTCTCCTGACTCTGCATCGGCAGGGTTACCCGGACGGCCTTCTTCGTTGTAGATAGGACGACCATTTTCATCCAAACCTTTTGCCCAAGTAATACCGCTAACAAATGGGAAACCACGAATAAACTTACCATCTTCACGATTTAGAACGTAAAAATAGCCGTTTCTATCTGCTGTCGCCGCAGCTTTGACTGTTTTGCGACCGTCTTTATAATCAAACGCAATCAACTCGTTTACACCATCAAAGTCCCAACCATCATGTGGTGTGGTTTGGAAGTGCCAAACGATCTTTCCGGTATCAGGGTCAATGGCTAGACGAGAGGAACTATATAGGTTATCACCAGGACGTAGATGAGAGTTCCAAGGTGCAGGGTTACCCGTTCCCATGAAAATAAGATCTGTATCTGGGTCATAAGTACCACCTAACCAAGTAGCTGCGCCACCGGTTTTCCACAAATCGCCAGTCCAAGTTTTATTGGCTTCACCACCAGTAATGCCATTTTCCTTACCATTAAGGTAGCCCATGTGGCCTTCAACAGTAGGGCGTGTCCAGATTAGCTCTCCGGTTTTAGCATCGCGGGCTTCTACTTTACCGACAATCCCAAACTCACCACCAGATACACCAGTGACAACCATACCTTTAACAATCATAGGTGCTGCAGTTGAAGAATAACCTGCTTTGTAGTCACCCATTTTTTTACGCCAGCGAACCTTACCGGTTTTTTGATCTAGAGCGACTAAGATTGCATCTAGGGTGCCGAAAATAACCACATCGTCGTAGATTGCTACGCCACGGTTAATAACGTCACAGCAAGGCATAATGCCATCTGGTAAACGCGCTTCGTACTGCCAAAGTTCATCACCAGTATTTACATCAATTGCATATACTCGAGAATAAGAACCGGTCACGTACATCACACCATCTTTAACAATTGGTTGTGATTCCTGTCCACGTTGTTTTTCTCCCCCTAGGGAAAAAGCCCAAACAGGGTGCATTTTTTTAACGTTTTTAGTATTTAAGGTTTCAAGAGGACTATATCGCTGGCCACGAGGACCAAGGCCATAGCTCACAATATCATCAGTGGTTTTTTGGTCATTAAGTATATCTTTATCAGTGACTGCAGCATGCGTATTTGCACTTAGCATTCCCAGAGCCAGAGTTAGGCCAAGTGCCGTACTAAGCAATTGGCCAGGAATTTTTCGGCTTTTCATCAGTATTCTCCAGTAGTTCAACAGGTACTTAAGGCGTTACATCACCTTTTTTGTTTTTCCGAGGCTGTCTCAAGTACTGACCTTTATCCCCGGCGTGTAACTTTATTGTCCGTCTATTGCGGTGTAGAGCATTGAACTGCTTTCACCACCTTCGCCGTCATAAATAGTATTCAACAACAACTTGTTAACAACCATTGAACCTTGGATTATCATTCTTAGTCCGTTGGTAGTAGTACTTCCATAAAAACACCCATTATTTGGAAATTAATTACCCGAACGATTTAAAAATAAGATTCGAGAAAACCTGTCACCCTATTCGCAGACATCTACCCAAGCAGCAGAAATTAACCTTCAAATTAGGCAAGAAAATGACTTCGATAGGTTGCCGCAGCTTGTGGATAATTGGGTAACAAACAAAACCATTAAAAGGCTGGGTTCTCGGCAGTCTTTTTTAACAAAAAAGGCTAGAGCAAAAAGCTATAGCCTTGGGAGGTGTTTTTTGATGACGCTTTCTTGAAGGCCTAAATTAATGGCTTTCTTGGTACAAGCTAGAGGGTTCGAAGGTAACTTTATAGTTGTCAAAGATCGTCTGCATTTGGCCGTTATCGACCATTAGTGTGACTTGATCTTCTACAGCATAGGCAAGTTGACGAAAGTCTTGCTGCACAGCCATTCCGATATCCCACGATTTGATACTTATTGCTGCCAAACCTGTAGCATTAATGGTGTAGCGAGAACCTAGCTCAGGCATGCCCCACTCTAATTGTGAACGCATTCCAGAAACAGCAGCAACGCTTTGTTCATTCAATAAATCAATGGCTTTGTAAATATTTTCACTATGAACAATATTATCGCGCAAACGACCACCTATGGTTGCTCCGAGAAAAAAGCTAGGAAGGGAGTCTATTTCCACGGCTATTTTTTCATATTGGAAAATCGCTAACGTATCAATATTGTTGGTTTTTTTGGTATCTTTAAGGATCGCCCAACTTTCCCTATGATAAGGCCCAAACATCACCACCATTTCATTCTTTGGTAATCCATAACCATCAATGGCATAACTGAATTTGTGGTCGTAAGGGACTCTCATCATTAAATCAGCTTTTTGACGAGTAATGATGTGACCTTTCCAGATGGCATTGCGCATATCATCTTCTAGGTTCTCGTCTGCGGTTATCCACATCCAGCGAACGTCTAGATTAAGTTGTTTGGCAATTTGAGCTGCTACATCCACGTCAATTCCACGGGGGGTATCGCCGTCTTGAAAGGAGTACGGTGGAAAATCGTTATACACCGCAACGGTGATAAACCCAGACTCCATAATGTCATCAAAACTTCTTGCCATTGAAATAGCGGGAAAAGCGCCTAACAGGCAAACTAAACCCGCAATAAAATAACCACGGAAAAGCCGATTAATCATGTTTTACTCTGGTACGTCACGGGTTTCAATATAGGCTTTGATTGCCCACATAGCTTCTTGGCTTAAAATTCCTTCAAAAGGAGGCATATACACACGACCATCCACTACCGCACCATGACGGATTCGACTCATAAACCATTCATCGGCCTCTTCAGGGCTGAAAAACTCATTTGGATCATTGAGTTTGCGCAAATCAGGAGTAATCCCTCCAGAGATAACTTCCAAACCATGACAACGAGCACAGTTTTGATTGTAAGCTGAATCCCCCACTTTAATCGCTTCTGCATTTCCGCTAAACGGGTTAGTTTCTAGCCACTCTTCACCTAATTGGGGTAGTGACGTTACATCCACTGCCTGAGGTGTCACATTGCCATGTGCATAAACTTGATAAGTAAATACCGACATTGCCGCTAGCGTAGTAGCACATAGTGCTGTTTTTAATTTTTTCATTAGGTTCTCCAAAAGTTGTCTAAAAAGGTAACAGCTGGCTTCTTGAAGCAGACAACTTTAGCAATCTTGTTTGTCGAGTGAGCATCACGATCCAGCCTTTGGGATAACGGTATGCCATTCGAAAAATGCTTCCAATTGTACTTAGGTAGTAAACCTTTCATCCTTTTTGCTCATACATAAAGCCTAAATCTTCAATTAGTATGGGTCAGACTTAGTGATAAATAAGGAATGTGCTCATGTTTGTGCTTAGTAGTAAGAACAATGATGCCAAAAGCGCCAGAACGGCAGAAATAACTGCCTTTACAGGCTATATGAAAAGGTCTGGAATGACCCAAGGGTTTATTTTCTTAAGCATACTTACCTTGTTGTGTTTAGGTGCACCTCTTAAAGTGCTTGCTCAGCAAAGCACTCAAAACCTGACCATACCTATCGCTATAGTGATAGAGCAACCGGCTAAACCCAACAGTGTGCTTGCCAGTAAGTTACGAGCAGAAGATTTAGCTGCAGCTGGCGCTCAATTAGGGGTAAGTGATAGCAATACCACCGGACGTTTTCTAAAACAGCATTTTTCACTCACCATCTTTGAAGATAAAAAGATTGACGAACTAGAACAGCAAGTTTCCCAATGGGAGCAGCAACACCAAGGCCCTATAATCGCAGTGGGTAGCGACGCGCTTTTAAGCACTTTGCTGAGTAACAACGCAAATCAGCGATTAGTGGTCAATGCCGCTAATCGAAGTGACAACTGGCGCACCAATCAATGTCAATCTGGACTGCTACACACCATCCCAAGCCAAGCAATGCTGAGTGATGCGCTAGCACAATTTATGGTACTCAAACGCTGGCAAAAATGGTTGATAGTGAGTTCAGCTGATCAACAAGACCAAACTATCGCAGCGTCATATAAACGTTCAGCTAAGCGATTTGGCAGTAAAGTTGTGGGGCAACGTGAATGGAGTTTCACCACAGATTTACGACGCATGGCACAACAAGAAGTCCCAGCCCTAACTCAAGGCAAAGATTACGATGTGGTTATCGTCACCGACGCTCACAACCAATATGGATTCTATTTGCCCTACAACACCTGGCTTCCGCGACCAGTGGCTGGCACCCATGGTCTTACTCCCGCCGCATGGCATCATAGTATTGAACAATGGGGAGCTGTTCAGTTGCAAAACCGCTTCAATGAATTTACCGGTAGAGATATGCAAAATGAGGACTACGCCGCTTGGTTAGCAGTTAGAGCAATAGCAGAGGCGGTGACCAGAACTAAATCAAACAATCCAAACGAACTTTACCAATACATGATGAGTGACAAATTTGAATTAGCTGCTTTTAAAGGTCGAAAGTTAACCTTCCGAAACTATAACGGGCAGTTAAGACAACCTATTCCTTTGGCCCAGCCCGATGCACTGGTCAGCCAATCACCACAACAAGGATTCCTGCATCCTTTAACGGATTTAGACACGCTTGGTTATGACAAGCCTGAAGTTAAATGCAAAATGGACGAGGTATAAAAATGAAAAACCTGTTGTTATTGTCTCTGCTACTTATAAATGTCACTTCAGCTTATGGTGAGATGGCATACGTCTCCAATGAAAAGGACGACACAATATCGGTTATTGATTTAGATGCGTTGGAAGTGGTGAATACCATTGAGGTGGGTATGCGTCCACGGGGTATCATCTTTAATAAAGATTATTCAAACTTGTATATCTGCGCCAGCGAATCCGACGCGGTACAAGTTATGGATGTAGCCACTAACCGCATTATCCACAACCTTCCCTCTGGCGAAGATCCAGAGCAATTTGCTTTACACAAAAATGACCGTCACTTGTATATAGCCAATGAAGATGACGCTATTGTTACTGTGGTAGACACAAAAATTAGAACGGTTTTAGCACAAATTGATGTGGGAGTTGAGCCTGAAGGTATGGCCATAAGCCCTGATGGAAAGTGGGCAATTAACACCACTGAAACAACTAATATGTTGCATTGGATAGATACCACAACGTTTCAGTTAGTGGACAACACCTTAGTAGACCAAAGGCCTCGTCACGTAGAGTTTACTAAAGACGGTAAGCAGCTTTGGGCGTCTTCAGAAATTGGTGGTACTGTCACAGTCGTTGATGTGGAAAGTCGAAATATACTGCACACCATTCGTTTTCATGTAAAAGGAGTACATAAAGATCGTGTTCAACCGGTAGGCATAAAACTCACCGATGATGGCAAATACGCCTTTGTAGCATTAGGGCCCTCAAATCATGTGGCTGTAGTTGATGCACAAAGCTTTGAAGTCTTGGATTACCTCTTAGTGGGCAGACGAGTATGGCAGCTTGCGTTTGCTAAAGACCAGTCATTACTATTAACCACTAATGGTGTCAGTGGCGATGTGTCTGTTATTGATGTAGAGGATCTAGACGTCATCAAAACGATTCGAGTTGGCCGTTACCCCTGGGGTATAGCGGTGAAGCCGTGAGTCAATATCAAATGAAAAGCGACACCAACAGCCCAGTGTTACAAGTAACCGATTTACACTATCGCTACCAACAAAAGAAAGTACTTGAAGCGGTAAACCTAACATTGGCAGCGGGGAAGTTCTACGCCCTTTTAGGGCCAAATGGGGCGGGAAAAAGTACGCTATTTTCGTTAATTTGCCGATTATTGAGTACCGAAGATGGTCAAATAAGTTTGCAAGGTCAACAGCTCAATAAATCACCAAGCAGCGTAATGCAATCAATGGGCATCGTATTTCAGCAAAGCACCCTAGACTTAGATCTAAGTGTTGCCCAAAATCTGTTATACCACGCCAGCCTGCACGGTATAAAACGAAAGGTTGCATTACAGCGTATCCAAATCGAGTTAAGCAGGTTTGAGCTTCAAGATAGACAACATGAAAAAGTCAGAACCTTAAATGGCGGTCACCGTCGCAGAGTCGAAATTGCACGCGCACTGCTCCACCAACCGGCATTATTGTTACTCGATGAAGCTAGTGTTGGTCTAGATATCGCTACCCGACAAAGCATCAATAAATACATTCGACAACTCTGTGAAGATGAAAAAATTACCGTACTGTCTTCTACACATCAAATTGATGAAATTAGTCCTGAGGATAATCTGATTATCTTGCACCAAGGCAAAGTACGCTTGGATGCCCCCTGCCAACAAGCGCTCACTGAGCAAGGATGTAGTGATGTTGCAAGCTTGTACCAGAAAATGACTCAAGGGCAATTATCATGATCAAATATTGGTACTGTTTTAACGGTATAATCAAACGAGAAATGCTGCGCTTTTTACAACAAAAAGCTAGGCTGGTGAGTGCCATTGTTAGACCATTGCTGTGGTTAGTTGTGTTTGCAGCTGGATTCCGTGCGGCTCTTGGCATCGCCATCATTCCGCCTTATCAAACTTACATCACTTACGATGTCTATATTGTGCCTGGGTTAGCCGGCATTATTTTGCTTTTTAACGGCTTACAAAGTTCTTTATCAATGGTTTACGACCGTGAAATGGGCAGTATGAAAGTATTACTCACCAGCCCAATGCCAAGGCCATTTTTGCTGATTTCCAAGCTACTAGCCGGAGCCTGTATTTCAATTATTCAAGTGTATGTGTTTTTTGCCATAGCCTGGGTATTAGGAATTAAAATGACCTTAATGGGCTACCTATTGGCCTTTCCTGCACTGCTGTTAACCGCATTAATGTTAGGCGCTCTAGGGTTGTTTTTATCATCTCGGATTAAGCAGTTAGAGAACTTTGCAGGGGTGATGAATTTTGTGGTGTTTCCAATGTTCTTCCTATCCTCAGCTTTGTATCCATTATGGAAAATGCGTGAATCAAATGAAGTGTTATATTGGATATCCCAGTACAACCCCTTTACCCACGGCGTAGAACTGATTCGTTTCGCCTTATATGAAACGGCCAATTTTAATGCAATGATAATAACCTTGGTGACAGCAGTAGTACTTAGCGCCCTCGCCATCTGGGGTTACGATCCCAAACGAAGTATGCAAAAAGTGAGAACTAAGATATGACTCGACAGTACACGCCAAAATCTTGTAAAGTAAGTGTTAAATTAAAACTAGGGTGCTTGTTATGGTAGAAATATTAGTAGCTGATGATCATCCATTATTCCGCTATGCGATAACTGACTTTGTAGAGCGTAATATTCCTGATACCACAACGATCACCTGTACTGATTTGGAAGAGGCCCTTGTTCAAGCCGAAGAGAATCCAAATATTGATCTTGTGTTGCTTGATCTCAACATGCCCGGTATGGACGGATTAAATGGAATAGTACGTTTTCGTAATTTATACCCAGAAGTCCCAATTGTTATTGTTTCCGCGGAAGAAGATAAGAGTATCGTTTTACAGTCTTTTACCTACGGTGCTGTGGGATTCATTACCAAATCATCCAGTTGTGAACAAATTGTCGCGGCCATTGAGCAGGTTCTATCGGGGCAGGTCTATTTGCCACCAGATATTATTCGTAAAGGCTCGGTATCTTCACCGAAAAAGGAACTGGCTGCACAACAAATCGATCCAAAATTGATTGGTGCATTAACAAGACGACAACTCTTGGTGTTCGAATGCATCACCAAAGGTAAGTCCAATAAACAAATTGCATACGAACTGAATATTGCTGAAACCACAGTAAAAGCACATGTATCGGCAATATTGAATAAGCTTAATGTGCATAATCGAATTCAAGCCGCTTTGTGCGCGGCAAACATCGATTTCAACCAATATCTAATCCGCTAAAAAACGGGCTTTATAGGCTAAACCCAACTCACCTTAAGTCATCAGCTTATATAAGGTCAGTTGGGTTACTTGTTGGATAATAAGTTGGAAATAGCCAACTTCATTTTATGGGGTTTTACTGGCTTATTGAGTAGAGAATAGCCTTTTTCTCTCACTTGTTGACGAAGCTCATTGGTATAGTTAGCCGTAATCATAATCACCGGCACTGATTTGCCCAAAACTTTTTCGGTGATCTGCAACGCATCAAACCCGGTTTCGCCATTATCAAGGTGAAAGTCTGCAACAATTAAATCAGGTGACAAGGAGCTCAGCCAACTTTCATCTTGCAGTTGTTCCAAGGTTTGAACACTAGTGACATGGCACCCCCAGCCTTGAAGCAAGGTTTCCATACCCGAACAAATTTCGATATCGTTATCGATAATCAAAATATTAGCGTCCTCTAAATGACTATTAAAGCGGTCTTGAGCGGTCACCTGATTAACTGATAACTCTTGGGCACTTTTGCTGCCGTAGGGTATGAAAATACTAAATCTAGAGCCTTGTCCTTCAACAGAAGAGACGGAAATACGATGGTTCATAACACTGGCCAACTTTTCGACAATAGCCAGTCCTAATCCCAGCCCCTGATCATGGCGTCGTTTTTTCCCATCAATGCGATTAAATTCGTGGAATATTTCCACTAACTTATCATCTGGTATACCGATACCGGTATCACACACCTGGATTTCCAGAGCAGATTTACGTCTGCGAACGCCCAACAGTATTGAGCCCTCATTGGTGTATCGTACTGCGTTACTAAGTAAATTCCGTAAAATCCGCGCCAACAAATAAGCATCTGAACGCACCACACTGGTTGAGCCACTAAATCGAAAGCGTAGATTTTTTGATTCAGTTTGTTTGGTAAATTCACTCGCTAGGTTATTCAGTAAATCATTAACCGAAAAGTCTTCTAAAACCGGCTCAATAAGCCCAGCTTCAAGTTTCGAAATATCCACTAACGCACTGATTAGTGATTCGAGATTTTCCAAAGAGTAGCTTAACGAACTAAGTAACTTTTCGGCATCCGCGCTTAAACTTAGTTCATTGAGGGCTGCCACAAAAAGTCGTGACGAATTCATCGGTTGTAATAAGTCATGACTAGTAGCAGCGAGAAACTTACTTTTAGATTCATTGGCACGATCAGCTTCACTTTTCGCATCTATTAAACTTTTTTCAGCTAACTGACGATCTTCTATTTCTTGACGTAATTGCAGATTAATTTCAGAGATTTTCTGGGTGCGTTGATTAACCCGCTGCTCCATGTAGTCATAGGCATGGCGTAACGCTTTGGCCGTTCTGCGCTGTTCAGTGACGTCTTGTTCTAACGTGAAAAATCCAATGACATTACGATCTTGGTCAAAGTGTGGGATGAATGTCTTGTTAGAAATACGTGGATTACCGCCATCATGCCGATGCTCAAGTTCAAAATTCACTGATTGCCCTTGCATGGCTCTTTCAATGTACAAATACAGTTTGTTGAACTCTTCTTCACCTAGCACTTCATTAAGGTGATGACTAATAATTTCTGAGCGAGAGCGATGGAACCATTTTTCAAATTCACGATTCACGAACTCATAACACATATCTTTATTCACATAAGATATCAGCGCTGGCATAGCGTCGGTGATTAATCGAATACGCTGTTCACTTTCTTGCAGAGCCTGTTGGTTTAGACTGCGTTCGGTTATATCAGTGTAACTATTCAGGTATCCACCGCCACTGATTGAGTGCCGTTTGATAAGAATAACCTTGCCACTTTGCAAGGTTTTTTCAGTCTCAAAATCATCCTTTTGGGTCAGAATACCTGACAATTGGTTCTCGGTAAGTGACTCATCTAACTCACTACCTTGCAGTAGCTCAAGATAATTATCACCACGATGAATTTTGTTTTTGCGAATACCGGCTAATTGTAAAAACCGTTTGTTCCATGTTTCGATATTGCCATTTGCATTTACTAAAGCAATGCCTTGAGACATGTTCTCTAACGTCGATTTAAGTACCTGAGCCTGTTCAGCCATGGCTTTTTCATAGCGCAGTTCATCACTTTGTTTAATGTTAGTAATGTCGGTATAAACTACAACTAGGTCACCTTCAGAGGTCTTTCTCTCGGACATTTGAATCCAGGTGCCATCCTTGAGTTTAAAAATAGTATGGGTGATAGGATCAGGGTACATTCCCACGGTCTTTTGTGCTTTTGCCTGCTTATCAACATAAGGTAAAGACGCGGCAGTGATTTCCTGAAAGGTTGTTTTGCCAATTTCAAAATCAATATTGTGTCTGCGCCAGAACTCACTGCAACGGCTATTTACCATCACCATTTTTCGTTCAGCATCAAATAAAGCGAAGGATTCAGAGATACTTTCAATTGCATCATTGAGTCTTTGTCGTGCCTGGTCTGATGCTTGGCGGTTATGTTCAGCATCCAAACGTGCTTGTTCTAATTTTTGGTTCGACTCTTCAAGTCGATGAAGGGTTTGTTGCAGTTTTTGAGTTCGTTCTTTTACTTTATCAGCCAGCAGCGCAGCATCTTCGAAGGATTGATATGCGTCACTGTGATTTCCCCATCCCATTTCAACGCGACGCATCAAAACATTGTTTATTTTGCTAAGTTTTTGATTTTCATAGCGCAGTTGTTCTAGTTCAGTTCTCTCATGATCTACTTTGACAGTTAGCTCATTACTTTCTGGTAAGGGAACGTTGGTTTGGGTCATATGGATATCCAATTGCAACACCCGTAAAGGTATGATTCAGGTGCAATCCGTTAATTTGTTCGCCATAGGTACTAAAGCCGATTACATTGTTCTTTCGATACATTACAGACATTTCTTCGGCAATATCATGGTGTTCTATTTCTATACGTCGGTGAATACAATCAAATCCAATAACCAACTGCATTTCACCAACAGATTCTTTCAATAAATTAAAAATAAGCGATGTATGTGGTAACAATCCAGGCGAAATCATTTTAGTTAACACCACGCCTGAGTCGATGGCACAGAAAAAGGTTAAACTCAGATCGTCATTCACTTTTTGAATACTGCGAATATACAATTGTTCACCAAATTGTACCGCCAGTGGATACATAGCAAAAGTTTTAGAGTTCAGATCTTCTAACTTTAAACCATTAATCCTGCAATATTCTAAAGCAGCCGGCTCAGCATTGAACTCATGCACCACACGCGAATTAGGTGCAACCTGGGTTACCACTAGCTTTTCGTCTTCTGGTGATAAGTGATGCTGGCTAAACACTTCGAACTCACAAATTGTATTCACTAACATGATAACCGCAGCATTCGTGTAAAATTGGCCATCGTAATAAACTTGTGTATTGAGGAAGTTTTGGTCATCACCTGCTGAACCACCAACGATAGGGATATCTTGCAGACTCAAACTTAAAGCGTTTATCACCAACTCTTCACGTACCGACAAGCCATCTAATAACGACAAAGCAAAACATTGCTTTTCAATGGGATGAGGAGACACTGCTTTTTCACGCAATTTGTCCATCATTCCACCGACTAAAACATCAGATTCATCAACATTAAAAGTAGCTAAATCTTCAATTAATATAGACTCAACAGCAAATTCACTGCTACTTAATGCAAATGCGCTAATACTGTGTTTTCGATAGCCCAACGGAGTAATTTCACCAGCAGATGTACACCCTATCACCACCGTATCTGAAAAATACTTAGTCAACTCTTTCGATAGTTCTGCTTGAGGATAATTAACCCCACAATAAAACACTACACATGTTGGCTGACAAGGCGCAATCGCAGCATAAATTTCTTCGGCAGCAAGCACAGGATCAGTATGCTCGGATCCAGCCATTGCCACGCCTGGGGTAGATTTTTCCACCACACTTAAATGCAGATTTTGATTGCCCATGTTTCCTCCTGAGGTATGGAGGAATACTATCTCTTTCACAATTGCTTAACAACAAAAGCCATCATGTTTCACATACATTTAGCACTATTTTCATGTGTGCAAAGCAAATCTGGAAATTGACGGTAAAAAAATTGGCAAATGTCACCTACCTCAGGGTCATGTAAATATCGCGGTCGAGGAAGCGTCACTTTTCTTTCTTCGATCACTGTCATCGGTTTTTCACTTAAAAATATGATTCTATCTGCAATGGCAACAGCTTCAGTTAAGTCATGGGTGACATATAATATGCTTGAATGCATTTGTTGTTGAAGAATCAACAACTTCTGGCGTAACTGCTCTGCCGAAGGTGCATCTAAAGAAGCAAAGGGTTCATCCATGAGTAACACCTCTGGGTTAAACATAAATGCTCTGGCTAGGGCGACCCGCTTAGTCATGCCACCTGATAATTGTTTTGGATAGGCATCCTCATGACCTTCCATACCAACCAGTTTAAGGATTTCCAAAGCATCTTGCTCAACCCTTTGTTTATCCTTTCGGCCTTCAGCAACCAAAACGACATTTTCCAATACGGTCAACCAAGGCATCAATCGCGCCTCTTGAAACATTAAACCGATATTATGCATTGCACAATTTGGACTGGTGATAGTGCCTTCAAATTGCTCATCAAGACCCGCAATGAGATTGAGCAAGGTACTTTTACCCGCACCCGATGGACCAATTAAGGCTACAATTTCGTTTTTATCCACCGAAAAATTCAGGTTTTTAATTATGCTGACATCAGCTTCAAAAACTTTGTTATGAATATCTACAGTTAACATTTTCGCCACCTCGTTACTTTGCGTTCCCAGGGCCTTAAAATCAGCCCTTCAACGGTGTAAATAATTGCAGCAAAAGCAAAGGTATATGCCAAAATACTGGTGATATCGAAAAACTGAAAAAAGTTACCCAGTTGAAAACCAACACCGTTACTGCACCCAACTAACTCCACAACTAATACAATTTTCCAAACTAACGCTAACCCCGTTCTCGCTGCCGCTAAAAAATATGGATAGAGTTGTGGTAGATATACTTTTGTTAAAGTTCGCTGCCAGGGTAATTGATAGACTTTCGCTACCTCCATCAGACTTTTGTCGATGGCTTTTGCTCCCTCACGTAAAGTGACAGCAACATTGGGGGCTTTGTTCAATATAACTGCCAACACTGCAGAAAATTCATTTAGCCCGAACCACATAAAACACAAAATGATAGTTACTAGTGCTGGGATATTTAAAGCTAAGGTGAGTAGGCTATCCAGCCAAATATCGACCTTTTTGAAATAGCCCATAAGCAGACCAATAATCGAACCCAGCAGCATAGCAATGAAGAAACTGAACATCACTCGTTGTAGGGTTACTCCCAAATGATAAGGCAGTTCATTTGATGCTATATGTTTAATAAGCGCGTTGAACACCGCTACTGGCGATGGCAACATTTGCACCTCAAAACACCATACACTTAACTGCCAGAGAGCTAATAGCAGCAACAAGGAAGCGATACGAGTAAGGGTGCTACCTTGCAAAGCCCAGGTTTTTGTTTGTGCTGGTTGAATGCTTTTATCTAACACGGGTGTGACGCCAGAAGATATCATCTGGTAAGCCTCCCAAATTGCCCGTCAATGCCTGCTGACTATCATTGGCCTTGATCAGTTGAAATAGCGAATCTATTTGTACTTTTTGCGCTTCTGCAAGTGCATCAGGAATCCCTTGTCGATACCCTTCAATTAAAAATGGATGTACTTGCTCAGGGTATTTTTGGGTAAACGTTGGGATCTGCTTCCAAATTTCATCATCATGCTTCATAAGTTGTCTTGCCTGGGCTGACATACTTAAAAATCGATTAATGGTCTCACTGTTTTTGTCTGCCCATTGCTGTTTAAAGACCCAACCTAAAACCGGTACTTGCCCTTCTACTTTGAGTGCTTTTAGCACCTCGGGCATAGTCACTAAAGATGTCATGCCTTGTGCGTTTAACTGAGCGGCATAGTGCCAGAAGTTAACTACCGCATCTAAATCACCTTTTGCTAGCAGCGCATTGAGCATCGGTGGTGCAGCGAACTTCACAGTAACGTCTTGTGCAAGGTCTAAGTTAGCCTGTTGTTTTAAAAAAGCGCGATACAAAACCCAGTTTTTATTAGTATTGCCACCAGCAATGCCGATGGTTTTACCACGTAGATCAGCCAGTGTTTTGATATTAGCTTGAGGATGGGTAACAAGTGAGCCTGCGGCTGTGGAATAGGGATAAAAGTAAAAATCCCGTTGCGCTTCTTTTTGTCGTGCCACCCATAACCAGTCGTTAAGAATGACATCAAGGGAACCGCCTTGTAGGGCAACTAATAGTGCCTGTGGCGATCCTAAGGGAATACGTTCAATGTTAAGGTTATACTGTTTTGCTAATTTTAATTTCTCTAAAACATCCATCTCCCAATTCAGGGTGCCGTATTTCAAAACCCCAACACGAATGGTGTCATTCGCCTGAACGCTTGTGCCAAATAATAACCACAAGAACAAGACTAAAAGGGATGAAATTCGCATATACACTCCGGTTTTTTAATCGGCAAGATGGTTAAGCATCTAAGACGTTCTAATTCGAAAAGCGAAAAAGGTTTCCACACAATGTGTGGAAACCAGACTTACGCCTTTTTCAAGGCAACGCTTTTAGAAAAAGCCTAATGGGTTAGTATCGTAGCTCACCAATAAGTTTTTGGTTTGCTGATAGTGACCTAACGCCATCTTATGGTTTTCACGGCCTACACCTGATTTTTTGTATCCGCCAAACGCAGCGTGAGCAGGATAAGCATGGTAACAGTTCGTCCATACACGACCGGCTTGGATTGCACGACCCATGCGATAAGAACGATTCATATCACGAGTCCAAAGACCAGCACCTAAACCAAATTCAGAGTTGTTGGCAATGGCAAGAGCTTCTGCTTCGTCTTTAAAGGTGGTAACACCGACAACTGGACCAAAAATTTCTTCTTGGAATACACGCATGTCATTTTGGCCTTTTAATAATGTAGGCTGGACATAAAACCCTTTGCTGAAACCTTCAACTATGGCAGGTCCGCCACCAATAAGGACTTCGGCACCTTCTTTTTTACCAATATCTAAGTAGCTAAGAATTTTATCGTATTGCTGCTCTGAAGCTTGCGCACCTACTTGGGTCTCAGTATCTAAAGGATTACCGCGTTTAATTTGTTGTGTACGAGCTACAACAAGAGAAATAAAGTCATCATAGATAGATTCTTGGATCAGCGCTCGAGAAGGACAGGTACAAACTTCACCTTGGTTGAAGAATGCCAAAACCGTACCTTCAACACACTTGCTTAGGTATTCGTCTTCGTGGCTCATCACATCTTCAAAATAGATATTTGGAGACTTACCGCCTAATTCAACGGTTGAAGGAATGATGTTTTCTGCTGCACATTTAAGAATATGTGAACCCACAGGCGTTGAACCCGTGAACGCAATTTTAGCAATGCGCTTGCTTGTAGCTAAGGCTTCACCAGCTTCTTTACCAAAACCATTTACAATGTTTAGTACGCCAGGAGGTAATAAATCGCCGATCAATTCCATCAGTACAAGAATAGATGCAGGTGTTTGTTCCGCAGGCTTCATAACCACACAGTTACCAGCAGCCAATGCAGGGCTTAATTTCCAAGCCGCCATAAGAATCGGGAAGTTCCACGGAATAATTTGACCAACAACACCTAAAGGCTCATGGAAGTGATAAGCAATGGTTTTTTCATCGATTTCACTCATGTTGCCTTCTTGGGCACGCAAACAACCTGCAAAATAACGGAAGTGATCTACGCACAATGGAATATCAGCGTTTAGGGTTTCGCGAACGGCTTTACCGTTATCCCACGTTTCAGCTACCGCCAACATTTCTAGGTTTTGCTCTATACGGTCTGCAATTTTTAATAGTATGTTCGAGCGATCAGTAGCCGACGTTTTACCCCAGGCATCTTTTGCTCTGTGTGCAGCGTCTAACGCTAAATCAATATCTTCCACAGTAGAACGGGGAACCGAACAGAATACTTCGTTGTTAACAGGAGACACATTATCAAAATATTGTCCCTTAACCGGTGCGACCCATTCGCCACCAATGTAGTTACCATACTGTTGTTTAAAGGTTACGAGTGAATTTTCACTTCCAGGTTTTGCATATATCATTTTATTTACTCCGGTGTTCATATTTGTAAAAAGCGTTACCAGTTTGCCGGACTTTGCACCTACAACTCCAAAGGGCGTTGTCAGTCACACCGGCACCGGCTGCCGGAAAATAATTTTTGCCCTAACTTTCAGGGCAAAAATTGAAAGCTAAATAATTAGAAATTCACAATGGCACCAAGGGCGATAGATTTAACTTCTTCGCTGGCATCACCAATGGATATTTCATTCAAGTCATACTCAACAACAAAGGTTACTGCGCTGTTATAGCTATAGAACCAAGCTGCTTGTGTACCATCCATTTCCCATGGCACTTCAGTTTCAACTTCAGTATTGCCATAGGACAATACAAATCGATTAGCGCCTGTTTTATAAGCGCCTTGTAGCAGATAACCGCTGCTATCCACTTCATTGCCATTTTCATAAAAGAGGTTTTGTAAACCTAAGGCATTGTCTGACGGGCCGAGCAATAGCCCGATTGCCTCACCCGTAAATCCAGAAGCATTGAGGGTGAAACCGCCGACATTAACTTTTGCACCATAAGAGTACCCGGTAGAATCCACGTCTCCTTGAATGTCACTCTCAGTGGTTTGTGAGAGGAAACCGACAAAGGCGTTAAAGGTTCCGTTTTCAAACTTAGTGTTATAAGTTAATTCCCCTTCAATTCTTGGAGTGCTTTCTTCACTAGAGCGACTGGCTCCAGTGTCAGTAGAAGTATTTGCTGGGTCGATCAGCCCGATGGCTAGTTTAAAACCGCCGGCAAATTCTGGTGAACGATAAGTAATTTGCGCCGTTGGCATAGGGTAGGTATATCCGCTACCAATATTACCAAAGGAAACACCTTGGCCATCAATAAGCCCTAACGTATCGTTGACGTTGCCGTAGCCTTGGAGGATTTCATCTTGGAAAATATTAGAACGATTAAATAAGGTGAAATCTTTACCAATTAACACTTGCCCCCAGTCAAAATCCAAAGTGGCATAAAACTGACGAACATCAATACCTGTCGAGGTCACTCCAGTGTTACTGTCGTTTATAGAGACCCAAAAAGATGAACGGCCACCAACTTTCACGCCATCAATTTCTTTACTAAAGTTCATTCCAACATAATTAGGAAGAAAGCCCATTTTGACCCGAGATTGGTCGCGATCTATGCCTGAGATGTCGTTATCAGTGCTACTAGACACATAGAATGTGTTAAATGAAGCATCCACTGAAACACTTGCTACCTCAGGATCATCGTAAATTGTAACGGCGGCTGAAGCTGAGCCACTTATTAAGCCTAAAACGGCCAAACTAACTTTTGTTAATGTAAATCTGTTCATGTTCATGTGTACCCTGTTTGATTGTTAGTATTATTGGGTGAGCAACATAAACTATCTATCCCGGGTTACTCCGACCCTATGCATCGATACGTTGCCGATGCACTTTTTTTGTAGGTTTAGTATTGTTTGCTAATGGCAATTTAGAAACTCGTCGATTGGTCTCTTTGTGTTGCACTTTAGTCTTCAAAAATAAAGGCACTAAAGATCTAGTTCCAAAGTAGTAGCCGATGGAACTAGTCCGTTTAGGACTGAAAAGTACTACAAAAACAGTGCGTAAAGTGCAGCCAATGCAACTACTAATTAACATAAAAGCAACATACTATTTAGATACGTATGTCACCCTAGATTTGTCGCTATTTAAGTGTCAAACTGCGCTCCCAAACTATGATTAAGAAGGCTGTATTCATATGATTTTTCTACATAAAACTCTTCAGCAAGTATCTCCCCTTACTCGCTTAAGTAAGTCAATTCGGCTTTCACGTATAGGTGTAGTCACCTGCTTATTACCTTTGTCGGTGATAGCCCAAGAATCTCCCGATGGAATAGAACGAATCACCACCACAGCCACTCGAGTCGCCACAAGCACCTCTAGCTTGCCCTATGTAGTGAGCAGCATAGACGAACAGACCCTAGGATTACTGGGCTCCACCCACATCGAAGAAGCGCTTAGCTTCATAGCAGGTGCTGGGGTCCAGCGCGCCAACGGCCAAGAATACTTGCCGGCCTTGCGCTCCCAAGTAATGTCAGGTTCGGGGGCTTGCGGTGGAATTTTAACTGCCGAAGATGGCATCCCCTTGCGGGCAGCTGGATTTTGTAACATTAACGAATTATTTGAAGCTCACAGTGAAATGGCGCAAAGCATAGACGTGATTAAAGGGCCGGGATCGGCATTTTATGGTTCCAATGCTGTTCACGGTGTCATTAATGTTATTACCCCAGATACCACAGTAGATGCGGGACTGTTTGGTATTGATTACGGATCTTATGGATACAATAGATACAAGTTTCGCCAAGGGGCAGACTTTGGTAATTCGGGGATAGGTATTAATGCCAGTATCACCCGAGACTCTGGTTACCGAGATGAAGAAAGTGTTGACCAAGAAAAGGTGAACCTTCGTCACCGTTATGATGGTGATAACTTCACCGTGACCACAGGACTAACCTATACCAATTTAGACCAAGAAACCGCTGGCTATATCACCGGATTCGAAAGTTACAAAGATGAAGATTTAGCTCAGGCAAATGAAAACCCCGAAGCCTATAGAAATGCCAGTTCATTCAGATTGTGGTCCAACGTACTTTGGAACTTAACTGATGATGATGTGGTTTCGATTACTCCTTACATGCGTAATCAAGATATGTCGTTTTTAATGCATTTTTTACCCGGTACTCCCATAGAAGAAAACGAACAGAATGGTTTTGGTGTTCAGTCTATGTGGAAACACACTGCATCAGAGAACTTTACAGTTAGTTTAGGTTTAGATGCCGAACAAACTGAAGGGAGCATGCGTCAATATCAAGATGCGGAAACCGAAGGCTCTGCATTTTTGACAGAAACTGTGCCCATTGGTATGCACTATGACTACGATGTAGATGCGACCTTATACGCACCTTTTGTTTCCCTTGATTGGGAGCAAGATAAATGGTTGGTATCCTTTGGCCTACGCTACGAAAACATGAACTATGATTACACCAATAATATGCTTAGTGGCCGCACCAGGGATGATGGCACTGAATGTGGTATGGGTGGTTGCCGTTACAGTCGTCCTCCGTCTTCTGAAGACAGCTATAGCAATACTTCACCCAAATTAGGTGTGCGTTATCAGTTTTCACAAACTACCCAATTTTATGCCAATGTATCTCGCGGATATCGCGCGCCACAGGCAACTGAACTCTATCGTTTGCAACGCGAACAAGAGGTGGCTGATTTAGAATCTGAAACGGTTACCAATGTTGAAGTTGGCGTAAAAGGCCAATTCGACGCTCTTAGTTACGTAGTCTCTGTTTACAATATGGATAAAGACAACTTCATTTTTCGCGATAGTGACTATTACAATGTTAACGATGGTGAATCAAAACACCGTGGTATTGAATTAGAGTTACAATATCAGCTTGCCGAAAGTTGGGATTTAAAAATGGCAGCAAGTTACGCCAAACACACTTATTCCTACAGTCAGATTCTTAGTGATATTGATATCAATGGTAACTACATTGATACCGCACCAAAAACCATCGCCAATACCCGTCTTGGTTGGGACATTAATGCGTCAACCCGAGCTGAGTTAGAGTGGGAACATATGGGCAGTTATTACACAGACCCAGAAAACTTACACCGCTACGATGGTCACGATGTTTTGAACTTACGTGGATCTATGCAAGTGACAGAAGCGTTAACGGTATTTGCTAGGATCAATAACCTAACCGACACCAGCTACGCAGAACGAGCTGATTACACTAGTTTTAATGGAGACCGTTATTTCCCTGGTAGACCAAGAAATATGATGGTGTCGATAGATTACAAATGGTAAGTAAGACACTAAACTTAATAGTCGGCTGATGCTGACAATATCAACAATGGGGCAGTTTGCCCCATTGTTGTAAACTGAACTAGTCATTCAAGATAAGGCTTTTACATCCTAAATGTCCTATCTGGAATGATTGGAGAACCTAGATGAAAAAAATAATTGTTGTAGGAGGAGGCGCCGGCGGCCTAGAAATAGTCAAACGCCTTAGTCAAAAATTAGGGAGAAAAAACAAAGCAGAAATAATTCTGGTTGATAAAAGCCAGAATCATGTCTGGAAACCACTGTTACATGAAGTTGCAGCTGGGGTCATCGATAAAAACTCAGATGGTATTAACTACCGTATTCATGCGGTTGCCAACAAATACCAATTTCAACTGGGCAATATGTGCCACATTGATAAACAAAATCAGCAAATTGAACTTGCGCCTTTGTATGACGAGAATGAGCAGCTGATCTTGCCTAAGCGCACCTTAAAGTACGACACCTTAGTGCTGGCGATTGGCAGTGTGTGCAATGATTTTGGCACGCCAGGTGTAGCTGAACACTGCTACTTCCTTGACTCATTGGCTCAAGCTGAAAGTTTCCATAAAGCCTTGTTGAATCAACTTTTGCGCATTAATCAAAAAGGTGTGGAAAGCAAACCCTTGCATGTGGCGATAGTCGGTGGCGGCGCTACAGGCACCGAGTTAGCAGCGCAGTTACATCATGTGGCTAACCTTGCCCGAGCCTATGGTATGCCGGAAATGTCCGCGGACAAATTAACGGTAACGATTATTGAAGCTGGTGAACGTATCCTGCCGGCATTACCGGAAAAAATAACCAACTCAGCTCGTCAGGCTTTAACCAAGTTAGGCATAAAAGTGTTGGAAGGCACTAAGGTCACTGCGGCTAACAAAGAAGGTTTTGTGACTAGCGATAATGAACTGATTGAGGCGGATTTAATGGTCTGGTCTGCAGGAGTAAAAGCGCCTGACTTTATTACTCAATTAGGTATTTTTGAAACCAATCGGGCCAACCAAATTTTGGTCACGCCTTATTTAAAAAGTACCTTAGATGAACATATCTATGCCATTGGCGATTGCTGTGGATTTCAGCAAGAAGATGGCAGTTGGGTGCCGCCACGAGCGCAATCAGCTCACCAAATGGCTAGCACTGCGGCCACCAATATTATCAATGAGTTTAATCACAAACCTGGACAAAAATATCAATACAAGGATTACGGCTCCCTCGTGCATTTGAGTAAATACAGCACCGTGGGAAATTTGATGGGCGCTCTGTCTAATAGCACTATGTTTATAGAAGGACGATTAGCTAAATTGGTTTATGTGTCACTATACAATATGCATTTGTTCGCTATACATGGTTGGTTTAAGGGAATATTTATTTTGTTTTTCCGCAAAGTCAGAAACATTGTGGGGCCAAAACTAAAGTTACACTAAACTTAGCGGCAAACAATCCACTAACAGACACAAAAAAGCCCGATTTCATTCGGGCTTTTTAATGCTAACTATTGCGTAATAGTGGGCCTAACAACCTGTAATAGTTTGCGTAAAAGTAGGCTCTCTAGTTGCTCGTGCAGATACATAGCGAATTTTGCAGTTGCTAGGGTCTGGCGCATCACTAAATTGCACATCAATAGAACCCAACTGACCGCTGCAGTTTCCGCCCACCCATGTAAAGGCATCATCAATCTCAAGAGCATTGGCAATACCGCTTGGGTGTGGACATGCATAACCACATCTCAGGGTAATAGAGTCACTACCTAAATCAATGGTAGGGTCGGTATCGCAATCAGTTTTTTGTTCAATGGTTGCTTTGTAATGCACCAGGTCTGAAGCAGAACGCATAGCACCTTCCAAACCGTCCAAAGCAGCTAAACGGGCATCTGTACCTATATCGATAAATCTCGGGGCCGCAGTAACAGCTAAAATACCTAAGATCACAATTACAATGATCAATTCTATTAAAGTGAACCCGCTATTTTTGTTATTCAAAATACTACCCCTTTAGCTCAAGCAATTTTCTATCAACGCTTTAAAGCGCCACTTTAGGTAACGCATATTAATCTGATAAAAACAGAACTAAAAGAGTTTATTTTAAATTTATCAATAACATAGCATACATATGTATGACTATTTATGCCCTAAATAGTCGCCTTTAATAATCAGCAACAAAAAATAACAAGATTAAAAACGCACTCTCACGCCGGCATTAACGGTAAAACCATCGTTGCGCGACCAAATATCCGTCGTCCACTGACCATCCGCAGCGCGCATGGGTAATACCAGAGGATCCTCTTTTGTTTGACGAATATTCAGCAAATTTTCCGCATTGATAAACCAACTGAACTGACCCAAAGTAATTTCCCCCAACAAGCCAAGATGCCAGTATGGTTCACTAGCAGAACGGTAGGGATTGCCAGCTAAACGTTGAGTACCCGTATAGTAGGCTTCAAATCCTACGCGACCTTTACCGTGTTGCTCCCACATGGCAACTAACCCTGCGGAATGTTTAGGCGTTAACTTGATATCTTGACGGCTATCGGTAGTGGCATTGTATTCAGTTGCATCTAAGAATAAATAACTGGCTGTTACCTTAAAGTCATTCCATTTGTAGCGCAGCATCAACTCTGAACCGTAAATACGAGACTCCCCTTGGGCATTCACTAAACGGACTCGGTCAAGGGGCCCATCGATTTCAGACGCATAGGCTTCTAACTCTGTCACATGCTCAACATTGGATGCGAAAAAGGTAACGTTGGCTTCTAACTGGTCGAATTGACGGCCAATATCCAATGACGAAGTAATTGCTGTTTCTTCTTCAATGTTTTCCAACGGCGCTAAGCGTGATAGGCCCGCTGCTTCTATTTCTTCCACAAAGGGAGTGGGGGCAAAATAACCTCGGCCATATGACGCTCTAACGGTCCAATCTTCGGGGCGATATAATAAAGACACCCGAGGGCTTAATTGAGTACCGTACTCGCTGTGATCATCTAAACGCATACTTAACGACGTCGATAATTGCTCGTTTAGTTCATAATCTGCTTGCGCAAACAATCCAGGTACATCAAACGAATAATCAAATTCAGGGTAATAATCTGACTCAAAACGATCTGACTGCATAGCAAGGCCAACTGCCCATTGAGACTTATCGGTATAGCCAGATAAGGTACTTTCTAATAAATAACTCTCATGGCGATCTTCATCTAGGTCTTCACCAAACTGTTTGTCATGGTTTTGTACCATGGCAGAGCCACGCACATTCCAACTTAAAACATCTCCCAGAGGGCCGGTAGCAATAAAGCCACTATCAATGCGCTCGCTATCTTGAGATTGTTCGAAAAAGCTGCCATCAGCAAGGGTATATCCTTCGAGGGTGCCACCTTGTCGATTCTCGGTCATATAACCAACTGTTGCATATAAGGTTGCGCCACTTTCTCCTTCCCAAAATAGGCGAGGTCGAGCGGTATAACGTTCATAACCGGCCATATCAATCCAACCGTCATCATCTAAATCTTGGGTGCTTTGATGATGGCCACCAGCGGTCAAAGATACGCCTAAGGAGTCCGTCACCGGCGCGGCTAGATAAGTGGTAACGTCCTGCCCGTCTCTGGAGGTAAAGTTAAATAACACCTCACCTTCTGCTTCATCGGAAGGTCTGCGTGAAACTAGGTTAATTACCCCACCCATGGCTGAACCACCATAAAGAGACGAAGCTGAACCTTTGATAATTTCTACTCGCGCCAAATCAGTGGGGGGAATTTGCAATAAACCAATTGAGGCAGCTTGGCCACCGTACAAAGCTAAACCATCATTTAGCAACTGAGTATAACGGCCGTAAAGACCTTGCAAACGAATATTCGCACTACCCAAGGCTGGAGAGGTAGTTTGTACTCTTACCCCGCCCGTTTCTGCCACTAACATAGAAATGTTACCCGGCCGCATCATCGCTTTTTCTTCTAACTCTTCTTGATTGATAACTTCAATTCGAACAGGTTCATCGGTGACGTTACGGCCAACTCGCGTGGAGGAAACCGTGATAGTTTCTACTTCATCTTCGTGTTCATGCTCATCTTCATGCTTATCTCCGGCATGATCTAGCTGTGAATTTTGCTCATGGCTATTGTGTACAGCCGCAGGTGCGAGTTGATTAGAATTTTCCTCTGTGGCGTCAGCTAAAACTTGAAAAGAACTGAAAGAAAATAATGTGGGAATGAGGAATAATGAAGTTTTACAAGAGTAAAGAGAACGCACTGTGATTAATTACCTTTATATCAGAATGTGTGAAAACCAGCCCTATTGCAGGGTCATAAGGGGGTATGTTATCACGAAAATTCTGTGCTAATCAGTGCCTGTAGTTAAAAGTAACTCATATACTAGTGCAGTCGTCTCAGGTGGGCAGTAAGCGAAGCAAATTGCGACACATTTAAGGGTTAAATGAATCGCAAATCACTTCGGTAAGGTTAAATCAACGACTCGCCAACTTAGAATGCATAAGACGCGAACAAGCGTAACGTTCTAGGCTGACCAGGGCCGATAAATTCAGGTGATTCGATATCGGGGTAAATATCCCCTAAAACCTCATCCGCTTCACCATAGGTTCCAAAGGTTTCAAATTCTTTATCGAAAACATTTTCTAGGCGGATTGCCAGATTAATACCATTCTCAAAACCATAACTAGCCGCTAAGTTTACAATAGTATATCCAGAGAGTTGACGGTTTTCGTTAGCTTCATCTCCTCGGAAATATTGGCTAGAAGAGTAGTTAATATCGGCATTCAACGCTAATGCATCACTAAGTGCATAATCAAAAGATACACTGGCTTGGGTAGATGGCTGTCCAGGAATTTTATCCCCAGGGTTTACTTGTCTGTTTGGCCCTAACGGGTTTTGCGGACTAAAAGACATGAATGAAGATTCAAAGGTGGCCTGCAAATAACTTAGTTGCGCATTAATATCTAGTTTATCCATGTTGTGAGCGAGGCCTAATTCAATACCTTGGCGACGAGTTTTGTCTACATTGACAAAATAACCAACGGAAGGTCTGTCACCTGCTTGTTGGAAAATAATATCGTCTTTACTGTCGCTACTGTAGATGGCTGCACTAACAAGTCCAGATTCATATTGCCATTTAGCACCTAGCTCAATGGTATTGGTCACCACTTGCTCCAAGGGCGGATCAGCAACGAATCCATTAGGTAATTTACAAGGGTCATCTTCATCTGCACAACTTAATTCAGCAGGGCTTGGGGTCCGAGAGGATTGACTATAACTGGTGTAAAAAGCAAAACCCTCTGTTTGATAGTGTACACCCACTGCAGGATTGAAGTGATTAAACTGATGTTCACCATTTAATGAACCAGGCCCAGTTTCGACACCATCAACCATATCAATGTCTGAACGATTATAACGTCCAGATAATTGCAGGGACCAATGTTGGTTTAATTCAATATTATCACTGAAGAACAGATGAAGGTGTTGTACATCGGTGGCTAAGCGAACTTTTGAATCAAGATCATACACACCTATTCCCATTACATCTCGGCTATCTTCAGCAGTATCATTATTTAGCAACGCAAATTCCGTGTCGCTACTAAAATCAATTGAGGCCACATCAATCCCCATGCCTATAATCCAATTGTGGGATAAATTGGCGGACTCAAGCTTACCGCTTAGTTCACTACTGATGCCATAAGAACGATTTTTTGTCAGGCTAGTATTGGCTGTACCATCGATGTCGTCTGGGTCAAAACTAGAAATATCTTCAAGGGGAGTAAGTGCTGCGTAGTCAACGAAGTGAACCGCATCATCTGCTTCGAACTCTTCTTCCCCCTCTTCGTCCTCATCGCCATCAAAATCATCATCCCCTTCGGCGATCTCCGCATCTTCATCTTCTACACACAGAGTTTCACCAAAACCCACATCACATTCTTCGTAATCACTGTCGTCACCGTTATAAGTGACAATTTCATTTTCACGATAATAGGCGTTAACCACTAAATTAGTGTCTTCGGACAATACCCACTGATTTTTTAGACCGATAAAACGTAATGCAGTTTCTGTTTGATCAGGGCGAGTAAAGATAGCATCTCGACCTTCATAAGGGATCAGCTCCACAGGAATAGCACCATTACCAATTAAGCTGTTATCACTGGCTGCCAATGTTAACTCCGCTTGATGGCTGTCACCTTGGTAACTGATAGTTGAAAATAGTTGTTTAATTTCAGTATCTGAATAGTCACGCCAACCGTCTTCTTGGTATGAGTTAACATTGAGGTAGTAAGCCCACTCTTCATTGTTACCACCGGATTCAAAATTAATCCCCTGTTGGCCAAAATCTCCTGCTTGTAGGCTTATTTTATTCTGCTGGAAAGTGAATCCATTCTTGGATTGCAATACCAGTGCCCCGCCCAGGGTATTTTGCCCAAATAATGGATTCGCCCCAGCCACCAAAGAAACTTGCTCAAGAGCTGAGGTAGGAAGTAAATCCCAATTAACCGTATCGCCAAAAGGTTCATTAAAGCGTGTTCCGTTTAGATATACCGATAGACCTTGCGGCAGTCCCAATAAAGGTGATGCAGTAAAACCGCGATATTGCACATCGGGTTGAAAGGGATTGTTAGTGACATCATTAATTGAAACGCTGAAAAGCTGACCGTCAAGTAAGCGGGCTAAGGATGCACCCTGCTCAGGGGATAAATCTTCACTGTTTAGCACCTGATTAATCGAATAGATACTACCAACACTTTGCGCACCTAAAGGTGATACACCAGTAATGACTAACTTTTCGATATTCTCTGGCCCTGGCTGCTGAGCAATGGCCGAAAAGCTAACTAATACCCCAGAAATATGGACAATCCATGGTTTCATATTCAACTACCTTATTTTTATCATTAACGTTTATTTAACAATGGTAATGCAGATATAGAAGGTATACCTATTGTCTTAAGGGTTAATCAAAGGGGTACTTTAGTAGTAGTGGGACAACAGAAAACATTAGAAAAACAAAGTAGTTCAAAGACTTGGGATTTTCGTTAACACAGCCAAAGAGGGGGGCACAGTTCAATTAATTTCGTTTAAAATTCCCGTACAAGTAATCTTTCATTGATTATACGCTGTTGATTGACGTTGGCAGACTGGCAGAGCATTTCCTGCCGCTTTTATCCTCGTATGGAAAATAGGCAAAATCATGCCGGAATATCGCTTTTCTCATTCAAAAAAAGATAGTTTCAATAGTCTGCCCTTCACAAATCAAAAAATAAAAACCATATTTATCATTCAGTTGAAATAAAAATCACATCTTTACACAATGCTTACATAAACTGGAATTAAACCTGCTTAGTAGCTAGTTGAACTTAACCAACCGGAGCTAACCATGAGTATGATGTCCATCGGCGGCGGAATAGATCCAGCAGCCCGCGAGAAAGAAAAACCCCAACAACAATTTGATATTGCAGACACCAATGAAGATGGTATTGTCAGTGCCACTGAGTTTATGGAAGCGTTATCGTCCCAAGGGGTAGAGAGTACCAAGTCATCTGATATGTTCAGTAATATGGACTCCAACAGTGATGGCAATTTAAGTCAGCAAGAACATGAAAAAGCCGTTCAAGAGCGTGAACAAAAAATGACTCAGATGATGGCGAAAATGGATGGGGAAATTGGTTTATATGGGGAAAAAGACTCCGAAAAAGCCATCAATTTCGATTCATTCAAAAGCATGTTGTCTTCCATTGCTGATGATACAAAAGATCAAACCACCGCCTCTCGATTGCAAGACCTGCTGACGGAATTAGAATCCGAAGGCTATTCAAAAGAAGGTGTGCAAAAATCAGTAGAACTGATGAATAAAGTGGCTCCCCCCATCAATACCACAGCCTAGCATTAACAGCAGCTGTGATTATTAGCCAATATTCCATCAACATAAGTCATCAAACCTAATCGTTAACCTTTAAATGCAGTCGATGAGGTTTGATGCTTTTTAATTGGCTAAGATGCTTGCTCAATGTTCACCCACACTTTAGTCCGTCACTTTAGTCCATGACCACAGGATAAAATGTAATCTGTTGCTAGTTCGCTGAATTGTATATATTCCCTTTTTAACCAGTCTAGTTTAAGGTGAGCACCTAAATAAGAACATGTGATTATCACCAGTAAACTAATACACTATTGATTTATGATTTAATGTCATTCTGATCACGATTACTTCCATGTACTCACAATAATTAAGAAAAGATTTTAGGGAATAATTTATGGATTGGGTTTCCATCATACCGCCATTGATTGCGATATTTATCGTGTTTTGGAAAAAAGAAGTCATCATGGCATTGTTGATGGCGGTGTTAAGCTCTGAAGCGCTTATCTTACTTACATCAGCTTCTGAAAGTGTCATATTAGCACCAATTTCTTCGATTGAACGAGTGGTGGATGTGGCCACCAGCGCTGGCAACACCCGTATTTTGTTATTTAGTTTATTGGTGGGTGCTCTATTGGCCTACATTCGGGATTCTGGCGGAGTAACCGCCACCGTAAACTGGCTTACTCGGCGCGGCATTGCCAACAATCGTCGCCAAGTGGGTGGCTTAACAATGTTAACTGGCATTGTTATTTTTATTGAATCAAATTTAAGTGTGCTTACCGCGGGGATATTTGCCCGTGGTCTATTTGATAAATTTGGTATGAGTCGAGCACGATTGGCTTATCTTATCGATAGTACAAGCGCGCCCGTTTGTATCTTGATTCTACTCAATGGTTGGGGAGCCTTTGTCCTTGGCTTGTTAGAAGGTTATGAGTTAGAACAATCTTCAGCCAGTATTTTATGGGGAACAGTGGCGTTTAACTTCTATGCCATCATTACCCTAGTTATTGCTGCTTACACTGTATTCGCGGATAAGGTCCATGGCCCTATGGCTAAAGCTGAGCAGCAATTAGATGCTACCCAAAGCCGTCTATCTGCCGCACCCGCAACGAAAGCGCGCTTTATGGTGGTACCTATATTAACTATGGTACTGAGCATGGTGGGTTTCATGTTTTGGACTGGAGACGGGGTTTTATCCCAAGGCAGCGGTAGTAAATCCGTATTGTATGCCACGGTTTTAGCAACCGTTGTTGCCTACTTCTTGTTAATCTCAAGCAAACAATTTAATCATCATAGAGCCGTTGAAGTTGGCTTCAAAGGCATGGGTGAACTTTTGCCCTTGGTGAGTATAGTGCTGCTTTCCCTTACTTTGGGTGCTAGCTTAAAAATACTGGGAACAGGCACCTTTGTGGCAGGCATGGTTGGTGAGTACTTACCACTTGTATTTGTTGTACCTATGTTGTTTATTGCTGGCGCAATTATGTCCTTTACTACAGGTACCTCTTGGGGAACGTTCGCCATTCTCATTCCCATAGGTGTCCCTCTGATCCAACAACTTGGTTTACCTCCCTCTTTGGTTATTGCGGCGATTTTAGGAGGTGGGATATTCGGGGATCACTGCTCTCCCATATCTGATAGTACGGCGGTTTCTTCCATCGCTTCAGGTTGTGATCTACTAGAACATGTTCGTACTCAATTGCCCTACGCGCTGGTTGCCGGAAGTTTAACTCTGGTTGCTTATTTTATTGCTAGCTTACTAATGATTGGATAAATGTTTATGCGTATTTTATTTGTTTTATCTTTTGTTGTTTTTCTAAGCGCCTGTTCTCAAACTGGCATAGACAAAACTAAAGGCGATTATGCTGTGGCCATGCCAGATGAATTTGGTGCAGACGTGGCCCTTGCCGTACTAGACGAAGGCGGTAATGCGGTAGATGCTGCCATTGCCGCGCAATTTGCTTTAGCGGTAACCTTCCCTGAAGCTGGAAATATTGGTGGCGGTGGTTTTATGACCATTTATTTTAACCAGCAAGCGGACTTCTTAGATTACCGCGAAATGGCGCCTGCTGCGGCGACACGTGATATGTATCTGGATAAAGACGGTAATGTAATTACAACACAATCGTTATTTGGCGCAAAAGCCTCAGGCATACCAGGTTCAGTGGCAGGCATGTGGGCAGCCCACAAAAAATATGGAAAGTTACCTTGGACTCGTTTAGTTCAACCGGCAGTTAGCTTAGCCAAAGATGGTTTTATCGTACCTGAAAAGTTTGCGCAAAAAGTCAGTCGCTATATCGCCCGGAAAAATGAAAAGGGCATAGAAAGCAATTTTGAAGACTACTTTGCAGCTGCCACTCAAACCGGTGCCTTGTTCAAACAGCCAGAATTAGCCGCCACCTTAACCCGCATCCGCGACCTTGGTGTCGATGGATTTTATAAGGGTGAAACCGCTGAACATATAGTGTCGTTTATGCAAAAAGACGGCGGCTTAATTACCCTTGAAGACCTCTCTTCTTACCAAGCTAAGTGGCGTACTCCGGTATCCTTTCCTTGGCGCGGTTATACGGTTATCACCGCGCCACCTCCTAGTTCAGGCGGTATTGCTGTAGCCCAATGGTTGGGTATGTTAGATGCAGTTATCCAAACCAATACCTTACCTAAGCAAAACTCTACAGCTTACTTGCACTTAGTATCAGAAGCCGGAAAACGTGTTTTTGCTGATCGGGCTGAATACCTTGGGGATCCAGACTTTATTGATGTTCCACAAACTGAGTTAATGGTGCCAGAATATATCCAATCACGGGCAAAAGAGATTAATCTAACTGCCATATCTGCCACCAGAAAAATCAAACCGGGTTTGCACGAAAGTGAAGATACCACCCACTTTTCTATTGTTGATGGTTGGGGAAATGCCGTATCCAATACCACTACGATTAACTTGAGCTTTGGCGCAGGTGTGGTGGCTGAAGGTGCAGGTTTTCTATTAAACGATGAAATGGATGATTTTAGTGCCAAGCCTGGAGTGCCCAACTTCTTTGGCGCTATTGGTGGAGAAGCCAATGCCATCGCCCCCTACAAACGCATGTTATCGTCTATGAGCCCGACTATTGTGCTCGACAACGATGCCGTAAAATTGGTGACAGGATCTCCCGGCGGTACCACTATTATCTCGTCAGTTACCCAGTCAATACTTAACACATTGTTATTTAATATGAGCGCTGAAGAGGCTGCAAATAGCCCACGCTTTCATCACCAACTGTGGCCCAAAGATACCATTAGAGTGCATCCAGGTATTAGCGAGTCGGTGCTAGCCCCACTTAAAGAAATGGGTTACATCATTCGCGAAGGTCGCTTTGGAGATGTGCATTTGATTCTGCAAAAAGATGGAGAACTTAGCGCCGCCTCGGAGAAAAGTGGTCGAGGCAAAGCCAAAGTTGTATCGGTAAACTAATTAGTACTTAGCCGCAGCCTAAACTGCGGCTAAAGTTGAGTTTACAATTGCGAGGGTGCGGTCGCTTCTTCCTGAGCTGGCTCTGGAATTAGGAGACTCATAATTATTGCGATTACGCCTGCAGTGGTAATTGCAGATGAAAATATATTTCGTAGGGCTTGGGGTAACCCTTGCAGTGCATTCGGCTCCATCAGTACTCCAAAGCCAGCGCCAAAAGAGGTTGCCATAATCAGGGTCTTACGTCTGTCTATGGGTTCGCTCGCCAATATTTTAATACCAGCTACGGCTATGGTGGCAAACATGACTAAGGTAGCGCCGCCTAAAACAGGCTTAGGAATGGACTGCAATACCCCGCCGATAATTGGAAACAAGCCTAACAACACCAAGATACCAGCAATGTAAAATCCCACATGTCGACTCGCTACACCGGTTAACTGAATCACCGCATTATTTTGACCAAAAGTGGTATTCGGAAAAGTATTAAATACCGAAGCAAGTGCTGAGTTCACACCATCGGCGAGAATACCTCCTTTAATGCGTTTCAAGTACTGCTCACCTTTAATGGGCAAACCACAAAATAAGCTGTTAGCGGTTAAATCACCGGAGCTTTCCAGTGCTGTCATAAGATAGATTAGAGCAACTGGCAAAAACACCTCCCAATCGAAGTTTATTCCGTATTTAAACGGCACAGGCACGCTAAATAAAGATTGTTCACCAATATGCTCCACCGACACAATGCCTAACCAGTAAGCCAGCACTGTGCCTATTCCCATGCCAACCATAATGGCAGAAAGCCTAATCCATGGGTTAGCCGAGACATTGAGTACTATGATAGTTACCAGCACAAAAATACCAATATATAAGTTTTGGGTATCGCCAAAGGTGTCGCTACCAAAGCCACCCGCTAGGTCTGTCATTCCTACTTTTATTAAACTAAAACCGATGGTGGTGATCACTATGCCAGTGGTTAGAGGGGTAACAATACGCTTCACTTTTGTTATGAACTGACTAATAAACACTTCAATAAAAGCGCCGAGTAAGCACACCCCGAAAATAGTCGATAAGACCTCCTCGTTGCTGCCTCCTTTGGCTTTAATTGCAAAACCAGCCACTAAGATTGCACTAACAAACGAGAAACTGGTGCCTTGTACGGCAATTAAACCACTGCCAATAGGACCAATGGTTTTCGCTTGAATAAAGGTTGCCATTCCCGACACAAATAACGCCATGCTCAACAAGTAAGGCAACTCGGCTTGTAACCCTAAAGTGCCGCCAATGATGAGAGTTGGTGTAATAATCCCCACAAAACAGGCTAGAATATGCTGAGTCGCGGCAGTAATGCTTTGCTTTTTCGTGGGTATATCATTTAACCCGTAAAGCAGTTCAGAGTTTTTTTTCATTGATTTGCCTTAGAGTTATCAGTAAATGGAGTTTCGGACTTGATATCATTTAGTTTGATTTTAAGTTGGGAAAGCTAATAGCATTGCGATGCAAGAAAATGACCAATCAGTCAGGTTTTTAAGTTTGTTAATTTTAAAGGGCTAGGAGCTAGAATAGGCTCAAATGAATTCAGGCAGAGATGAACTATTGCACTGAAATGATGCAGTATAGACTGTTATTAAAATGCACAAATCATTTAACTTAGTTGGATGGCAAGACCTCATAAGAGCCACCAAATATTATCTTGCAAACATTCAGTGACTTTATGGTTTAATATTAGCGAGTTGGGCTGACGAGGTCTAGCAAATCACCGTTGATAACTTGGGCTGGATCATCGTTACTCAATTCTGCAGTTAAACTATCTAATTGCACAACTTTGTAAACACCTCGGTCAACGGCAGTCAATGCCGCGTTACTTAGTCCGTTTACACTAACAGGCAAGCGTTTTTTATAAAGTAGGAATTTATCGCCTAACTTTAGCCCGTTGTCTAAACCCATATTAATGATTAGTTTATTGTTATTGGTTCCCACAATTTGCGCAAAACTCTGTTCACACTGAAGTTTATTGGCAACATCTGAAACCGCGCCATTAACGGTATTGAGTACTGTACGACCATAATCACTGCGCCAGAACAAACTGTTATTGGTATCAACATTGTAATCATCACTGTATTCCCAATCGGCTTCACTGTGGTAAGACTCTTGGAAAATAATCGTATGTCGGTAAACATCCAGTACATACACTTGAATGGTAAAATTTCGTCTTAACGACACGTCATCAGATAACAGTTCTTCTTTTACTTGTTCGAACAAACTAATATCACGAATAAAGCCAAACATTACAAACTGCCGACCATACTCTTTGGACATATAAATAGCTTTATTGGTTAATTCGTTGAGATGAATTTGATCGTAGGAATCAACCCCTGTAAACGCCTTGTCAATCAATCGAACCTTAGGACTGGTTTGTTCAGCACGCAATTGTTGCTCAATTCGTTTACTTATCTGTTTACCAATATCGAAAATACCACCGTAACTGGCTTGCTGGGGTTTTAACACTTGAAATTGGGTTAACAATACTGAACGGTTATAGCCGTCATGGGGACAGTTAAACATAGGAGAAAAATCCACTCTGACGATAACACTGAATATATCCTCATTCACAGATTCACTTAGCACTTCTACACGCTGAATTTGACCTTGGGTGGTGATAACAGATTTACTACTGACTAACAGGCCATCTAGCACTACATCTTCGGCTGAAACAAAACTACCGTTTTTAAAAGATGCATCTGCTACTGCATTCTTGATGGCTGTGACTCTCACATCACTTACATCAGCACCATCTAATTTTACAGTAGCCTCGCCTTGCTGCCAGACAGCAAAAGCGTTGGGACAGGTCAGCAAAAGCACTAACAAAGTTGTGCAATTAAACATTTTCATCATATTTATATTCATTTATAAGTTAATTGAAAATGCCAAATAATTTGTTTATTACTGACTCTTCTTGATTGGAGTGCAATTCGCCTTTACCGCTATACTCAATGCGTGAATTGCCCACTTTAGATGAAATAATGGTGTTTGATGCATCGATGTCATCGGTTCTTATTTCGCCGGAAAACCTGACATATTCTTGTCCCGTATTCAGTGTAATCCACTTCTCGCCTGCAACCACAAGGTTACGATTAGGTAGGACTTCTTTTACGTAAACGGTAATATCACCGGTTAAAGAATTAGATTGGTTAGCTTCTGATGATGTATCAAACTCATTTTCTTGATTGTGCTCAATATCTAAATCAGATTCATCAATCTGAATAGGTCCAGCGGTAACATTCACTGGCCCTAACTCGAAACGGCTGCTTTTATCGGTTTGAAAATCAACTGATTTTTTTGACGTTGTTGACTCACTTAGCTTAACTAAAATCATATCACCCACTTGGTATTTGCGGTGCAACTGATACAGGCTAGCCTCGTTGTCAGGTTGGAAAAGTGACCCTGTAGGCACAGCAATAGATTCAACCCCTTCCATGCGGATGGGTCGATAGCTAGGATCATTTGGCATGATTTCTTTGTCTTTTTGGGTAACCGCTCTTTGACTAACTTTTGGATTAGTTGGCAGGTTTTCGACAACTTCTTCTTCTACGGTAGGCGTCTGAGAACAAGAGCAAACAACAAAACAGAAAAAAGTAATAAAGTGATATTTTTTCATAGTGAAATATAACCTCTATTGCTATCCAAAGATAACAACACGTTTATTATTAGAATTGCCTCTCATTTGCCAAATTCTCAGATAAGTTTACCGAAAAATAAATTCTCTTTAGTACCTTTACTAAAACTTTACACAAGCGCTTTTAATGTAAATAAAAATTACCTCAAATTATTTAAGTCCATGATACGTCGCTAAATTTTTGGCACGATATTAGCCTATAAGAACTTACACAAGTTCATCCAAATTGCATAAATTAAGAGTAATCCATAGCCATGAATGTCATCGATACACTGCAAAATAACTTAGGTTTAGGTGCCTCAGTTGAATCAACTTCTGAGAGTCAAAGTACTGCAAATACGGATGGGATCAATCAGGTATTTGGTGGGTTAATGTCGCTGATGCAGCAAAGTACCAGTGATAATTCGACTCAAGATGATAGCAATATGGACTCTGCCATTGATAGTATCCAGAAAAGTCTATTTTCTGCGATTGGCTTAGATCAATTCACCGAAGACTCCTTATCTCAATTGACGTCATTAGACTCTATTGCAAACCTGCAAACGTCGTTATTGAGTAGTCTCAATGCAAACCTTTTCGGTGCTGCAACTACCGCGATTGCTGCACAACCAGAGGTTACTACCACAGACTTGAGTGAATTAAATCCTGACTCTAGCTTGTTAGGTTCAATTCAAGATATTTCAAATTATGTGGTAGGTGATGATGGCTTAGGAATGGACGATTTTTTTGACACTATCAACATACTAAATCATGTTCCTATCGTCTCTGACATCTACCAAAACACATCTAATACGAGTGTGGATCCGGTGTCTGAATTATTAGGTGGATTTGTTTATGGAGGACCTATAGGAGTGGCGTTTGCCGCTGCGGATATGGCAATTGAATCATTCTCTGGAAAATCCATTTACAACAATGTCACCGATTTTATATTTGAAGATGCTGAGAAAGAATCAATAGAATCAACGGTTTCTCAGGTTACCAATACTATTGAACAAGCGAATAAAGCGTATAGCTTTGTTTCAAGAACTTATTAGCCTCTAATACCCTATAAATACGTGCAAGTAAGTGGCAAAGTTACGCCAACTTAGGGATAAAATTTGTCGAGCTTAGGCAATCTATTGCCAATTTCACACCATGAAAGTAAATTTTAGCAAATGGCTTTTGCATTTAATCACAACGAATACGATTAACCGCCTGTTGCCATAACCCATAAGCGTGGTCTCGTTCTTGTTTGCTGAACCTTGGTACAAATGTATGTTCGCATTGCCACTGTCCACTGAGTTCATCTAAAGATGTATACACTCCAGCTTGTAACCCTGCTAAGTAAGCGACGCCTAAAGCCGTAGTTTCGGTAATTTCAGGTCGATCAACCTCTGCACCTAAAATGTCAGCTAAAAACCCCATTAACCAGTCATTTTTAACCATGCCGCCATCAACTCTCAGATTAGTTGCTCTGGCACCGTCACTTTCCATGGCTTTTTGTAAATCTTTGGATTGATAACACACCGATTGCAAACCAGCGGCAACAATTTCATTGATCCCAGTATCGCGAGTTAACCCTAAAATTGCACCGCGAGCGTCAGGATCCCAATATGGCGCGCCTAATCCGGTAAACGCGGGTACCAAAAACACACTGTTGTTCGCACTGGCCATTTTCGCTAAAGATTCGCTTTCAGCGGCATCTTTGATTAATTGCAATCCATCCCGTAACCATTGAATAGTGGCACCCGCCATAAAGATACTGCCTTCTAAGGCATAGGTAGTTTCTCCGTTTAGGCGATAAGCCACAGTGGTTAACAGCCGATTTTCCGATTTTAATGGCGAAGAGCCGGTATTTAAAACCATAAAGCAGCCTGTGCCATAGGTTGTTTTGGCCATGCCCTTTTTAAAACAAGCCTGTCCAAACAATGCAGCTTGTTGATCACCAGCAACCCCTTGAATAGGGATAGCTTTGCCAAGTAGTTTAGGATCGGTTTTACCAAATTCGTCGGCACTGTTTAGTACCTGAGGCAACATGGTGCTAGGGATGTTGAAAGTGTTTAGCAGTTCGGTATCCCATTGCTGTTGATGAATATCGAATAGCATAGTTCGAGAGGCATTGGTTGCATCGGTGTAGTGGCAACGACCTTTGGTTAAACGCCAAATTAAAAAGGTATCGATAGTGCCAAAGGCCAGTGAACCAGATTCAGCTTTTTGTCGAGCCCCTTTTACATTGTCGAGAATCCATTGAATTTTAGTGGCACAGAAGTAAGGATCCAACAAAAGCCCTGTGGTATTGGTAATGTAATCGACTAGTTGAGGGTCTTGGGCAAATTGTTTGCAGGTTGAAGATGTTCGTCTGTCTTGCCAAACGATGGCTGGATAAACCGCCTTACCGGTTTTTTTATCCCACACTAGGGTTGTTTCTCGTTGATTGGTGATACCGATGGAAATTACTTGAGAAATGTCGATTTGTGCTTCACGTATGACGTCTTTGCAGGTTTTAAGGACGCTTTGCCATATTTCTTCAGGGTCATGTTCAACCCAAGCATCTTCGGGATAAGATTGACTGAATTCTTGTTGCGCAATAAAACAAGGTTTACCCTGCAACGAAAATAAAATCGCTCTGCTACTGGTGGTGCCTTGATCAATAGCCAGAATATACTTTTCCATAGCGACTTTCCCTCGATTCAAAGCCATTTTGAGTTACGCTGTTTTTAAACACCTCAATTGGTTAACGGCAATCTACCTTGATCCTATACCTAAATATCTATCTGCACCCCATCATGGATGGGCTGTAAGCTAATTAATTTAAAACGCTGCAACCAAACGACAATATCCGTTAGGCTACAGCGCAAACTCGATTTAGCTTAGTTAAACAAACCTTTCAGTTTATCTTTGGCTTTTTCTGTGAGTTTTTCTTTTTCTTCGTCGAGCTTTTCTTGTGCTAGTTTTTTAGCTTCTTCTGCTAACTTTTTCTTAGCTTCAGATTTCGCTTGGTCAATAATGTTATCTAACATGGCATTGACGATGGCCATACCCGCTTGATCAGCCGGAATACCGTTTGGCTGACCTATGGGACCAGCGTTAAATGTAGGTAGTGTAATCTCGTAAGTTTTTTGTTCAATTTCAAGCTCACCGGTAGACAGTTTTTCGAAATCGAGTTTAAGACGAACGTTACTGACAGTCACATTTTCAACAATAATAAGCGGGTTTGCACCTGGCTCTGAAGAAGGTTGGCTTTCAGATTTAGGTAAATTAGCGGCTAGGTTGTCCTTAATAACAAGTAAGTTCCCTTTACCACTTTCATCTACTTCATAAAGTACTTCAGGAGCATTGATGCTAACCGTCTGAACAACATAGGGTTCGCTTAATACTTCGCCTAAATCTAGTGTGATGTTTTCGACGCTAAAGGCATCTTCATCACTGAACCCGTCTGGATTCTCAACGTCAATATCGCTGATGGTTAAACGACCGTCACTAAGTGCCAAATCCACATTAAAAACAGATACTGGTGTGCCTAGATATTTAGAGCCTTGTTGCTCCATTTGTACTCGAATGAAGTCTCCTGCGCCACTTAGTAAATACCAAGCACCGCCTGCAATAAGCAAAATGATAATTGCAAAAACGATTAATCCTTTTTTCATTAGTCTCTTCTCATAATTTAATGTGATTACAGGCTGTTAGCCCTTTAAAACAACACAATATCACCATTCAAAACTGGGTCAACCATGTAAAGTATTTGAAACTCGCGACAATATCCTCGATTCCCATATGGAAATGACTGTTTAGCCATAGTTACATCAGTTACTTACAGTATATAAAGCAATTTGGTTCTATTTATTTTGATTATGCTGAATATTATAGTCAACCACTGAGATCTTTACTGATAATCGCCGGTGTCCCCTTGTAAGTTGGATCATCCACCGCAATAATCCTATTACAATTCAATGACTCGGTAGGTATTATGATTCCGATTTCCATATTAGATTTAGCCACCATTGGTGAAGGTCGCAGTGTTTCTGAAGCGTTAAAAATGGCTAGGGAAACCGCCATTACCGCAGAAGCCCATGACTATAAACGCTTCTGGTTAGCGGAGCACCACGGCATGAGAAGCGTCGCTAGTTCAGCTACCGCGGTATTGCTGGCGAACATTGGCGCGGCCACGAAAAACATCCGCATCGGCAGTGGAGGCGTAATGTTACCCAACCACGCCCCCTTAATTATCGCGGAGCAATTCGGAACCTTGGCAGAGCTTTACGGTGATCGCATTGATTTAGGCCTTGGGCGAGCCCCTGGCACCGACATGCAAACTTTAATGGCACTGCGTCGACAAGGTGGTTCAGGTGCCGATCAGTACCCTCAAAATATCCGTGAATTACAAAGCTACTTAGGTCCCCAATCACAACCAGTGCTGGCTGTACCTGGCCAAGATACCAATATTCCTTTGTGGTTATTGGGTTCAAGTTTATACAGTGCCCAACTGGCCGCAGAATTCGGACTGCCCTACGCTTTTGCATCCCACTTTGCCCCTGATCAACTACATCAGGCATTAGACAGTTACCGAGGGAACTTCAAAGCAACCGATGAAAACCCAGAACCCTATTCAATGGCAGGGGTTATGGCGGTAATAGCGGATACGGAAGAAGAAGCAAATTACTTGTATACTTCGGTGCAGCAAAAATTTCTGCAAATGCGCACCAGCGCTAATACTCCCTTCCCTAAACCAGTGGATAAAATCCATTGGAGCATTGCAGACATGTACAATGTTGAACACGTTTTACAATATTCATTAGTTGGCACAAAAGAATCCATAAAACCCAAATTGGCAGATTTTATTGAAAAAACCGGCATTGATGAATTAATCATGTCCTTCCCCATACATGATCCTGCTGCCCGACTAAAAAGTGTAAAATTAATGGCAGAACTACGAGATAGCATGTAAAACATTATCAACACTAGTGCCAAGCTCAAATTGATGGAGATAGCTTTGCAACAAATTGTCGATGAAATTGCTGAAGAAATGATGAACCTTGAGGATAAAGGTGAGGTAGCACACTATATTCCTCAATTGGCAAAAATCGATCCAAATCAATTTGCCATCAGCGTAGCCTTAACCAATGGTGAGATTTATCAGGCGGGCTGCGCCGACAAATTATTTTCAATTCAAAGTATATCCAAAGTCTTTACCCTAACCTTGGCACTGGGAAAGTTGGGAGATAGCATCTGGCAAAGAGTCGGTCGAGAGCCCTCGGGAGACCCCTTTAACTCCATAGTGCAACTTGAGCACGAGCATGGCAAACCCCGCAACCCCTTTATTAATGCAGGTGCTATAACAATTGCAGACCTCATTATGCAAGGTCACGAACCTAAAGAAGTATTAGCCGAAATAATACAATTTATGCGTTATATCGCTGATGATGACAGCATAGCGATTGATGAAAAAGTGGCGAAATCTGAGTTGGAAACAGGTGCAAGGAACGCCTCCCTAGCCTATTTCATGTCTTCATTTGGTCACTTCGAAAACCCTGTAGAGGAAGTCTTAGGTACCTACTTCCATCATTGTTCAATTGCCATGAATAGCACACAACTTGCCAAAGCCGGGCTATTTTTAGCCAACAATGGAGTGAATCCAATAACTGGCTACACGGTTGTTTCTGCACAACGGGCAAAACGAATCAATGCTTTAATGCTCACCTGTGGTCATTATGATGGCTCTGGTGAGTTTGCCTTTAGAGTCGGACTACCGGGCAAAAGTGGCGTGGGCGGAGGCATACTTGCTGTCGCTCCAGGAAATGCCTCCATCGGCGTATGGTCCCCCGGACTAGATGCCATCGGCAATAGTAAACTGGGTACAAAAGCATTGGAATTATTGGCCTATAAAACTGGTTGGTCAGTGTTCGGTAAGTAACCCTAGGCTAGATATCCTTTTTTACAAACAACTATCCATCATTCTGACTAGTGGACTAAGCTACCTCATCGCACTTTTGAGGCAGTGACATTTTTCCTACGTCTCATTCATTCCGCATATCTTCTAACCATTAAGTTGTAAATAAGTCGTTACCAAAGTTGCTTTTAAGAAGGGCTTGAGTAAAATGCTCGAAATTACAATGTAAACAAGAATAATTTCCATTTACATTAAACATATCCAGAGTATCGGAGTAAAGAATGATTCAATCAAATACTTGGCGTTTAAACCTTTTAACAAGTGCTTTGTTAATTACATTTGGGGCTGTTGCAGATGATAATTCGGCAAATACAGAGATTGAACAAATGCATATTTTTGGCAGTAAAAACCCAATAAATACGGTCCCTGGTAGCGCTCATTTAATTAGCCAAGCTGAAATTGAAAAATTTAAATACACCGATATCATGCGTACTTTGGCAGCCGTCCCAGGTGTATATGTTCAAGAAGAAGATGGGTATGGTTTACGTCCTAACTTGGGTATGCGTGGCACAGGCCAAAATCGCTCTGAGAAGATTACAATTATGGAAGATGGTGTATTAGCCGCGCCTGCTCCTTATGCTTCTCCCGCAGCTTATTACTTTCCAACATCCGGTCGTATGCAGAGTGTTGAGATATTAAAAGGTAGTTCTACGGTTAAATATGGCCCCCGTACCACTGGTGGTGTCATCAATATGCTGTCCCGTGAAATTCCAGAGGCAGCTTTAGCGGGCAATATTGATGTGGCTAAAGGTCAAGATGGCTTTGGCAAAATACATGGATATGTAGGTGGTCAAGGTGAACGTATTGACGCAGTAGGCGAAGTTTATCGTTACCAAGCCGATGGCTTCCGTGATATCAATGGTGTGGGTGGCGACACCGGCTTTGTTAAAAATGATGTTATGGCAAAAATTCGTTTTAAATCCGACAAATCCGATAAGTATCAACAAATTGTTGAACTTAAACTGAAATATGCAGATGAAGTATCAGACGAAACCTATATGGGGTTAACGGATGAAGATTATGCAACAAGCCCTTTTATGCGTTATTCAGCTTCACAAAAAGATCAGATGAATACTGAACACAAACAGATTCAACTGAATCACATAATTGCCTTCAATCCAGATGCAACAGTTAGCACCACCGCTTATTACAACGATTTCCATCGTAATTGGTATAAATCCTATAGCATAGACGGTGACAGCTTAAGTAGTGGCGGCATTCAAACTGCTGCTGATTTTGACCAAGGTTTAATCACCACGCCAATAGAAGTCGGTGTTAAAGCCAATAACCGTGATTATTTATCACAAGGTATTCAAACGGAACTTAACTACTACCTTGATAATCATGAGCTTGCATTTGGTGTGCGCTATCACGAAGACGAGATGGATCGTTATCAATGGGCTGATACATACCAATTAGATACAGACCAAATTATGACTCGCACCTCCAGTGGCATACCAGGCACAGATTCAAACCGGATTGATAGCGCGGAAGCTTGGGCAATGTTCGTTCAAGACCGTTTCACTATAGACAATTTTGCAGTGACCCTTGGTCTTCGTTTTGAGGACGTCACCACTAATCGTTTAGATTGGGGCAAATCCAACCCAGCTCGAGACGGGGTTGCAGACACCGATATAGAAAACAGCTTTAACTCAGTTTTACCTTCACTATCGGCAACCTACCAGATTAACCCATCTTTGATTGTATTAGCAGGTGTGCAAAAAGGATTTTCCCCCGCAGCACCAGGTAATGCAGATGGGCAAGAAGAAGAAAGCTGGAACTACGAAGCGGGTTTTCGCTATCAACAAAATGCATTTAGTTCTGAGGCAATTGTATTTATTGGAGATTACAGCAACATGCACGGTAACTGTACCGCTGCACAAGGTTGTGACGATGACAATATAGGTAACCAATACAATGCCGGTGAAGTCGAAGTAAGTGGTTTAGAGTTGAGTTTAGGTTATGAGTTTAAACAAAATAACGAACTAAGCTTTCCGGTTAAACTGGCGTACACCTACACTAATGCGGAATTTGGTTCAGACTTCTCATCAGATTTTGAAAGTTGGGATGACGTTCAAAAAGGGGATTCATTAACCTACTTGCCTGATGATCAACTGTATCTTTCTGTTGGTGTCCAAGCTAACTCTTGGCAACTAACGTTAGCCGGCCGTTATACTTCGAAGATGCGTACTAAAGCAGGGCAAGGTGCTATCCCGCTGAATGAGTTAATTGACGCTAGAACCATTGTTGACTTATCAGCACGTTACTTTATCAATGACGCATCTGAACTTTACCTAACTGTAGATAACTTACTCGACGAAACCTATATGACCACGCGAGTACACGGTTCAGTATTCGCCGGTAAGCCACAATCAGCAACCCTAGGTTATACTTACAACTTCTAGTTGTATTGCCAGTTATTTATTAGAAGGGCTAACTTTGTTAGCCCTTTTTTGTGGATTAACCGCTAATAAGCCATGTTTTCCATTTTTTGTTGAGTTCGACTTTGTTACTATTTACGCCGATTTTTATCCAGCTATAAATTATAAAAAATGAAAGGCGGAGTGCGATTATCGTGCTCTTTTTCGAAAGTCCCTAAACTGAGATATGCACTGCAATGATCATCTTTTTTATCTGTATTACTATATTGATCCTCGGCTATAAATTTTATAGCCCATTTGTTGAAAAACAAGCTGGTATAGACCCCAATGTTGCCACACCTCAAACACGCTTTAGTGAAGGTGTTGACTATGTCCCTGTTCATCCTGTGCGTGCGTTTTTAATTCAGTTTTTGAATATTGCCGGAGTAGGCCCGATATTTGGTCCTATTCTTGGTGCTTTATATGGACCAGTGGCATTGGTCTGGATTGTATTAGGTAATGTCTTAGGTGGTGCCGTTCACGACTATTTCTCGGGTGTCATGAGCATCAAAGAAGACGGCAAAAGCTTACCAGAAATAGCAGGGCACTATTTCAACATCGTATTTAAAGCTTTGATGCTTATCTTCACCGCCATGTTGCTGTTTTTTGTTGGGGTGGTGTTTATCATGAGCCCCGCCGGCCTATTGAGTAACCTCGATGCCTTCCAAGATACCTTTTTGGCCAACAATACCTTCTGGGTACTGGCCATTTTAGGATACTACTTCCTAGCAACACTTTTACCTATCGATAAGATTATCACCAAGTTTTATCCCATCTTTGGATTATTAATGATCGTAATGACCACGATGATTGCCATTGCCTTGCTCATTGATGCCCCACACTTACCGATGGCCGGTGATTTTATGGCTTATTTTGAAGCTGACCATGCCCACGACTTTTTGGCACCGAATCCGGACGGTTTACCTACTTGGCCATTGTTATTTGTAACTATTACCTGTGGAGCAATCAGTGGATTCCATTCAACCCAAGCGCCTATTATGGCTCGTTGTTTAACCAATGAAAAATACGTAAGACCTGTGTATTACGGCGCGATGATGTGTGAAGGTATAGTAGCTTGTGTATGGGCATTGGCTGGCATTGCCGCTTTCCCAGAAGGCTATGCAGGACTTAAAGCCATGCTAGATGTTGGTGGCCCAGGGTTAGTGGTAAATCACATTGCCAATAGCTACTTAGGCTTATTTGGCGGTATTATGGCAATTGTAGCAGTTGCCGTATTCCCTATCACCTCTGGCGATACCGCATTTCGCTCGTTACGACTGACCATAGTGGATGCATTTAATATCCCCCAGAGCATACGGAATCGCTTATTACTTGCGTTGCCCATTTTAGCCATTGCCTACTTTATGACTAAGTTGGACTTCTCAGTGATTTGGCGTTATTTCGCGTTCTCAAATATGCTGTTATCCACCAGCGTATTATGGTTGGCGACAAAGTACTTGCTCGACCGCGGTACTTTCCATTGGATCACCAGTATTCCTGCGGTCATTGCCACAGGGGTCACCATTTCCTACATCATGACCGCGGAAATTGGCTTTAACCTTTCTCCTGACTTAGGTCGACCTATTGGTGCAGCCGTTGTGCTTCTTGGCTTAATATTCTTGGTATATATAAATAAAAGTCACAAGGCAGCATCCGCCTAATCGATGCAAGCATGACAAACAAATTGATTGCTCCGTTAAAATAACGGAGCAATGATTTAGCACTCAAGTGACTTGCTTGAGTTGCTCCTACTTGAAGCCCTGCATAAACATTTTATTAACGGCTAAAAAATAAAAAACCTCAATTAAGAGGTTTTTTAGGTTAACTAGAAAGTGACAGTTTACATGTGACCTTCATTTTCATAACGTTCATGCCAGCTAAGGGCTTCGCTAAGTAAATGTGGTGTGTGCATGCCACGGCCTGAATGTAATGCTCTTTCATAGTAGTCTTGCAACGCTGGGCGGTAACTAGGATCAGCACAGTTGTTGATGATCTCTCTAGCTCGCTGACGAGGAGATAAGCCACGTAAATCAGCTAAACCATGTTCAGTTACTATTACTTTCACATCATGCTCTGTGTGATCCACATGAGATACCATAGGCACAATAGAAGAGATAGCGCCGTCTTTTGCGATTGAAGGTGATACGAAAATAGACAAATAACCGTTCCGGGCAAAATCACCAGAACCACCGATACCGTTCATCATTCGAGTTCCCATTACATGGGTGGAATTCACGTTACCGTAGATATCTGCTTCAATCATACCGTTCATGGCAATAATACCTAGACGGCGAGCCAATTCTGGATTGTTACTGATATCCTGTTGGCGCAAAATAATTTTGTCGTGGTACAAATCGATGTTTTCGTCAAATTCTTTCAGCCCTTCTGGACTCAATGAAAATGCCGTTGCTGAAGCAACACCCAAGGTGCCCGATTTCAACATTTTTAACATACCATCTTGGATAACTTCAGTGAAAGCTGACAGGTTTTTAAATGGACCTGCATCTAAACCTTCAAGTACCGCATTAGGAATATTGCCCACACCAGATTGGATCGGTAATAATTCTTTGGGTAAACGACCTACTTCAATTTCACGCTCGAAGAAGTCTAGAATATGTTGAGCAATTTTTTGCGAAACAGCATCAGGTGCTTTGAATGGTGAGTTTCTATCTTCGGCATTGGTTTCAACCACTGCAATGACTTTCTCAGGAGGACATTCAAAATAAAACTCACCAATACGGTCAGCAGGGTCAGTTAGCATAATAGGTTTGCGATTTGGTGGTAATGCGGTGCCGTAATAAATATCGTGCATACCTTCAAGCTTAATATTCTGTTTACTATTCACTTCCAGAATGATTTTATCTGCTTGTTCAATCCAAGTTTTATTATTACCAATTGAAGAAGAAGGAATTAATTTACCGTCTTCACGTATTCCTGCCACTTCAATTAGGGCAATATTCATTTTGCCTAAGAAGCCAGACCATGCGTATTGTGACACCTCAGAAAGATGCAGGTCCACATAGTCCATAGTACCGGTATTAATTTTGTTACGGCAAATAGGGTCACTTTGGAATGGTAATCTCATTTCAATACCATCCACTTCGGCTAACACCCCATCTAGCTCAGGAGCGGTTGATGCACCAGTCCATAAACTAATGCGAAAGGGGTCATTTCCCTCTGCGTTTACCCGTTTGATACGTTCGGCTAATGCCTTTGGTACTGCTTTTGGATAACCTGCCCCTGTAAACCCACTCATGCCAATATTAGCACCTGCGGGTATCAATTCAGCGGCTTGTTCTGCACTCATTACGCGCTCTTTAAGTGTCGGACAAAGAATTCTAGAAGTTGCTGACATTGTTGGTTCTCTCTTGCAGTAAAGTATATCGGTTGACGTGCGTATCAGAATACCAATAAAACGCCTCAACTTAACTCGCTCGAGACTAAAACGGATCTACGACTTTAGTCTTACAGTCGAATTAAATATAATAAATACAGTAACTTAAGCAAAAGCAAAGATGGCCGTGTAAGACCTAGGAAATTTGTACATGAAATGGAATTTCATTCCAATTTTTACAATGATGTTAATAAGGTGAATATTACGTAAACGTGATAATTTATTTTAATCAGGTTAATGTCGGTTCTCCCCAAAACCACTCATCAAAAAAGAAAAAGTTCAGGAGGTCTTAAATGCTAAAATTTGATTTGGAAAAATCTGACATTAAGCAGTTCATATTGCTGTTCGTATTTGCTCTGATTATTTGGATATTCTATGAATTAGCGGGGTTTGCAGTTGCTGGGGGAACGCCACAAATAGATCAAAACATTATTCTTGCCTTTCGTGATGCCAATGACCTTTCAGATCCCATTGGCCCTAAATGGGTAGAAGAGATGATGCGAGATATCACCGCGTTAGGTGGAGTGGCCATTCTGACTAGTTTTACCCTGTTTGTGACTTTATTTTTACTTATTGAGAACAAGCCTAAGATAGCGGCTTTATTGGTCTTGGCGATTACCTCTGGAATGATAGTTAGCTTTTCATTGAAATATGGCATTACGCGTCCACGACCTGACTTAGTTCCCCATGGCAGTTACGTTTATACCAGTAGCTTCCCAAGCGGACACGCCATGTTGTCAGCGTTAGTTTATTTTACGTTAGCAGGAATGCTCTCCCACTTGCCCGTTCGTCGCAGGGTAAAAAGCTATTTCTATATGATTGCAATTCTATTTACTTTTTCCATTGGTGTGAGCAGAGTGTATCTAGGAGTGCATTGGCCAACTGATGTGTTAGCGGGCTGGCTAATGGGAATTGGCTGGGCACTGTTGACCCTTGTGGTAGCTCGATTTTTGCGTATGAATGGGCACTTTTCGTCGGATTAGAAATTAGTTAACGACAACGCCATAAACTGCATAAACTGCATAAACTGTTGTGAAAATGCAAGTACTGACAGACAAAAAAAGCCATGGTTAGACGTAAAAGTCCACCATGGCTAAATATTATAAAACCCTAAAGACTAGTGGTCATGGGCTTCTTCAGCTATGCCTAACCAAGAAATACTGGCCGCTGCAAAACCTAACTCAATATCGCTAACAACCTCTATAGTTTCTAAATCAATTTGCAAAACATGTTCTGCAATTGGGTCAGATACGTAGACGTAATTACCGTTTTGCGCTACAGCCATACTAAAAGACAGTCCTTCTGGCATATTGGCAACATCTTCATCGGTAATATCGAAGCTTTGTTCAAGTTCCCAATGTGTTTCGCCATCATGGTCATGGGCACTTAGAATATTCAAATAACCTTGACTATCTAACACCAAAAACATGTCGCCTTCGTAAGAGAAACCATAAGCTACAGGGCTTGCATCACTTTCTGGTTGCCATTCTAGGGCTTCCATTTCGCTGTCTTCAGGGGCAATTTTAATTAAAATTGATTCACCACCTTCATGACCAGCAGCTATGCCGATAAAAGTATCATTTTCTTCGTGTCCGTAAATAGTACCGATTCTCAAGCTGTCCAATACATCAATATTAGCAATTTTTTCAGCTTCATAATCACCATCATGCTCATGAGCAGTGATTACGCCGTCACCACAACCAAATACAGCGTAACTTTCATTGATAGCGCTGCCATGCAAATCAGGACAAAGTACATCAAGCACTAGCTCTTGTTCATACTCACCGTCGTGTAAATGATATACAGCTACTTGGTCAGGAAGAAGTTTAGACACAGAAGTACTTTCAGCATCGTCGCGACGAAACGTAGATAGTAAATACTCACCTTTAGGTTCAACGGCACCGTGCATGTTTACCGAGTAGTTCAAGGTAGGCAGATCACTAGTTTCACCGCTAATGTCAGTGTCCCTAGCAACTTTTACAGATGCCGGTGTATTTGATTCTGCATCTCCATCAAAGAAAATCGCCATTTGACCATCGTGTTTTATAATATGGGTTGGCAGACTACCGGTAATTTCATAGTCGCTCATTGCTGGAGCTTGTTCATAGTCATGCAAATGTTCAACATGGTCTTCACGCCACATGCCACTATCTATAAAACCTACATAGTCATCAGAGCGACTTGCTATTACTGCGTATCGATAATCCGCTGATGAAGTTAGTGTGCTAGATGCATAAGTTAGCGAAAACGTGTCCAACTCGTCACCATCGTCCAGGTCGTATATAGCGGCGCTGCTGTCGGCAGTTAATACCGCCAAACGGCCCATTGATTCAATTAGATATTCGTCATCACTGTGATCATGATCATCTTCAATAGAATCATCCACTTCAATCGACTCTTTTTCGATAATGGTCGTTTCTGCATCTCCACAACCAGTAAGCATCAAAGCCCCGATTGAAGCTGCAAGAAGAGAAAGTTTGCGTGTGCTTGTCATTGTTAAATCCTTAATGTGTAATAAGTGATGGTCGAAATTAGAAGTTGCCTCTTACACCCACAGCAAAGCTGCGTCCTGGGCGTGGGGCTATATCTTTAATAAATGAGGTATGTACTCGGGCTTCCGTATCGGTCAAGTTAGTACCTTTTAGATACACCATAATGTCTTGACTTGAGATAGGTAAATCATAGGAAACACTTACATCTACCATGGTGTAGCCATCAGTGCTTGTCTCATCTTCTGCAACGTGGTCTTGGCTTTGATAGCGAGTCACATCTAAATTTGCAGTTAGATTGTCATCAACATAAGCGAGCTGTGTTCCAAAACGCATTGGAGAAGTACGAGGTAAATTGCCGCCGTCTTTTAAACGAGCGCGAACGAAGTCTGAAAAAACGGTTGCTTTAAAGGTGTCTGTGGCTTGCCATGCAACTTGCAATTCGAAACCATTTAACACGACATCATCGGCAGCGAAGATATAAACAGGTAGCTCGTCAGTGTGCTCTTCTTCTTCTTCAACCCCTTCTTCATGATCGTGGTCATGACTACTTTCAACATAAAGCCCAGTAGATGTTTGATAATAATAATTATCAACTTGGTTATAGAAAGCGTTAAATACGAAAGCTAAATCACCTTGAGTTTTACGTAGGGTAAGATCGATATTATTCGCGGTTTCAAGATCAATGGTTTGGTTGGACAAACCAATTTCTTCGCCATCTAAAGCGAACAATGCACCTACTTCGTAGCTATTGGTTCCAATATGTGGACCAAAAGACAGAAGTTCAGCCGCTGAAGGCGCGCGCTCCGAGCGAGATACCGAAATACCAAAGTTATAACCTGGTACGAAGTCCCAAACTAACCCAGCCGACAAACTAACGGGAGTGAATTTATGGGCAACATCAAATACTCGAGTGACAGTTTCCTCGTCACCGTGGTCATGATCATGATCGTCTTCCGCTTCTTCCTCATGGTCATGAGCTTCAAGGGCTGGCAATAAAACGTTATCGGCATCTATGGTGACACGCTCAATACGCGCACCAAATTGCAACAATACGTCACCAAAATGCTTTTCTTCCATCGCTGCTAGTGCAATAGTTTGTGACTCTGAAGGGGGAGAGAAGGCTTCTTCACCAACAGCGGACATATCATTGTTTTTAAAATGTATGCTGAAACCACCGTTCCAATCTGCCAAGGGGTTATGTAGTAAATCAACTTTTAACTCTTGACCATCATTTTCAAATAATGTCCCAACTGAACCATTTTCTATTTCAGCATGCTCATAGTTGGTAACACCACCTCTTACGCTCACCTTGTTTAACCATTGTGACTGAACGTAAATTTCACTAAGCACTTGCACTCTAGTCTGCTCTAAGTCAGCAAAAACACTGACATCACCATCATGGGAGTGACCAGGGATACCGTATTCACGATTAAACTGTTCAACTGCCACACCTACATAGCCTTCATCGAACAAATAGCTAGCGCCTAAGGTGAAACCATTGGATTTCTCAGCACTATTTTCAACCACATAATCATGACTTTCTTCTTCTTCATGATCATGTTCCTCTTCTTCAACTTCAGCTTCTACAGGTACTTCATAATCTTCAGATTCGCGCCAGTAGCCATCGGCGTAAAAACCAAAAGATTCGTAACCAGTGGTGACATTGAACGTAGCCAGTTGCTTTTCGTCTGCGGAATTAGTTTCTAGTAACCATTCGCCTCGAGTAGTGTTATCTGTAGGTACACGTCCATCGACGACATTGACCACACCACCAACGGCACCGCTACCATAAAAAAGCGTTGCCGGACCACGTAACACTTCAATTTGTTGAGAGGTAGATGCTTCCGTTGCTACTGAATGGTCAGGTCCAACTCGAGACACATCACTCACGTCTAAGCCATTTTGCGCTATTAATACACGGGGTCCGCTAAGGCCACGAATAATAGGTGTACTCGCCACGTTGCCGTGAAAGTTAGTTTGTACTCCAGGCAATTTTTCTAAGGTGTCACCTAAGGTTGAAGCTTGTTGACGACGTAAAGATTCCCCAGATAAAACACTTACAGGAGACGCAGACTCCATCACTGACATATGAATTGGCGCGCCAACAATGTCGATAACTTCAATTGGAGAGCGAATTAAGGTTAATGCTAAGCTTTTCACACCAGCTTCGGTCAATACGATATCTTCATAAAGATGAGCATAGCCAGACGCTGAAATATGCAGCTCTGTTGACCCAGCGCTTAAATCATTAAGTGCAAAGCTTCCATCACTATTTGTGACCGTTCTAGCGCTAGTCCCTTCAACGGTGACAAGCGCACCAGCAACAGCATTACCGTCGCTACTTTTGATTACACCCTCTATCGATTGTGCCATTAAGCTAGCAGGTATAAGCCCGCTAACAAGTGCCACTACTCGTGATATTTTATACATCCCAGCCTCTTTGGTTACGTTATACTATCTCATTCAATATAATTATGTTATACTGTATCAAAATTAAAAACAATCCTAATAAAGTAAAAACCAACGTAACGGGCATGAGCAAAAGATGAATCTGTACTTATTATCATCAATGAAAAACTTCATAAAAATCAATGATTTTTACAAGGTGTGGTGAAACCCTATCATTTGTAAGGTAAAGACTATGAAGTCTAATGAAACGAAAAGTTTGATATCAGTAGCACGACTAATTTGCGAAGAAACAGGAAGTCGCTTAACTGAAAAGCGTCAACATGTATTGGAAGTGTTATTCAAACTTAAAACACCGGTTTCAGCTTATGAACTTACTGAACACTACAATGCTATTATTGGTTCACCAATTACTCCCATGTCGGTATATCGAATTTTGGAGTTTTTAGAAGCCGCTAATTTGGTTCATCGTCTACACTCTATTAATAAATACATTATTTGTGCACCTACATTTGGTCCTTGGAAACACCATCCTCCTTTATTTTTAATCTGTAAGTCTTGTCAGTGCGTAAAAAAAGTAGAGTTGGGGAATGATATGATTAAAACGCTGTCTCAACTCACTCAGAAACATGGTTTTTTAACCACAGGCTCACAAATTGAGTTAAATAGCACCTGTGAAACCTGTGTTTCAGAAACGAAAAAAAGTCATTCTTCCGGAGAACCGAATGGGTAAAATTCAAGAAATAGGCGACAAAACTGCAGTAGGGTTATCTCTGCTATGTGTAGTGCATTGTTTGCTATTTCCTATTTTACTTATTCTTATGCCTCCATTATCTGGTTTGCTATCAATAAACGACACCCTATTCCACCGCTGGCTATTATTTGCAGTGGTGCCAATTAGCGCTATTGCCTTGGTCATGGGGTATTTTCATCATCGCAGCCGCAAAGTATTTTTACTGGCATCATTTGGACTAACATTGTTAATCGTCACTGCACTTATAGGGCACGATCTTTTGGGCAGCGTGGGGGAAGTGGTTATGACGGTGATTGGTTCGAGTATTATCGCCTTTGCCCATATTCGAAATTACCAGTTGCAGCGCAGAAGTAAGCGCCTTACACCGCACGCACTGGAAACGTCGAAATCACAAATAGAGTGAATTACCCAAAACCTTTAGAAGCAGGGCACTAACTGCCCGTGCTAGAAGAGGTTGAGGTTAACCCCAAAGATGCCTCTAACATTTGGCAAGTTTGCTGAGCTAACACTTCATCTTGAGTAAGAAATTCAACCCTTGAATCTTGGGCGTTCTCGATATTGGTTAAGCGTAAAACGCCATCACTAAAGTTACAGCCTAAAACACCTACATCAGTTATAAAAACTGCTTTTAAACGTTCAACTTCTACACCACTTAAAGTATTAACGATATGTTGATGGTCAAAGGTGGTTGAAGGAGCGCAAATCCATCCACAAGAGAAGTACCCTTCGCCGCTATTTTCCACTTTAATTGAGCCTTCTTCAGGTGTTTCAATCGCTGGATTTAAAATAGAATGTGCAGGGTGATCATGTTGATGCACAAAGATATTTTCAACATGCTGGGATTTATTCGACAATAAACTGGGATCAATTTTACCTTTATCTGCAATGATAACTGGGGTGTCAGACACACCAATTTGCGATAAATAACTGAGCATTGTAGATTCTGAATCAGCAGCATAAAGATCAGACTTAGTCGCTACTATATAATCGGCTGTTTGTAATTGCTCTTGGAAGGTTTTATGTTCTCGCCAACGAGGATCCTCAAGTTTACGGGCATCGATTAGGCCAAAGGTAGCATGCACATCTAATACCCCGCGATAATCTTCAGAGGTGAGTGTAGCTAACACTTCTTTAGGGTGACCAAGACCCGTAGGTTCAATAAGCAAACGGTGGGGCTTGGCATGTGCCAGCAACAGGTTCAAGGTCATTCTCATGGGTAACCCGGAGGTACAACACATGCAACCTCCAGGGACTTCTCGAATATAAACGCCGGTTTTTTCTGGGCCGCCTAACAGCGCACCATCCACACCAACTTCACCAAACTCATTGACTAATACCGCCCACCTTTCATCTTCAGGTTTATGTTTCAACAAAGATTGAATCAGTGTTGTTTTCCCCACTCCCAGAGCTCCGGTTATAATGTTTGTAGGGACATTTTTAACCTTATGCATAGAGTGATTCCCAAGGACCCCGTATTGCTAAAGTCACCGTGGGAGAATACAGATTTACAAACAGCACTGAACCATCTGCCGAAAAACATGCGCCAGCTGGCTCGGTTTGCCAACGAACTTTAGCGAAGTCGTAAACTTGACCTTGAGGGCTCACCCCTTTTAGGTGGTTATTTACAGTGTCGGAGTACTGATCTTCACATACGATTAAATGTCCGCTTGGTGCTACTGCTAAATTGTCACCAAAATTAAAGGTCGCTTTATTTGGACTTTCCACAAACAAACTCAAAGTGCCTGCCTGCTCTTTCATTTCAGAAGAAGGACGGTAACGCATAATTTGTCCCAGTTTGGCAGCTCCCCCGCTAGTGCAGCAAAAATACATTTCTCCTTCTCCAAAATGTATTCCCTCACCCCGAGCAAACAACGCAGCACCTTGTTCAAACCCTCTTAAACGTAAATCGTCCTTCGGGCTTTCCACGTCATCGAGATCTATCCATTCGCAACCGTACTCTTGATTCATCTGCATTTGTGGCGCTTGCCAATTGCGCGTATCAAATTTGGGTTTACCTTTAATGACCAACGCCTGAAGCTGTCCGCCGGCTTTTAAATCACCTTTGATTTTAGGAATATACCGATAAAACAGGCTGTCTGAGCGATCTTCTGTGAGATAAACAATTCCACTAGCTGGATCAACACAAGCGGCTTCATGATTAAATCGTCCCATCGCCTTTATAGGTTCTGGTTTAACCAATTCCATTGTTTTAGAAGGCACTTCAAATACGTAACCATGGTCTTTTTTAATACTATCTGATGGAGTTGCAACTGACTCTTCGCAGGTTAACCAACTTCCCCAAGGCGTAATACCACCAGAACAATTACGAATGGTGCCAAGTAACGACATAAACTGGTATTCGACTTTTTCGGTTTTTAGGTTATAAACAATATTACTGGTTCCACCAGGCAGTGGATTACCCGCCGCATCAGTGTCATATACGGTTGAGGTATCAAGGCTTTCATCCGCCAGCTCTGCTGGTTTTCTTAAAGGTGTCAGTTCATGATTACGTACCAATACAACCCTTTCGTCATCGAACTCAAAGCAGCCCATACCGTCCGCTCGGTCAGGTACAGTTAATCCATCGTTCATTAAGTCGCCGAGATGCGAAATCTGCTGATAACTAAACCCTGGTAATAAATCAATAATGCCATTGGGATCTGCAACTAAATTGCCCAAAGCTCCTGGGCCAGCAGATAAATTGCCAGCGGCAGAAGAAACATTCGATAAAAAACGGGTTAATTCGCCGCCTTGTAAATGGGTAGCAAGACCACTAAATGCAACCGCGATAAAACCTCGATTAAACTGTCTCCGGGTAACCATAAAAATTCCTATTCTAAATATATGAGTTGGCATTACTCTAGCTGGTGTTTATTCCAACCAACAAATGTCTGCAGCATTTTTGCAGTGTTATTATTCGTCAATATAAATATGCTTCTATGCAGACATATGACAAATTCTTAATAGCTAAGTTTCTCCCATTCTAGGCCGCTTTTAAGGTGTTTTGAAAACAATTAAAAAAGCCACTGAAATTAAATAACTATCAATCATCTGCAAGATGGAGATATGTTATACTATATCAATTCAAAAAGTAATGTTATATTATCGCCCCATGTGAGTGATATCTTCATGTGAAAAGACAATGGAAGATTTCAAAAATGGTCAAATTAACTATAAGTAATTGAGATGGGGTAAAAATGAAATTATCCGTATTAGGTGCACTGATCTTCGTTGGTTGGAGTACGGCTGTGCAATCTCAACAACATATCCATGGTCAGGGATCGGTATTTATCGTTCAAGAAGATGACTTATGGCAAGTGCAATTTATCCTGCCCGCTTCGGACATACTCGGTTTTGAACATCGTCCCGAAAATCAACAACAACAGCAGTTGCTTGAGCAATTTGAAGAGAAACAAAAGCACTTCGAAAACCTAATTAAATTTGATTCACAATGCACTCAGCGTAACGACACCCATACGGCCTTTGAGTTGGGTGAAAGCGAGCATGAAGAAGAACACGGTCATCAGCATAAAGATGACCATGAAGGTGAAGATGATCACGAACATGCTGATTCTCATGAACACAATGACATAGACATTCTATATCTGATCGAATGCGCTGATGATGTATCTCAGGTTTCGTTTCCGATCTTAAACCCCAGCAATAACTTGCAAAATTTAGAAGTTCAATGGAGCACCCAAGCTGGACAAGGCTCAACTATGATAAACGCGAATCAGCGCCAATTGAGGTGGCCTTAACCACCAACATGCAGATAAAGATCGCAACTTTGAATTAGCAATACTGGCGATGCTTAAGGGTAAATTTAGTGTTTATATTTTTCTTAGAAGTAGCCTGTGACAACCACGCCAATTAAAAAATTAACTAGGAATCAAAATGATTAATAACAAACTACTTTCCCTTGCTGATCGTTCAGCCATTACCTTATCCACTTTATGTGTTATTCACTGTCTACTATCACCAGTCATTCTGTTTTTATTGCCGACCTTAACCAGTCTTGCGATTTTTGATGACGAACATTTTCATATATGGCTACTTTATGCGGTTGTTCCTATCAGTATTTTTGCCATTACTTTTGGCTATGTGCACCAACGTAGCTTGCCTGTTCTCGTTACAGCCTTGGTAGGAATAGCAATTTTAGTCCTAGTCGGTGTACTTGGACATGATGTTTTTGGTGAAACTGGAGAGGTGATAGCCTCCGTAGTCGGTGCTGCATTGGTTGGTTTTGGACATGTTCAAAATTTAAGACAACGCAAGTCTGGCTATCAAGCTTACCAAGCCGTTAGTTAAACGAATTTGAAAGCCTACAAATAGTGCTTCTAAATCAGATTAAGTGAGGTTTCCATGCAAGCAGCTACAGCATTAACTAAGGATGTGAGTGATGATCTGATTCGCCACTCAGTGTGTTCAGATGATATCAACGTATTGACTCGAATTTACGAACAAAATGTCAATATTGCTATCTGGCAACGTCAACTATCCGCTGCAGTAATAGCTGATGTTGAAAACCTGCTGGAAACCACTTCGTCATTAAACAAATCGGCTTTTATCCACGCTAAAACAATTAACGAGGATATTCGTGATGCCCTAACTCTGCACAACGCAGGGGATGCTTTCATTGATTATACGGCGGAATTGGTAGATATATTTTGCACCCTATTTGAACTGGATGAAGTCGGTTTTCGGTTACGCATACTCGATGCCCCCATGTGTCCGCGTTTTCATGTGGATCACGTTCCCTGTCGCCTAGTGACTACCTTTGCAGGAAAAGGAACCCAATGGCTTGAGCATGACAAAGTAAACCGAGATAAACTGGGCCATGGCAGTAAAGGCTTAGAAGATGGCGTTTCAGGATTATATGCCCAGCGAACTGACATCAAAAGCATGAATACCGGTGATGTGGCTCTGCTCAAAGGAGAAACATGGATGGGCAATGATTTAGCGGGTGTAGTACACCGTTCCCCAGCTTACGAAGCCAAGCAAAATCGTTTGTTACTGACCCTAGATTTTCTTAATTAAACACCTTAGTGGCGTCGCACGTCATCAGGTTGGCCATTAAACGCGGCAATGGAAACAACATCTAGTCGGTATGCAGACGTTCCCATGGGATCTTCAAACAATCCCAATTTTATCTCTCCAGTTAAGGTATAAGCTTGGTTTAGCTCCAAGCTTTTGAAACCAGCCTCTAAAGTTGCAAATATGATTTGATTGGGCGGCGGTGGAGGGAAATGCAAACAGGCACCAAAATAGGGTACTAAAAACATATTCTTAACCGTTTTATCCGGGTAAAAATCAATAGGAACAATAAAGCCTGAGATGGCAACTATTTGATCTTGATAAGCTCCAACAACATTTGTTGATTGCAAAGCCGCCTTGTATTCTGGGTCAGTAGCAGCCTCAATTGATCGCAAGATTTGTGAACTCATATCAGCACTATCTTGTGGTTTAACACCTTGGTATTTGGTAATCACATCTAATTCATTTGATGGCAAAAGCGACTGCCAATCCAATGCTGTCACATTGGCTTCTTGATACTTTTCTAGCAATAATTCGTTAGAGCTAAAATACTCCTGGGACCCAGAAAAAAGCGCATTTTTAGTGGATGACCATATGTCTGTGCCCAGCCGCCCAACAACAAGCCCTAAACCTACGCAGACCAATAAGATGAGCAGTAATTTAAACTTTGCAGATATTGACGTGTTCAAAACTGTCTTTTCGCAGACTGAGTCACTAACAGCAACAAGGGTAATTCGCTGACTGAGTCACTAACAGCAACAAGGGTAATATAACCGCATTTCTGCAACTAAATTAATATTCATACCCTTCAATACTATCCAACGTCATGGCATAAGCCGATGTTCCGGTATCATTGCTATTGGTTTCAATATTAATCGTCCCTTCAAACCAAAACGCCACATCAAGTTGAGAAACTTTAATTCCTTCTTTAAAGGTGCCGTAAATAATTTGATTAGGAGGCGGTGGAGGCATGTGCAAACAAGCGCCAAAATATGGAACAATAAAAAACTCCACTACACGATGCTGTTCATCGGAACTAAGGGGCACAATAAAACCAGGAATTCTTACCTGTTTTTTATCGAAACTTTGGATAACTCGAGTTGAAGTCAATGCTTGCTCAAATCGCTCGGCATTTTCACTCTTCTGTTTCATACCCGACAACGCTTCTACAGAATCGAGGTCACTACCATCTTTGATTTCAACGAGAAAGTCGGGAGGATCGAGCAAAGCATCAAGATCACTCTTGGGCATTAATTCAATCCATTCTATTTCATCATAACTTGGGTTACTCGCTGCTTGGGTTGATGTAAAGGCAAGCAAAAGTAGTAAAATGAATCCACAGCTATAATGACGACTCAAAGTAATTTTTCTGTTCAACTTTATTCCCACTCTTCAATTTAGTTAGTACAAATTTTCAACTCAAAGTCTAACAACGTTATATCATAATAACAGAGGTCTAAGAAAGAATAGATCATGGTTAGTTGGTTATTTGCGGTCGTTGGTTTATCTATTGCGACCAATTGGCACTTTGAACGCTGCTGTTCGCTTTTTCATCGATAAAACTTGACCGTGACAGGATTATTTTGCTAGTTTGATAGTCGTTCATTTTGGCAATCGAGTTTATTTTTCTGTCAAAAATTCCATTTAAAAACGCTGAGTTGCTCCTGATTTTTCCGTGCTGAAATCGACACGAAAGCCAGTTTTAACGTTTTTACGAATCTCACATTCAACTGACAAATTAGGCATTAAAATGAAAAAATTAACTCTTTTTCTTGGGTATTGTTGCGTATTGTTCTCAGCATACAGCTTTAGCTGTCAGTATCATGACTACGGGACAAGTAAAATTCCTTTGTTTCCGCCATTATTACCTGAATTACATCCAGTGATGCTGCAACATTTTAGACCACCAGAGGGCGCTCCTTTGAAGGTAAGCTTGTCCACTGATGAAAATGCCTCAGCCAAAGAAGGTGCTTTTACTATTAGCTATTACATTCACCCTGATTATCATAATGTAAAAGCAGAAGTGGTGAGTAGCAAAGGGGTAAAATTGTTAGGAAATAGCACTATGTACCTGACTCGTATCCAAGGCAACCAATCGGTTAAATACCAAGCTCTTTCCGGTGACGCCAAAAAAGTTCGAGTTCGCATCTCTGCTGTACGTCGAGATATGCCTATCATAGTTGAAAAGCGAATCACTCTTTCGTCCACCTAGATCTAATCCACCAACCAAGCCGCAAATTCAAAAAAATCTGTGGGCTCAGAGTCATTAATGTTAACTAAGATGACTCAAGCCTTCAGGTGTTTCATAGGATCTTCCCCCGCAGAATTTAAAATTAAATGGAATAAGGCTGATCCTAAGTTGGGTAAAATCCGTAAAAACTAAATTAAATTGTAAATTCATTTCCTAAAAGGGTAATGTGTGGCCTCTCGGGTAAATAAAGACCCCTGACTCACGAAGTAAAACACTCAATTTGAACCTAGTTCCGGTTTAAATTAAGAAGGGTAAAAGTTGCGGTGTATAATCTAAATAAGCTGTATCAAATCACCTCTGATAACACATTATCAGATTCTGAAAAAATGATTTCTTTATTGAGATTAGGTGCTGATTACTTCCAATTAGAATTAGGCATCATTAGTGAAATAGACAACGATATCTACACTGTTAAATTTGCTATTTCCCCAGATGATTCCTTATTGCCTGACACCACTTTCAATGTAGCAGAAACCTACTGTTTACACACCTTAGAAACCGATCAGGCTTTATCCTTTTACCATGCAGGTAAAAGTCGCATTGCCCAACATCCATGTTACCAAAACTTCGGCCTGGAAAGTTATATAGGTGCCCCCTTAATCGTTGAAGGCAAACGTTTTGGTACCATTAATTTTTCCGCCAGTGCTCCACGCTCAAAGCCATTTAGTCAGGACGAACATGACTTTATAGAATTGCTATCCCATTGGGTCGGCAATGAAATTGCTCGTCTTGAAAAAATAGAATTACTGCAAAAGCAGCAAGCAGCCATGGCTCGCCAACAAAACATTTTAGAGCAAATGGGCCAAGTAGCAGATGTTGGAGCATGGGAGTTTGATTTAGTCGAAAATAAGCTTTATTGGTCTGAGGTCACAAAAAGAATCCATGAAGTAGAACAAAGCTACGAACCCACCCTCGAGTCTGGGTTAGATTTCTACAAGTCTGGTGAAAATAAACAGAGGATTACATCACTGATCACAAAGGTGATTGAAAATGGAGGGATTTTTTCAGGAGAATTTGAAATTGTTACTTTTAAAGGCAATGCCAAATGGGTAACTGTCAAAGGTAAGGCTGAGCTATATCATGGAGAGTGCGTTAGGATAATGGGTGCTTTCCAAGACATCACTGTGCAAGTAAAAAATAGAATTCAATTGGAAAGTAGGCATAAAGAACTTTCCCTCGCACTAGAAGCTCGTAGTTTATTTCTAGCTAATATGAGTCACGAAATTCGCACACCAATTAACGGTGTACTAGGAATGCTACAAATACTCGAAAGTAGCCCCCTAAATCAAGAGCAAATGCGATTTATTGGCTTGGCCAAAGATAGTGCGACTTCATTGCTTGGGATCATCAGTGACATTTTAGATTTCACTAAGATAGATTCAGATAAATTATCTCTTGAAAAAGTGACCATAGACCTCAACCAATTGCTTAATAATTGTGTCGATATCTTCAACCCAAAGGTTCAAGATAAACCCATCAAGCTGGTTAAAAACTTCCAATCAACGGATAATATCTTTGTGATTTCTGATCCGACGCGATTGCGCCAAATCTGTTCCAACCTACTTTCCAATGCCATAAAGTTTACTCCTCAAGGAAATGTAACCATATCTAGCCAACTCTCAATGCAAAATAATAACCAAGCTCAGCTCTCTATTACAGTAGAGGATTCAGGAGTAGGTATTGATAAAGTTCAATTGCAGAACCTGTTTTCTCCGTTCAATCAAGCAGATGCTTCAACCACTCGAAAATTTGGAGGTACTGGTTTAGGACTTTCTATTACTCGGAAGTTATGTCAGTTAATGGGAGGTGATGTTAGTGTTGAAAGTGCACCGCATATAGGAAGCAAATTTAACGCTAGCATTAATGTTGGAATTGTTGAGAATGCAGAACAAGCCGTAGATGCTGCTGAAGTTAAACCGGCGCAGATTAGCCTTGATCATTTGCGGGTATTAATTGTCGAAGATAACGAAATTAATCAAGTCGTAATTAGTGAAATGCTAAAACAACAAAAGATTAAATTTGATATTGTGAAAGATGGAATTGAAGCCCTTTCCATACTCAAGCACGGGATAAAATTCGGTCGCGATTATTCTTTGATTTTAATGGATTGTCAGATGCCCAATATGGATGGCTATGAAACCACCCAGCATATTCGACAACTGCCAGCTCCGGTTAACTCAATTCCTATCATTGCATTAACGGCTAATGCCATGTCTGACGAACGTGAAAAGTGCCTAGCTTGTGGAATGAACGAATATATCTCCAAACCCATAGAACAAGAAAAGTTATATTCTATGCTAGGTAAATTTTCTTAGGTTATCTGCTTTATCGATTTAAAACTCACTTTGCTACCCAGCTCACATCCAAGTGCCTAACCTATTTAGATTTGCTAGCTTTAATCTTTTTGGCAATTTCCTGAAACTCGTAAGTGGGGTAAAACTCAGTTGTGAAAGATCCCCAAGCAGATTTTTCTACCGCTAAATTCAAAGTTCGCAGATCTTTGGGAGAAACACGTAACGTGATCACCTGCCCTAACCCCATTGCCACATACCAAGATTCAATTTTCATACCTTCGGGAGGAAACGATTGCCAAAATTCGTTTTTATCTTGGATAGCTTGTAGCTCTGACAAACTTTTGTCTTGTTGGTGTTTTAGGATCACAGTAACTAAAACGCTGTCACTATCAATACTGTAATCTTCTGCATTGGCAGCACTACTAAAAATTAAAACTAGGGTTATTAAGAAATACTTCATAATGCCTCCAAGACATGGTTAATTGCAGTTTCATAAATCATCTTTTGTAGAGTTAAGAATAGCAACTTAGCATGCAAGGGCATTAAAAAAATCGCGACACCCAGTTATTTAACTGAAATGACTAATCCCAACGCTGTTTATCTTCTTCAGAAGCACTTTCTTGGCACTCACCGACTAATTCAGTTTTATTGCGCATCTGCGAATAATCTAATTCAATATAACCGTGTCGACAATAACCGGTCTCGGTCAGTTTCAGTTCTAACAAATCCATTATCTGTTGACGTTTTTCTTCATCCGAGCCACCTTCATTACGCTGTACTGAACTCACTTGAGAAGAATCTTGATCAGCATCCGGCCGTCCGCGTCCTGATTGACCTTGTCGTGATCGTCCACCACCTCCGCCTTTTTTACCTTCACGCTTTCCTTCGCCGCGGCCGCCGCTTGGTTTATCCTGCTGATAAACTATTGCGACAATAAAGCGTTTCGAACCATCGGAATGTATTTCAGTAATAAATTGTTGTTGCTCTTCCTGTTCTCCCTTATGCCTGCCAGCGCACGCTGACAAACCAATTAATAAAAATACAATCAAAACACTATAGCGGTAGGACATAAATGGATTTCCAAAAAGAGAATTTAAGCAAGTATGTCTGTGACCCTTGTCTTGAAGATAGGTTCAACCTAAATATCACCTCCTGTAAGCGTATGAGTAAAGCCCGCCCGAGCATACATACACTGCTTTAGTCTAATAGATTAACCGTTGATTTGAACTACAATGAACCTTTATCAAGCGAAAATTTTTGGGCTTGGAATTTAAAAATGATGATTGAAAAGCTAATCCGGTGAAAGTTTTATTCAATTACATTGTTCTTAACTAGTCGAGTAAGATTTCTAACAAAATACAAACTTATTTCTGATTTACATGGGAACAAAATAAGTGAAAAAGTTGTTTAGAAAATCACCGCTTTCAAGCTTTTAATTCGCGTTCTTGAAGACTGAGTTTATGGTTTGTAATACATTCACTTTTCGAATTAAAAATAAATTTTTCACTGGGTTTTTAAGGTCATCACGATGTCTACAGCAAAGCAATTTAAGACAGCAATTCTAATTAGTATCGTGGTTGGAACAATACTTACGCTAATAAACCAAGGAGAGGCATTTTTTGGAGAAGCAGAAGTCGTTTGGTTTAAGGTAATCCTTACCTATATTGTCCCTTTTTGTGTATCAATGTACTCAAGCAGTATGGCGCAAAAAGATGCAAAATAAACGTCAAAATTAAGATTTTTGGATGATTCAAATCGCCTTTTTAAAACTGGAAAGATAATGGATATATTTAATAAATTTAGTATCAATAACCGTCTACTTATTGGCTTTAGCGTTGTTATTTTACTGATGGTAATTCTCACAATGGTTGGCATATACCGAGTGAATATGATCGGTAGCACCCTCACCACCATGACCAACGTCAATGTGGCTAAACAAAGGTATGCAATTAACTATCGCGGCAGCGTCCATGACCGAGCCATCGCGATTCGCGATCTGGCCACAGCTGACAATACCGACTTGGTCAAAGTCCTTATAGATGATATTGAAAAGCTAGCTGAATTTTATCGTTCATCCGACCAAAAAATGCAAACAATGCGAGCCTCTGGAACGGTTTTTAGTGGCAAAGAAAATGCAATATTGCAACAAATTGATACTCTGCAGGAGCAAACTGAAAGAGTAATTCAGAGTATTATAAACGCTAAAACAGAGCGAACAAATGCTGACGGTTTAACATTGCTGAAGAATGGCGGTAGCCAACTTTTTGTTCAGTGGCTGGCAAGTATCAACGAGTTTATTGATTTACAAGAAGCAAAAAACATCTCCGCGACTCAAGAGATTTTAGAAAATGCCTCCTCCTTTAAAACCACAATGTTAGTTCTTACCTTAAGTGCATTAGGACTGGCGATTCTAGTTGCCTATATCATTGCCAATAGTGTTAAAGCCTCACTTGGCGCTGAACCTGCCATTGCTGCAGCGTCTCTTTCAGAAATAGCTCAGGGCAATTTGGTGCAATCATTCAACACTAAACATGAGTTTAGTATGTTAGCCACTATGGCGAAGATGCAAGAACGTCTACGCAAGATAGTACTTGAGATAGCCGGGGCTTCACATGACTTAAAAGAACAGTCAACAGTGGTCACAAAAGGCTCAAAGGAAATCGTCTTACTTGCTCAAGAACAAGATCAGTTAACCGTTAGCACTCGCACCCAATTAAGCGACATTAAAGAAAATATCTTGGTGGTTTCTGAAACTGCCTCCAATAACAAAGTGAACGCCAAGAAGATGGTGGAGCGCGCTAACAATGGCATAGACTCCATGTCATTGAGCGTAGAGGCCATGCAAAATGTGGCGACCACAGTTTCTCAAGCGGTAGATCAAATTAGTAAGTTAGAAGCGCTAACTAACCAAATCGGTGGAATTACCAATGTGATTAATGGCATTTCTGACCAAACTAACTTGCTTGCCCTAAATGCAGCAATAGAAGCCGCTCGTGCGGGTGAATCAGGCCGAGGCTTTGCGGTGGTTGCCGACGAAGTAAGACAGTTAGCGTTACGAACAGGCGAAGCCACTAGTGAAATACAATCAACTATTGAAGAAGTGCAAAGAGAAACCTCCACTGCAGTATCGGTGATGCAAAATACCTTACCGAAAGTCGAAGATGGGCAGTCAAAAACACACAATGCAATGAATTTATTGCAGGAAATTGAAGAGAACGCGAATAATTCATTTAGTAACGCGACCATTGTTGCTGATACCGCTTCAGATCAGGTGGATGTAATAGGCACAATAAATGGAGTCATGGCACAAATTGATGAAATTAACAAAAAAACAGTGTACTCATTAGAGCAAAACGACGCTGCAACCATTGCTTTGGATAGACTTGCAGAAAAACTCAATAAAGAGGTCGGTTTCTTTAAAACCAGTTAACCGTTTTCGATGGGGTTGAGGCTTTTCAAGGCGAGGTCTAACCAATTAGCTAGCTTGATTGGGATTCCCCCCCTAACCAAGCTAGTTGTTGTCTTCGGGGTTAACTTTTTTAATCGCCTGGCGAATTGCAGTTCTAGGTACTTCGTCCAGTTTCAGTACATAAGCATTGCCGCCAACTCCGCGAAAAGACTCATCAGTGAATACAACAGTATTATCATCTAAGAAAGTAATCGCTTCTTTTTGGGTGACAATACCTAAATCGATGCGTGATATATCCCCTGAAAAAAACTTATCGTCTTGATAGTTCTCGAATAGCCAAATACTGGTTGAATCCAATAAGGCTAATTGTTTTCTGTTGGGGCTTAATGCGGCAGATGTTATCCAACATAGTTTCCCCATAGTTGTACAAGTTTTAAAAGAGCCAATTAGTTCAGCATCAAAATTGGCCGCATGATCACCCACTTTATAAACATTGGTAATACCATCGAAAGGTTCTGTTCTATTCTTAGTAAATAAATATAAATGCCGATCAAACTCCACAAATGCTTCTAAATCGTAGTTTCTTTTATCCGGCGTTACAGGTGTGTCGTCTAATTCAGGATAGGTAAACTTGATGATTTCCGCTTCTGTAGTGTTTCCCTTTATATCAATGGGGTTTTCTATCTTGTAGATAGTCAGCCATCTACGGGAATTATCGTTATTGCCAAAATCCCCCAGAAAAAAATGACCAAAACTATTTTGGGTCATATCTTCCCAATCAATGTTCTTGGCATTGGTTACTAAGATCTCTTTGGCAATAGAGCCGTCCGCAGTAATTTGGTAGAGCTTCGGGTCATCTCCACTATCATTTATGGCCCATAAACGCCCTCTTTTATCTATCTCAATACCTGAAATCTCATGGAGTTTAGGATCAATATCGATATGTTTTTTACTGTAGAGAGTGTAAATAGATGAGCCAATTATTATTACCGCAATGATTACTGATACGGTAATCAATTGCCAAATACTACGTTTCAACATGAATTTTTTGCTATGCCTAACAATATGTTGGCGCAAGTATCGCCTATGCGTGATACAAAAAAAAGCAAATTACGCTATTCCTAATTATTCCACTAGTGTTTTACTTGGAAATAGAGTTGGAACGAACCTCAACAGATTATTTAGGTTGAATTCGCCGCCCTTCCCCACATATCTATGATGATGTAGATTTTATGTGTTTTGCATTCCAGTGGTTAACCCACGAACACTTATAACACCCGCCAAGGGTAGTAAGTAAGGCTAATAAATAAAGGAGTAAAAATGACTGTATTAATATTGCTAGGTGTTTTATTTATTAGCCTGTTGGTTGTAATTCCACTACTTGAACGTTCTAATTTTAGATTATCTTCGCAACAAATGTCTAAAATGAGTCGCTGGATATTACCTTTGTTAGTGGTGATGGTAGTGATTCAGTTAATAATGTATTACACATAAAATAAGCAATACTAGCTCTCCAGTTGTTGCCATTGTTGAAACTATGACTCAAAGAAAAAGCGACAATGGCAATTTGAAATTTAACCTAATGCCCATTAATAGCAGTTCATAATTCTTTAACCACTGGCACTGAATCCAAAACCCAATTAAAGAGCCCTCATCAATCAAGGCACCGTTCAATCAAAGCACTGTCCAATCAAGGCACTGTTCAATCAAGGCACTGTTCAATCAAGAGACTGTCGAAATTAATTTTTAACGACAATTTTTATGTCGATTTGTTCCATTATATTCACTATCAGCCCACAAATAGGAATTGATATCATTCGCGTTTGTGTTAACATCCTCTTCCACACAATTTAGTTAAACTATTTTTTTCAGGACTTTTCATGCAATTAAACCAGATTTTCATTGGCGTTAGCTTAGGCCTAATGTCACTATCAAGTGCAGCTCAAACACCGGACTCGAGCAGTAGTGAAAACGATCTTGAAGTCATTAGCGTAAATGGTACTTACTTTAACGACTACCAAGTGCAGGATGCCTCTGGTGCTATGCGTAGTAACATCCCACTATTGGAAACCGCGCAAGCAGTGACGGTCATTCCAGACACTATAATTAATGAGCAGTTAGCTACTACTTTGGGTGAAGTACTTAACAACGACGCAAGTTTATCTCCAGGTACTAAACAACGTAACCGTGAAGTATTCAGCTCTAGAGGGTTTGAATTAAGTTCATCTACTGGTTATCTGCGCGACGGACATCAGCACTGGTCTCACTATCAACAACCAATTGAAACCTTATCCCGTGTGGAAGTAATCAAAGGTCCTTCAAGTATTTTATACGGACAATCTGCACCAGGCGGCCTTATCAACATGGTCACTAAACAGCCAACTAAATCACGTCTTCTAGAAGTAACAGCAGATACCGATCAACATGGTTCTACCCGATTTATGCTTGATGCGGGTGGCGAAATCATGGCAAATACTAACTACCGTGCCGTTATTGTTAAACAAGACGTAAATTTTGATCGCGATTATCAAAATGGTGAAACCCGTGAACGCGACCGTTTCTTAGGTTCTCTTGTCCTTGAGCATCAGTTCAGCGACAACTTTATCTTAAACGTACATTATGATCGTACCAATGATAAAGCCGGTTTAGACACTGGCGCATGGCTTGATAGCAATGGCGAAGTAGTTAGCGAAAAGCACACAATTAATGACTTTTCGTGGGCATTTACTGATATCACAGTAGAAAATATTGGCGCTAAATTAACCTATTTCATCAACCCTGAATGGGAAGTGAAACTTGGTTATAACGAGCAAACCTTTGAACGCCAACGCTTTGAATCATCACCGAGTTTCCCCTCAGGTTACCAAGCTGGTGATAGTTATAACTCAAATCCTTACGATCGTTTCGATGACTGGCAGTTTAAAACGGCATTTATCGATTTAAACGGTGAAGTCAACATCGGTGGTGTTGAGCATAACCTATTATTTGGTGCTAACGGCTTAGATTATTACTACGGTCAATTAATAGAACGAGGCGATACCATTACCTATACTCCGGGTGAAATTGAACCCTCAGTTCCGGATCTTGACTATCACAGAGATGAAACCCTTAGTCTTACTGAATACGATTATTATGGGGTTTATTTCCAAGACTTAATGACATTCAATGACCACTGGCAAGTAGCCATTGGTGGTCGTTTCGACAAGCAAAACCGTGATGGCGCTGATAACGAGTCATTATTACCTAAAGTTGGTGTGCTTTATCACCCAGCTGAAAACAGTACTATCTATGTTAACTATTCAGAAGGTTTTGAGCCTCAATCAAGTGAAACTATTGAAAATGAGTTAGATAGAAACTTCGGTATGGAAATTGATGCAACTACCTCTAAGCAAATTGAGATTGGCGCTAAGTGGGAAGTATCAGACCGTTTGTTAATCAATACCGCTGTTTTCAATATTGAGAAATCGGGTACTCTAATTTCTGAGCAATTGAATGACGACCCAGATTATGAAACTGTGACTACTCAGTCTGGTTTGCAAACACATAAAGGTTTTGAAATATCAGCCCAAGGTGCGGTTACCGATAAGTGGTTTGTAATGACTTCTGCAATGTATTTACATGCTGAATATGAAGTTGACGAAACTTTTCAAGGCAACACTCCTGCCGATGCTCCAAAATGGTCTGCTTCAATTTGGTCTCGTTATGAAGTGAATGAAAAACTCGCTCTTAATGCCGGTGTTTTCTATCAAGGTGAACGTTTTGCCGACAATGCCAATACTGTAAGCAAAGATGGTTATGCTCGTGTTGATGTAGGTGCAACTTACCGCACTCATTTAATGGGTAAAAACGTCGATTTTCGTTTGAACATTGAAAACCTTTTAGATGAAGACTATCTAGCAGGTGGTGGCACTAATAACGTCACTATCGGTGATGGTGCTACTGCAAGACTTGCAGTTAAAGCATCTTTCTAAACTAAAAACACTTGCCCTCTTTGGTTGAGCTACGCGGTTCAACTAAAGAGGGTGCTTAATAGTTTGTCAATACAGCCTAAAACCTCCCCCCTTTTTTCCATTCTAAACATCTGTTTGTAATAGCAATTTCATTTTTAAAAGTTCATTGAATCGAGTTTGATTAGCTTGTAATCTAAAAATAGATTGTTCGGGTAACAAACCTACAATTGGCCACTATCTAAGTTGATATCAACTTTTCCAAACCAAATTAATGATTAAAACTTAAAACCCAGGTTGTAACCCAAAAATGAAAAATTATTATCTACTATCAATTTTGCGATCCTTTTGCTTGCTCACAGTACTTTTTGCCCCCGCGTCTTTTCACAGTTATGCAAAAGACAGTTATAAGATTGATACAAACCTAGAAGAGTCAATTAGGTGGTATACCGGTGAAACGGGAAAAGTGGATGATCCTAAAGCTAAAACATTGCTTGAAACCGCGGCTTTAACCAAAGATCCCCTCGCAGTGATGTGGATAGCAAGAGTACATTCAACAGGCAGAATGGGATATCCAGCAGACAAAGATAAGGCAATTGAAATTGCTAAAGGTGTCATCGCTCAGGTTGAGGAATTAGCAGAGCAGCAAGTACCAGAAGCAACCTTTTTGATGGGAACGGCTTATGCAGAAGGACTTGGAAAACACAAAGATCCCCAACAAGCAGTAATATGGTATCGACGTGCGGCCTTGCTAGGTAACGTGCTTGCTCAGCATAACTTGGGAAATGCGTACTCTTCGGGAACCGGCATCGAACAAAATTATGAGTTGGCGGCAAAATGGTGGCTAATGGCCGCTGAGCAAGGCGACGCCATTCCCCAGTATCAACTAGGAGTACTGTATGAAACCGGGAAAGGTGTCAATAAAGACCTCGATGTAGCCAAAAGCTGGTATCAAAACTCGGCAACAAGGGGTTATATCAAAGCTAAAACCGCACTAGGCAGATTGAACCGAATAGAGCGCTTAAATCGATAACAAAACACTAAGCCAAGGGTCAAAAACTACTTGGCCGCGCATAAATTGTTTAATCATTTAAAGCTGCCACTCGAGCTTTTAATTTAGGTGCGGCAAAATCGAGAAAGCTTTTCATTTTTTGTGGCATATACTTTCTGGTTTTATGAAGCAGATGCACAGGCAAAGGTTCTGGTTCGAATTCAGGTAAAACAATTTTAAGACTGCCAGCGTCTACTCCCCGCTTGACTTGATAATGGAGTTGCTGAGTTGCCCCTACTTTATTAATCGCCGCATGTACAGCAGATTCGCTATCGGTAACCGTCAATCGAGAAGCCACATTAACACTCACAGGGGGATCAGAATGAGAGAACCGAAAACTCCAATGAGGAATTGTCATATTGGTTTTTAAGGTGACGCAGGGAAAGTGAGTTAACCCTTTAGGTGATTCTAGTGCAGGATGCTGTGCTAACAGACTAGGATTAACACAAGTAACAATTCGCATTTTACCTACTGGGGTGGCAATCATCGAACTATCCGGCAGTTTACCAATGCGAATAGCCATATCAACCTCATCTTCAAATAGGTTCACATTTCCATCTGCTAGCAGTAACTGCACATTAATATTGGCATACAAGGATAAAAACTCAGTCACTATTGGTAAAACATATAAACGACCAAACATCACCGGGGCGGTAATAACCAAATCGCCTCTAGGCTCTAAATACTCCCCCTTTAAATCACTTTCAGCGTCTTCTACTTGTTCAAGGATCCTTCTGCAAGCGGTGATATAGCTAAGGCCAGATTCAGTGAATGACAATTTCCGGGTCGTCCGATGTATCAAACGCACCCCAAGTTGACTCTCTAGTTCAGATATCTTCCTGCTCAAAGTGGGTAAAGGTACGTTTAGTTGCTTGCTTGCCTTAGAGAAACTGCCTGCCTCTAAAACTTTTATCAGCATGGACATTGCTTCTAATCGATCCATTATTATCTCATTTTTTGAAAATATCTTTACCAAATTTACCGTATTATCATTTAAATAACAAAATGTCATAGTGTATTTTTGATGCTACCAGGACGACAAAATACGATGAGCTTTCTGCCTCCAATTAATCCTCAGGCCGCTATTGCTTATGACCACGTTGGTATTAGGGTGAGTAATAGACAAACTGCACTCCATTTCTATGAACGCCTCGGATTTAAAGAAACATATCGAATTCCAGAGGGGGAAGCCAATGAAATGGTGACCCCTGCAGGCGTGCGAATTAATCTGATTTTTAATGGTGCAAAATCAAAAGATCAAAAGAATGTCCTACTAGACGAAGCCATTAAACGACCCGGTGTTACCCATCCCGCTTTCATTATTCAGGATATGCGTGAATTCCAAGACTGGTTAGCAAAAGAGGGAATTAGAATTACTGAAGGCCCGAAGAAACTAGGACCGCGGAGAATATCACTGTTTATTCGTGACCCAGATGGGAACGTGCTTGAATTTAATCAATTACTACCTGAGGAAGGAAATAATGAAGCTATATGATTTAGAGCTATCAGGAAATTGTTACAAAGTAAGGCTATTTGCTTCACTGGCAGATATTCCACTAACGATAACTCCTGTGGATTTCATGCAAGGTGAGCACAAAGAAAAACACATACTTGAATTAAATCCTTGGGGTGAAATCCCAATACTACAAGATGGCAAAGTGGTGCTGCGAGATGCGCAAGCCATACTAGTCTACTTAGCCAGTAAATTTGGCGGCGAAGCATGGTGGCCAAGTGAGCCCCATTTAAAGGCGGATGTAATGCAGTGGCTGTCTGTGGCCTCCAATGAAATTCAACACGGCCCTAATACCGCTAGGCTAATTGAAAAATTCAATATTCCAAGTGATATGGCGTTATGTGTAGAGCGCTCTGAGAGAATATTAGAATTAATCGATAATCACTTAAGTACCCATGATTGGTTAGCAGCAGGTCGACCAACCATCGCAGATTGTGCCGTTTACCCCTATGTGTCTGTTGCCCACGAAGGAAACATTTCCATGCTGCAATATGCCAATATTAGCGCTTGGATGAACCGAGTAGAGCAGTTACCTGGCTATGTTTCGATGCCAGGAAATTAGTTAACTAAGAGTTTGAATCAATTTATATCACTGCGTTAATTATGATCTGAATCCATCTCTAAAATAGCAAAGGTAAGTGGTCATTTACCTTTGCCTATTTCGTTCTCCCTTTTTTAAGTTTGAAAGCTTACTCAAGCTCACTTCTTTATCCCATATGCCGGTGTTCCTTTTCCCTTGCACTCTGTAGTCATCTGTCTATTTGTTATTATTTTTACAACTTTCATCAAAATAAATGAAACAATTTATTTACCTAAACAAGCTCAAATCCACGCAGAAACATCACACAAACCACTGTTTTAATTACAATTCTCAAAGGTGTTGAGTATATGTCAACAGGGTGTTTCATTTATGTTGCTTGAGGGTGCCATTTATAAGATGTAAAAACTAACCACTCGCAGAATACATAAAAATAACAAAAAACTAACAGTGGCTAGGAATGATGTTGTCAAAAGACGCAAATAAACAAATAAGTCAGACCGAAAAAGAAAGCTTTTTTGGCGGTCAAAACAATGTAAAGGAAAATGTTGTTAACCATGCTTTAGCAGCAAGTTCAGGCCTCGATGAGCAAGCTAAAGAAGTGCTTAATTATATTCACTCTTTACCTCCAGCATACGAGTTCGAGCCTAAATATGTTAGACAATTTAGGAAAAACCCTTACGAACACGAAGATGTTACCAATATCACGCGAGAAGATATTACTATTGATTGTGAAAGCCATAAGTTAGACGCACGAGTTTATAGGCCTGCCTCCACCCATGAAAATCTGTACCCTACACTTATCTATTTTCATGGGGGAGGTTTTGTCCTTGGCGATATTGAGTCTTACGATAAATTCCTTGCCCAGCTTTGTGTGCAATCGAACGTTGTCATTATTTCAGTGGCTTATCGACTTGCCCCAGAAACCGTATTTCCAGGTGCTATAGAAGATACTCAAGCGTCCACTGACTGGATTGTAAACAATGCACAATCGCTGAACCTTGATCCAACTCGCATTGCTTTAGGGGGTGACAGTGCCGGTGCTAACTTAGCCATCGTTTATTGCTTATTGAATAAGGATAAGTTTCAACCCTATTTCCAATTATTAATTTATCCCAGTATAGCCGGTAACGATTCCACTCCAAGTCGTGAGGCTTTCTCAAAAAATTTACTATTAACAGAGAATTTATTGAAATGGTTCCATCAACTTTATATTACTGAGGAAGATGAAAATGATCCCCGTTTCAACATCTTAAATGCCGAGGATTTTAGTCATCTACCCCCAGCATTTATTTTAACCTGTGGCTTTGACCCCCTTAGGGATGAAGGGCAAATGTTCGCAGATAAACTCACCGAAAATAACGTAGCAGTTAAACATTCTTGTTACACCGACATGTTTCATGGGTTTATCAACTTTGGCGTATTACAACAATCAAAAGACGCAGTCACTGAGTGCGCAATGGTGCTCAATTCGGTGATGTACCAAAAGTAATTAGCCAAAAATGAGTACGACACGTTTTTACCTAAAACGATTTTTCAGGACACACACTTTCGGGACACACACTATGAAAATAACTAAAAAATTAAGCTCAAAAAAATTATTAGCGATTTCGATATCGGCGGCGCTTTCGTTTGCCTCTAGTGCTCAAGAAACACCAAATAACGATGAATCCTTTGATAGAATCCAAGTAACAGGTTCTTACATTAAACGCACCTCAGTGGATGCTGCAGAGCCTGTACAAGTGCTAGATTACAATTACATTCAATCTACCGGTGCCACCACGGTTTCAGAGCTGATCGGAAAGTTAGCGATTTCTTCCGGAGCTGAGAACCAAGCTGACTCTTTTTCACAAGCCGCTAGCCAAGGAACAGGTAATGTGAATTTACGAGGTTTAGGCTTAAGTTCAACATTGGTGTTGATCAATGGTCGTCGTCAAACAATTTCAGGGGCACTGACCAATGATGGCAGTGTATTTGTGGATACCAGTCATATTCCTATTGATGCCATTGAGCAAGTAGAAGTGTTAAAAGAGGGTGCCGCTTCTACGTATGGTTCGGATGCCATTGCCGGTGTAGTTAACTTTATATTACGTAAAGATTTTGAAGGGTTTGAAATTAACGCTTCGATCAGCAAAGCAGACGATAGTAGTCAAAAAGACACTGACATTGGCTTTTTATGGGGAGCTGAATTTGACAACACCTCGATTGTAGTAGCAGGTCATTACTTAGACAGAACACCACTTACCATTGCTGATAGACCTGAGTTAGGTGATGTAGCATTTAGCTCTTTGGGTAATTCATTCTTACTTTTGGCTGATGCTGAGGTAGCCGATGGACTCTACGCTGGGAGCTATGGAGCCTTTGAAAATGTACCTGACCCCACTTGCTTAGATGATTCCTTAGGCATGATAATTCCCCAAGCATATGGTTCACGCTGTGGTTTTAATTATGGGCCTTTATATAACTTAGTGAATACTGAAACCCGTGCACAACTGTATAGCAATATATCTCATGATTTTGACAACGGAATTGCTTTATCTGCTGATTTGAGTTGGAGCTCAAATGAGGTAAAAGATAACCCTCAATCACCTAGTTACCCGGACTTAACTTTTCCATACATTGGTCCTACAGACTCAGGTAACCCATTTGGTGTCGGTGTCGTTTGGTTAGGTAGACCTTTAGGAGCTGATTATGAACCCGCTTTATCACCCCGTGAAAATGATACTTTCCGCACCTCGTTAAGTTTAGTAGGTGACTTTGATAATGGTTGGAGTTGGGACACAGCATTAACTTACAGTAAAAATAACTATAAGCAGTATCAGCAAGACCAATTGAAATCAAGATTAGTAGCAGCATTAGCAGGGGTGGGTGGTCCGAATAACGATGAGCTGTTTAACCCTTTTGATCGCTCTAGCCTTAGCCAATCAGTTATCGATGACTTTACCTATATGACAGAATCAGAGAAAACCACTGATTTGTTGGTACTTGATGCTGTTGTTAGTGGTGATTTATATGAAGTTTCAGCCGGAACAATTGGTTTTGCAGCTGGTATTCAAGCGCGAACTGAAAGCTTTAAAGTTGAAACCGATGATGTAAATGAAATCAGATTTGATGACGAAGGCAACCCTATCCCAGTTGATTTAATCTTTCTACAAGGTTCGTCAGAAGTTGATGCTGATAAAAACACCTTTGCACTGTTTGCTGAAAGTGTTATCCCTGTTTCAGAAGACATTGAAATAAAAGCAGCGCTGCGTTATGAAAAATTAGAAAATGATTCAAGTGTCGATCCCAAAATAGCCGTTCGCTGGCAAATATCTGATCAATGGATTATGCGCGCATCTGCAAGTACCGCCTTTAGAGACGCATCGTTATCACAGAAAAATGCTTCATCGGCAGTTATTACCAGTATTACCGATTACAACGATGACGGTACCGCAAAATCCAGTGCCTTTGTCGGGGTTATTGCTACAGGTAACGAGGATTTAAAACCTGAAGAATCTGACAACTACAATATAGGTTTGATTTTTAAACCAACTGATAACTTGGATTTTAAAGTAGACTTCTGGCGTGTTGATTACACCAATTTGATCACTGTTGAAAATGCTCAGGGAAAGTTGATTGATGATCCAAATGGTGTAGATATTATTCGTACTGAGGCTGGTTTCTTATCTTCTGTCAAAGTTAACTACTTTAATTCATCGTCGGTAAGTGTTGAAGGTATTGACTTCGAATCGACATGGACTTTATCAGATCAGTTTAATATTAGTTTAAATGCATCGCATTTTAATTCGTACGAACTGACTAAAGATAACGGTGAAGTAGTTGAAGCAGCTGGCTCGTTTAATATTGATAACTTTGCTCGCTCAATGCCTGAAACCAAAGGCTCTGTAAACTTTAATTGGTTGGGTGAAAGCCAAAGAGCTTCAATTAATGTTAACTATGTTTCAAGCTATGACACTGGAGTAGATGTGTCGGCTTTACCAAACGAAAGTTCAACAGTAGACGCATTTACAACTGTAGATATGCAATATTCGGCTAATTTTTATATTACCGATGACAGTGAAGCTGTATTAACCTTAGGTATTAAAAACCTACTCAATGAAATGCCACCACGTGCTTATATTGCTGAAGGCAGCTTAAGTTATGATCCTAAACAACATAACCCACTAGGCCGTGTACTCTATGCGAAAGTGAAATTAACATTCTAAATTCGTTCCCATAGTTGCAGAAATCAAAGAGGGGGCTTCCCCCTCTTTCCAACAATAAGTTAAAAATATGTCATTTGTTTTCAATACCACCAAATCCATTGTTAATGCACCTAACGCTGCATCTGAAATAGCTGAATATTGTTTCAAGCTTAAGGTTAAAAAGGTTTTGCTTGTGACAGATCCGGGTATTGTCAGCCTTGGACTGCACCAAAAAATAACCGCTAGTTTAAACGCCAACTCCATTCCCTTTGTGGTATTTAGCGAAGTGGAGGTTGATCCACCAACCGAAGTCATTGAAAGTGCCTTGTCATTTGCCAGAAAACACAACATTGATGGAGTTATTGGTTTAGGCGGTGGCAGCTCAATGGATACGGCAAAACTGATTGCCGCCCTAACCTACTCTAAACAAACATTAGACGACGCCTTTGGTGTCGACAAACTAGAAAATTCGCGACTGCCGCTAATTCAAATTCCAACCACTGCAGGGACAGGCTCAGAAGTGACGCCAATCTCCATTGTGACTACCGGAGAGGCAATGAAAATGGGAATTGTATCTAGCGTTTTATTGCCGGATATTGCCCTGCTTGATGCCACCCTAACGGTAAAACTTCCTGCACATATTACTGCAGCCACAGGCATTGACGCTATGGTTCATGCCATTGAGGCCTACACCAGTAAAATCAAAAAAAATATCTATTCAGATATGCTCGCAGTACAAGCCTTAAAGTTAATGTCAGATAACATCCAAACTGCCGTGCATCGCGGAGACGACATAGTAGCCCGCTCCAATATGATGCTAGGGGCAACCCTAGCTGGACAAGCCTTTGCCAATGCCCCAGTGGCGGCGGTTCACGCGTTGGCGTACCCACTTGGTGGTCATTACCACATACCTCATGGCTTAAGTAATTCCCTAGTATTACCCCACGTACTGAAGTTTAATATGCCAGCCGCAGCTCACTTGTACGCCGAGTTAGCAGAGGTGATCATTCCTAAAAGCTGTGAAAATCTTGAGTCTGATACTGAAAAGGCACAGGCTTTTATCCACCATTTAGAGAATTTGATTGCCGATATCGGCCTTCCAAATCGTTTAGCAAGTGTAGAAGTAAGTGAAGACTCATTACAAACCCTGGCTAGAGATGCAATGAAACAAGAACGATTGTTGATTAATAATCCCAGACCGATGAATGAAGCAGATGTGCTCGCCATTTATCAAGCCGCTTATTAGTTCCTTCTAATTTTTAGATGAGATAGTGAAATGATTGAAAAAACACAAAATTCGGTTGAATCGATTTCAATACCCAAGCAATCGTCAAGACAAGGTCTGTATGCGGCCTATTTAATATTTATATTGTTGTTGGCTTATACATTTTCTTTTATTGATAGACAGATCTTAAGTCTATTGGTTGAGCCGATGAAACGAGATTTAGATATCAGCGATACGCAAATGAGCTTATTGCAGGGGTTGTCGTTTGCGTTATTTTACACTCTCATGGGACTGCCTCTAGGTCGCCTCGCTGATAGTAAAAGTCGCAGAGGAATTATTGCCTGGTCGATTTTCATCTGGAGTTTAATGACCGCTGCCTGTGGTTTGGCAAAAAGTTATTGGTATTTGTTTTTTGCGCGTATGGGCGTGGGTGTGGGTGAAGCGGGATTATCTCCTGCCGCCTATTCACTTATTGCCGATAGTGTTGAGAAAAAGCACTTAGCTAAAGCCATAGGTGTTTATACCATGGGTATTTATCTTGGTGGCGGCATGGCGTTAATTGTCGGTGGTATGGTTATCCAGTGGGCCGTTGAGTTTTCTTCAATCACCCTACCGATAATTGGTGAAGTCTATGCTTGGCAAGCAGTATTCTTAGCAGTGGGCCTGCCTGGCTTATTGTTAGTGCCTTTCCTATTTACCTTAAAAGAACCCCCACGAAGCCAAAAACAAGAAAAGGCCGTTCCCGTGGCCGAGGTTCTAGCGTTTTTTAAACGTAATAAAAAGACCGTACTACTACACAATTTTGGGGCTGCACTGGCCTCAGTTGCAGGGTACGGCGCTTTAGCTTGGGTGCCTAGCTACTTAATTCGGGTACATGGAATGGAAAGTGGTGAAGTTGGTTTAGCTTTCGGTTTAATCGTTTTATTTTGTGGTGCTGGCGGTGTAATTGTCGGAGGTATTGCAGCAGATAGACGTTTCAGAAAAGGCCAAACCGATGCCAAAATGCGAGTGGCAATGTGGGCGATGATCATCGGCATCATTCCAACCTTAATCTATCCCCTTATTTCTGATCTCACCGTGGTTTTGATTATCTTGGCAATCTCCACATTTTTTGCCAATTTTATGATGGGTTTAGGACCTGCCGCAATTCAAGAAGTAGTGCCAAGTAACATGCGTGGACAATTTAGTGCACTGTATTTGTTTATCGTAAATCTAATTGGTTTAGGACTAGGTCCAACATTAGTTGCTTTGTCCACTGACTATATATTCGGTGCTCCTGAGATGGTGGGATACTCATTGTTATTAGTCTCATTACTTGCAATGGGAGGCTCAGCTTTACTATTAGGCAAATGCCTACCTCACTACCGTGCAACTATGCGCTCGTTGGAAGAGCCATCAGCGTTAGAAGAGTCTTCAGCGGAACAAGAGCCTTCAGCTAAATAAGAGCCATCAGCCTAAAAAAACTTTTAGCTAAATAAGAAGCTAATGCAGCAAAGCGCTATTACTAAAAATAGCGCCTTTGGCTAAATAAAGGCCATCAATCAACACTATTGCCAATATCAAATGAGGTTTAAATGCTATCCCTAAACGATCCCTTGTTGTTAAAAACACAACTATTTATTAATGGAGAATGGGTCGACGGTGGCTCAGGAAGTAGTTTTCCAATTGTTGACCCAGCGACAGGTTTACAAATATGTGAGATGACAAGTGGCAACAAGAACGATGTGAATTTCGCCGTTCACTGTGCTCAAAATGCTATGCAAAAGTGGCGACAAACCACAGCCAAAAACAGAGCAGAAATTTTAAAACACTGGTATGCCTTAGTCATGGAAAACATCGATGATTTAGCGTTAATTCTCAGTGCAGAACAAGGTAAACCCATAGCCGAAGCAAAAGGCGAGATACAATACGGCGCAGCCTATATCGAATGGTTTGCAGAAGAAGCCAAACGGGTATACGGCGATATCATCCCCAGTAATAACGCCAACCAAAGATTACTAACCATCAAACAACCCATTGGTGTGGTTGCTGCCATTACCCCGTGGAATTTTCCCAATGCCATGATCACTCGCAAAGTTGCCCCAGCATTAGCAGCTGGCTGCGCAGTTGTCGTGAAACCTGCTGAAGCCACTCCATTAAGTGCGCTGGCACTAGCGGAATTAGCGCGCAGAGCAGGTTTACCCAAAGGGTTATTTTCCATTGTGGTAGGTGTGGATGCCATAGAAATAGGCAAGGCTTTAACGGATCATTCGCTGGTTAGAAAGTTATCATTCACAGGCTCCACCAAGGTAGGGAAATTATTAATTAAGCAATGTGCTGATAGCGTTAAAAAAACCTCCATGGAACTTGGTGGTAACGCCCCATTTATCGTCTTTGAAGATGCCGATATTGATAAAGCAGTACAAGGCGCTATGGCTTCTAAATTTCGTAATGCAGGGCAAACCTGTGTGTGCGCAAATCGATTTTTAGTGCACAGCAGTATCTATCAAGAATTTACCGATAAGTTTGTTGAACAAGCCAAAAAGTTAAAAGTAGGTAATGGCGCTAAAGAAAACGTCACTGTTGGCCCTTTGATTAATGCAAGTGCAGTTCAAAACGTTCACAGTTTGGTATTGGACGCACAGAAAAATGGTGCGATTAAGGTAATGGGTGGAGAAGCCACTGAGTTAGGAGAGAATTTCTACTTACCCACAATTCTCACTCATGTCACCCCTGCGATGCGCATATTTAATGAAGAAATTTTTGGTCCAGTTGCGCCTATTGTTGCATTTGATACAGAAGAGCAGGCACTTGAATTGGCCAATGCGACAGAAGCCGGATTAGCCTCTTATTTATATACACAAAATTACGCCAGAATTTGGCGATTTTCTGAAAATTTAGAAAATGGCATTGTCGGTGTCAACGAAGGCATAATTTCCTCGGAGGTCGCGCCTTTTGGCGGAATTAAAGAGTCGGGTAACGGCAGAGAAGGTTCCAAATACGGCATCGATGATTATGTCGAAATAAAATATGTCTGTATGGGCGGGATCTGATAAAACAGCAATGGCGATTTGTTTGTCTAGACGCATTTATTTAGACGTTCATCGCCATTAATTTAGGTTGTCTTGATCCCACTGCTGCTGTGATTGCTGAGACTCTTTTACTAACCAATCGCGAAATGTTTTGAGGGTTTGATTGGTTTCGTAATTTTCAGGACAAACAAAATAATAAGATTCTTTTTTCAGCATCATATAATTATGGGCAACCACTAATTTACCTTCTTTTAGCAATGGATCTGCTAATGGTCGGTACATAGGAATAACCCCTAAACCGTCCACCGCAGCTTGGGTTGCCACTGCCACATTGTCTAACACAATATTTTTTTTATCGGTTTGCAATGCTGGATACTGACTGTTTGACAACCATTGAGCCCATAACTTGGATAAATGGCCATAGTGCAGCCAATTGTAATTGGCTAACTCAGTAATATCTTCAGGATTATGAGACTCATCTAACAAAGAGGGGGAGCACACGGGTTGTACGTAAACATCGATAAGCTTATCGTAATGACAACCTTGCCATTGGTCTTCGGTTCCAAGGCGAATAGCGGCATTCATATTTTCGCCAGAAAAATCAATTGAGTCATTGCCCGTATCAAAACTATTAGTGAAAAATGACAATGTTAGTTCAGGGTGATGTTGCTCAAGTTTACAAAGCCGACTCATTAACCAAGTTGAATTGACCGTGGCCGAGATACCCAATTTAAGTTTTTGGTTTTCACTTCCGTGGTGAAGGGTGTCTGTGGCCACCTTGAGATCGGCAAATATATTTGAAATAGAATTAGCGTAAACCACGCCTTGCTCGGTTAATTCCAACCCCACTTTATGGCGTTCGAAAAGTTTAAAACCAAAGTGTTCTTCGAGGTTTTTAATTTGTCGGCTAACGGCAGAACGAGTGATAAAGAGTTCATCGGCGGCTTTGGTAAAACTTAATAAACGAGATGCGGTGAGGAATACCCAAAGCGTGTTTAGCGGTGGCAAACGTTTAGACATAAAAGCCCTTTAAACTGCTGTACTTGAACGACTCTCAAAGGAAGAACTCCCGAAGTTCAATATGACAATAAGTCACTTTTCAACAAATGTGATTTGCAAGACAATATATCTTAACCCCAACAAATCAGCAAATTAGCCCGCCCCGCAGCATAAACCTACGGGGTCAGAGCCATTGCTTTTGATTGAGTCACATCAGCTTTCGCTTTAACAGTGCATTGTACACTTAGTAACCTTTGTGGGCAGCCAGCTCAATGGCACGGCTGATATAAATCGGTAAATCAGTGTTTTGTTAACTCTCCCCAAATTTCTTCCAATCGTTGGTCACGACCGCAGTTCCAGCGATATATTTTATAACGCACAGGACTCTTTTTATAAAAGTCCTGATGGCCAATTTCTTTCCCTTTAATGGGATAGAACTGCGAAGCTGTTAATATGGGAGTTACCAGCTTTTGACCCGGAAACTTGGCTTGCACCGCTGTTTTCGATTTTTCAGCAATGGCTTTTTCCTCTTCATTTGCCACAAAAATAGCACTTAAATAACTGTGACCTTTATCACAGAATTGTCCTTGAGCATCGAAGGGATCTATATTCACCCAGTAATGAGCCAAAATTTGTCGATAGCTAACAACATTGGGATCATAGGTAATTTTCACGGCTTCATAATGGCCTTTGTGATTACCGTTGTAGGTGGGATTTGGCGTTTCGCCGCCGGTGAAACCCGATACTACATCGCTTACACCATCCAACTTTTCAAAATCAGACTCCATACACCAAAAACAACCACCAGCTAAGATGGTTTCATCAGCTTGTACGTTAGCGCTAAAAATCGACACACTGAATATCAGCGCAGACACAAAAGATTTCATAGACATCCTTAAATTAACAACAACACGCCCACTCAAATATGACGTTAGTTAATAGAGAACGTGAAAGCAGCATATTAATTTCATGAACATGTGGCTCGAGAAATCGAATTCACAATTGTTTAATCGGAAAGGCAAAAAAGTGCTTAGCTAAAATTGGATAACTAGCTTCAGGGAAAAACAGATACACAGCAATTAATGTAGACGGCTAATTTAACGCTCACTTAAAACAAGTCTTAACGCTAATCCGGCAAACACCGTCCCTGCAACACGATTCATCACCACTTGCGCTTTACTCGAGCCTTTTAACCAGTCTCCTAGAAAACCAGCAAACCAAGCAATTAGGCTGAAAACAACAAGAGCGGTAATGATAAAAACACCGCCAAAAACTAACATCTGAAGAGTAACTGAACCTCGATTGGGATCGGCAAACTGAGGAAGAAAAGCAAGAAAAAATATCGCCACTTTAGGATTGGTGATATTCATAATAATGCCCCGTGAATAAAGTTGTTGCCACGCCAACTTGGTATTTCCTTTTGCTTCGAATCGAGTTGAGCCAGCTCGAAAAGCCTGAAACGCTAAATACAATAAATAAACAGCGCCGACGATTTTAAGAATATTGAATGCCAGAGCAGAAGTTTGAAAAATAACAGCAACCCCTAGTGAAACTGCGGCTGTATGAACAATTAGCCCGGTACACAACCCTAGTGTTACTAATATCCCGGCTTTACGACCATTTAGAGCAGATTGGGTTAACACAAAGATATTGTCAGGCCCTGGAGCGAAAGAAAGCGCCACAGACGCTGCTAAAAACATCAGTATTGTTTCAATGGGTATCATCTGTTCTTACTCTCCTGCGCCATCAGCATCACATCCAGACTAGAGTACCTAGCCCAACCAACACTGTAAACAGGAACCGCGGAATCTACGTGGAACTTCAGGGGCAGCAAAATTAATTGGAAATCTGTGGGGCTGAGCCGTTGACTTGTATTTCAGATCTTGCCCAGCCTGCGAGGCCTGCCCCACAGTTTTTCAATTTTTAAACGAGTTTAGCGATTTACGCTGTGGCAATTGGTACAAGCACCAGACACTTTGCCTGCTAAATAATAGCTAGGTTTTTCTAAAGATGCAGCGATTCGTGCATTGTCTACTTTACTTACAAAGTCACGCATATAATCTTGAAGAAAAGGGTGACTGGCCCCAGCATCTCCTGCCTGCAATCCAGAGGCTATCTTTTCAATATTTTGCAAAGTAGTTAATACTTGCTGCTGTTGATTAGTAAAGCCGACACTTTGCGGCTCGTGCTGCTGGCTTAACGCAAACTCCAATATACGCATTTGTTGCGCCAGACGGTCCATATCCGAGCGCAGTTGGGACGGCTCCACGTATTTGAAATCAGGTGGATAAGTTACTTTTCTGATATTAGCGGCCATCTGACTTGAGCACCCCTGAATTAACAGAACACCCAAAAACAACATGGAAATGGAGAATCCAAATACACCTTTGTACATTTTCATCGTTAAGCCGCCTTATCCTAAGTAAACGTTGTGGTTACTAAGCCTAATTACTATCGAAAAAAGAAAAGTTATAGGGATTTTTCAGTCTCAGTAATTTTTGTAAATAACAGATCTTTGAGTGCCACACGTTGTTTTTTTAAGGTTTCCAAATATTCATCAGAAACAGCCTCATTCTGCTCTTCAATATGATGGATCTCTTTATTCACATCATGGTATTGGTCAAACTGTTTAGCAAAATGATTATCGTTCATTTTAAGATGACGAATTGTATGATGATGTTCTGGTAAGTCATTAATAAGTGTGTGCTTTTCTATTTGCATGTTAAATTTCACCTTTTGTTTATCACTCTAATTTGACAACTTCAGTGTACTCTTAAGGTAATCAGATATATTGATCTAGGTCAGGTTTAACACGATAAAATAAGCTGTTTTTTTGGGGCTTTAGAAAAGACTTCACAACGTCCGTTTTCAACGACTTTGATCCCTTAGATTTTCGCCTTCTAAGCCAGGGGACACCCAAAAAAGCTCTTGATTAAGGTTATAATTTACGGCTGGATTAGTTCTTTTAACCCCATCAAAAGCATATTGTTGATCACGCTCAATGGAGTCCGCGATATCGAATAACTCAGCCACCACAGCATCACGGACGATAGAGAATCCAATAATAGAACCAATGGTCAGAATAGTTGCCAGTATAATAAGCTCACTTGTTAATACGAAGCCTTTTTGTTTTTTTGCAAGTTTCATCACAAAATATCCAATTTACAAAACATAACTTCATTACTAGCAAATTCATTGCCACTATTATTTGTTTGCACAAAAAGACACGCTTACCTTCGTCACAACTTGCATTGGGGTTTATTTGATTTTCACCCTAAATATTTATAACCAGATTCAGTCTTTTTCGGACGTCTTTAAATAGGTACTGAGCGACTCAACTGAAGTATCAGCAATATCTGGTAACTTTTCTATCAAGCCTTTTAAATCAGATACTCTGTTGGTTCGCGCGGCTGTTTCGATTTTTGCCAAGTGGTCTCCTAGGTACAAACACCCTGAAGAGTCCGCATTGCTTCTAATTGAATGGGCATAGTCAGCAAGTTTAAGCAATTCTCCATCAGCATGGGCACTGCATATGTTCGGCACACCTTGCGTAATCTCCTCCAAAATTAAGTGTATAACTTGTATAAAGTTAGCTTCACCAATGTCATTTTGTAACCGACTTGCAGTATCTTGGTTGAAGTACTCTTTCTCCGAGTTCAGAGCAGGTAAACTCAATAGTTCATCTTCACCATCTGAGTTAGCAGACTGAGGAGGCGTTTTAATGGGAAGCCATTGAGTTAGTAGTTCGTTTAATAGTGTGCGGTCGATTGGTTTATTCAGGATCCCATCCATCCCACTTTCACGAAAACGATTATGGTAACTTTCTCCCACATGAGCAGTTAGGGCAACAATAGGAAGTTGCTGTTTAGAGTATTTCTGACGTAGAATTTCAGTGGTGCTCACCCCATCTAATACAGGCATGGAAATATCCATCAATACAAGGTCATATTCATGTTCATTGACTTTATCAATGGCTTGCTGCCCATCATCTGCGGTATCGACTGAGAGTCCTTTTTCTTCCAGTAAAATACGCGATAAATACTGATTAATCTTATTATCTTCAACTAACAGAACATGACCTTCAAAAGTCAGTTCAGTTGGCGATTCTGGAAATTGGTCAATAGCAGGAATCTCTGCAAACTCGATGGGAATAGTGAAGAAAAATCGACTTCCTCGCCCTGCTTTGGACTCAAAATCAATTTTCCCTCCCATGATTTCAGTAAGTCTAAGGGAAATATTCAAGCCCAATCCAGTTCCACTTTCCTGGTCGCTTTTATTAACGTCAAAGGTCTGAAATGGTTGAAAAATGACAGGTTGAATATCCAGCGGAATGCCTCTACCAGTATCACTCACACTAATTTGTAGTTGGTGCTTTTCGTCTAGACTTACACTTAGGTCGATACAACCATTTTCTGTGAATTTAGCCGCATTGCTGAGCAAATTAATTAATACCTGCCTAATTTTAGTAAAATCGGCATGCAGCCAGGGGGGAATATTATCATCAATATGGAGACTTAATTTATTTCCATTATTATGAGCCCGAGTCTCAATAATTTGCATGGCAGAGAGCAGCATTTGATGTAGATTGAAATCTGATTTTTGGTTTTCAAATCCACCCGCTTTTAGTTTTGAGTAGTCTAGTACATGATCAATAACATAACGCAGATTTTCTGCGGAGTTTTTTGCTATTGTGAAGATCTTACTAGCATGCTGACTCAGTTCATTACTGTCAATCAAATCTAATGCTGTCACAACCCCCGTTAGCGGGGTGCGCATTTCATGGCTCATAATGGCGAAAAAATCGGCCTGAACCTGATTCGCATGTTCAGCTTTGTCTCGTGCGTCTTTTAATTCTCGAGTTAATTGTTGGAGATCGGCAATATTTTGTTTTTCAGTGGATAGCAGCATTAACTGATCGAGCTGCGGATCCCAAGCTTTAAATTCACTCATCATCATTTGAGTATCAGGCTTATTAGTATTCATCCAAGCTAACCAAGGGGCACCAGTAAATACAACGTGTTCATTATCATTATTGAGTGTTACAAACTGGCCACGCATGGCAAAGTTACCATCTATGGTAGTTAGCAAAACCATGGCGTCGCGGGTATCAACAATACTTTCAAAACTCTTTAGGCGGTTAGGTCTTACTACCTCAAACAATTTAAAAAACTCACCATGCCATGATTGACTAACACTAGCTTCGGGCTCAGATAAATACTGAGCTAAAACGCTACTTGGCTCAGAGACGCGCATATTCTTATCAACAGTAAAATATACTGTTGCTAGTTGTTTAATTAGGTGATAGCTCGTGCTACTTGATAGTGGTTCCATATTCAAAATAAAGTTACCGAATTAGTTGATGACAAAGTGAATAACGCTTGTTTCCCCTTCACTAACTTCAATTTTCTCCAAGGGTTCAAACGTTAATGTAGAGCCAAATCGTTCAGCCAATCCCTTCAGAATACCAATCACGAAAGGGGTTAGTCCTTGGCGCTTGCTTTCGTAACGAAGGGCCACTCGGTTTTCAGTATGACTAACTTCAAAATAAGGCGGCATGTAGCCAATAAATGTGGTTGTAATTCGGTCATGTAGGTGATTAATATGATTTAAAAACTCTAGCAAGTTTCTGCCGGTACTGTTAAGAAGCAACCCATACGAACCTGGAGCAACTACCGTAGCCCAATAGTACCCGAAAGCCTCTAAGCACTCTTCGGCACTAGCACCAAGTTTCTCTGAAGCTGCCCCCACTAATGCATAGGTAACGTCATCCTCATAGCGCTGCATACTCACAAATGACTCGATTGGAACCCCTGACTTTTCTAAAACACTATCCCAACAATCAATTCCATGGTTTTCAATGATCATCGCTCTGAGTGATTTATTAATTAGTCCGTACATTTGCTGTCCTCCTATAAATATAGAGTCGAAATAGCATGTATATCAGTAGGTTATTGTTAGTTTCCGCAATTTAAGCAATGTCGGAATGACGAGCAACTCTACTCATAGCATACTTCAAGTCTAAGATTGTTCATAATATAGCTAATGCAGCAAAAAGATATTTTCTATATCTAAACCTCTAAAAGGCTACTCAACATATATCAAGTTAAAATTCTATCCCCTATAAGCAACTTTTTTGCCACTTCAGTTGTTATCCGCTAATAAAAATAACAAAGCCCATGTGACTGTATTTTCCTCCTAACCGTCACGTTGTTTGACAAGGCCTTAACGCAAGTTGTCAACCCATTCTGAGTGACTATAATGAATCCAGTATGGGCGGAGTAAAGCAGAGAAGTAGGAGTGACACAGGTACATTGTTTTATGGCTAGTTAGTCTTTCTAAAATTAGAATTAATTATCAGAAAGCTTAGGGAGATAGCAAATAAAACGCTTCTGGAAATTGTAGCTGAGAAACGCAAAAAGAGATTAATTTATTTTTCCCCTTGTTTTCGCAAAATGCAAAGCAATTTGAAAATCAAAATGAAAGGCATTATGCAAAACGACGCTTGATAACCATTGCGGATATCCACAGTGCTTTAAGCAACTTCGTTTTAAAATGAGCTTTGATATGCTTTATTCATTGCAATGTAGCTTGTTTCAATATTATTTTGGGGGCTTCATGTTAATCAATGAGTTCAAGAACAGATTTTCATAACAACAAATCAACCCAAGGAAGTAATTTATTTTGGCAGAAATGAAACCGTTAAGAAAACTAAGAGTATTGGTCGCTGACGACAGTAAACCAAGTAAAATGGCGACGATGATTATGCTTGAGCAACTTGATTGCAACGTCTGCGGAGCGAGTGATGGGGTTGAAGCCCTTGAACTTGCGAGTAAACAACCTTTTGATTTGCTCTTTTTAGATGAAAAAATGCCTGGAATGAATGGCAGTGATGTCGCTATGCAATTGCGTGACGGTAACAATCAAAATCAATTAGCGACTAAAGTTTCCCTTACTGGTATCACAGATTCTGATTCCGTTAACTCTCTGTATGACAAAGGTATAACCCACCATATTGTAAAACCTATCACTAAACAGGTGTTGGAAAGTTTCCTAATCCAATGGCGTGGCGAACAAACCTAATAATAGCTTTAACTATAAAAATAGTAAGTAGAAGCACCGAAGAAAGCACTATGTGTCTTATCCCTTTGCCTAATATCCCAAGAATAGCACTATTGCGGTCTACTTAATGGAACATGGCATTTGCAAAGAAGAAACCGCGTTGCAAAATGCAAATCAATTTGAAAATCAGAACTTCCTTGGGCACCTAAAATACAATTAGCATGCTATCTCCCCAACCACAAACTCCTCCTAACATACTGTTAAATATGATTTTTAATTTATATCACCCGCTAGTAACAGCTATTGGTCTGAATGTTGCGCTATAGGAGTCAACTTGTTCCAGAAACCATTTAAAGGCTTTTGAGTACGCAAGAAATAGGAGAGCAGCATGAAAATTTTAACGACAATACTAATTAGCCTTATTTGGTTTGTTTCAATATCAAAGGCCACCGCCGGTGGACTAGAATTTGTAGAAACCGCGGACAGTGTAAAATCAAAAGATACTCGGGAGTTAGTGCAGTGGACTCACACTCGGCTAGTTTTCAGTAAACCATTAGAACGCATTGCTGTGGGTCAGGAAGAAACCTTACAAGTAGAAGTGTTAAGTAAAAATGAAGCTTTAGCGCTGGCCAAAAAAGTCGGTCGCACAAGTGTTATGGTTTGGTATTCTGACAAAACCTCAGAAACCTTTTTGTTCACCGTTACCTCAGACTTAAGTGTACTGCATCATGCTATTAATGATATTCACCCTAATATTACCATGACGCTAGCACCAGACCGCGATGCGTTGGTACTGCGCGGGATGGTTCCGACGGTTAAATATAGACTAGCAGCTGAAGCTGCAGCTCGTAATTATTTAGATGCAGGTCAGGGCGGTGATAATGACAATCTATTATTGCAGTCCTCAGCATTAGCTGACATGGTCAGTCAATTCCGTATGAAAGATCAACAAGCTCAGCCTCTATTACGCAAAAAGACTAAACCTGCAGCCATTATTAATCTCATTTCAGTAGAAACCTTACCTGAAGACATTGTTACAAGAGTAAAAAACACCATTGATTTAGTAGGCGGTGAGTCAGTTTCGGTTACACGTGTCCAACATGGCGATATACCCGATGCCAACCAAGATACCTTATTGCTTAAGGGATATGTAGATAACCAAGTTGAATTAGTACGCGTATTAACTGTTGCTTCCCGTTTAGTTACCGGTGAAAACAATGAAAAGTCTAAACAAGCTATCATCTCTATTCTAGCAAATGAATCTGGCGGCTTGATGGACAACAAGAAAAGCAATGCCGTGACGGGTCTGGCTGGCTTGAGTGGTTTAGGGGTAAATTCCGGAACAAGCAATGCCGAAAATAATATTGGCTCTAATATTGGTCGAGCAAAACTGCTTTCAGTTGCAGGTGGTAAATTATTATCAGTTATCGAAGTTAGAGATTTACCCCTGGTTCGAGTATCGGTGCAAATGTATGAAGTTAATCGCCGTCGTCTTAAACAGTGGCGTCCAGATTTTTCGGTACTAACAAACGGCTATAACAAAACGGACGGCAACTTTGGCCTTGAAGGAGCCACTGCCGGCACAGCATCAAAAATAGATAATGCGTTACAGGTATTGGGTGGTTCACTGGTAAATAACCTACAAGTAGCAACCAAAGATTTTGCCTTTGATTTATTATTCTCATTATTGGAACAAGACGGCATTTCGAAAACCTTATCACGCCCAACGCTAACTGTATTGGCTGGTGAATCCGCGGTATTTTCAGCCGGTGGTGAAGTCCCAGTTCCAACCGCTTTTGCCCCAAGTGGAATCGCAAGTGACGACCAAGTGGGCACGAATACATCAGGCATTTTTAGTGGAACGACTTTTAAATCTTTTGGTGTACAACTGCAAGTTCGAGCCATGGTGGATGAGAATGATCGTATTACTCTTGATCTCAACCCAACTATTTCAACACCTGACACCTTATTAACCCAAGAAATATCTTCTAGTACCGGGAGTGGTTTAAATACATCTGCATTTAATGTCAGAAGTATTAGCACATCCACTCGGTTACGTGACGGTCAGCCAATGGTAATTGGTGGATTAGTCAGTCGTGATATTAACGACAACCGAGATTTTGTACCCGGCGTTAATAATGTGCCTTTATTAGGTAAATTGACCGAATCGAGTGCCGAAGCCGACAATGAACGTGAGCTGTTCATTATTGTGACACCGACGATAGTAAGGGAGCTGGTGCATGAGGTTAATCAATGGCAATTCCCCAGTTCAGAAGGGCTTATGCAACAAGCCGTATTTAATAATCATCAAGCATTTTATCCATTACACAAGGCCCAGGACAATGAATAAGCAATCTCTTTTATTAATCAGTACATTTGTGGCGGGCCTGTTAATGACAGGCTGCGCCAGCCAACCGAGCCCGACAAAGGTTTATGCACCAACTAAGCACTTAGATGAGGTTTTGTTTAAGTATGCGAAAGTTGCTCCACCTCCGCCTAAGTGTATGTTGGAGCAACAACAGGCCAAGGTGTGTAGCATCAAATCAGTGGCAGGACCAAACACCAATTCAGCTTGTAGAATTCAACGTGCGGCATTAGAGGATTGCAAAAAATCAACCCAAAGCGAACAGATTTTTGAGCCTGAATTAGCATTAAACCTAAACTGTCACGATAGTTCAAAACCGATCTCGGATTGTTATGGACTAGCTTCTGATTTGAATGCACTTAACGTGCAATACCCAAACAATAAACGAATTATGATGGCCACAGCCTTGGTAGAATTTGAAGTGGGCAACACTGCCAATAGCCAACAAATGCTCGATAACTTGTTATCAAAGCGCGGCGCATTTCCAGCTGCAGCGGTTTTGCGTAGTCGTATTGCCATGGAAGAAGGTAATCTCACCTTGGCCCGCTCCGTTGTGAGCAAACAACTTAGCATTACACCAGATAACCCCTACTTATACGAAATGCAAGCATCCTACTATTACATAGAGGGCAAATATACCGAGGCACTGCAGTCAATTAAAATTGCTGAGCGTCTAATGCCGCCCAATTGGCGCATTAGTTATCACCGTGGAATCATATATGAAGCTCAGGAGCAATGGTACAAGGCATGTAGAGAGTACACCCAAGTTTTAGAAGATGATCCCAGCAATAGAACAATCTACGCAAAAATACTTCTGCTGGGAGAACATTTAGATTGTTATGTAAAACCATCTGCTAAGCTTTTTAATCCATCCTAGTTGCATTTCTTTGGCTAAAAAGCCGCGTTGTTGATAGCTCAACAACGCGGCTTTTTTTATTGGGTATGACCTAGCGAGCTTACACTCCAACATGGATTACTAAACGTCTAATTAAAAACCCATTTGAAAAGCATATTTGATTTGCAAAATGCAAATCAGAATGTAAAAGGCTTGCAACTCGCAATTAGATACTGTTCTACACCAACCCACCAAATAAGCGTAAATCATTGTTTTTATTCTATTTTATAATTTAATTTTAGAATTTACGGCTTCTGGCACAAGCTTCGCAATATCTACAACATACTTAATCAACACGAACCGATTGGGTGTAATTAAATTAAATTTTTTAAACAAAGGTAAATATTATGAAATTAGTTAACAACAAAAAAGCAATGAATAAAAAGCAAGGTGGTTTTGTGATGACGTCAGAATTACTGTTGTTGTCGACCACTGTAGTAGTTGGTCTTGTGGTAGGTCTTACGACTATGCGTGATGCCGTTACTGCAGAAATGGAAGATGTAGCAGAAGCAATTGGTTCACTAGACCAAAGCTATGCTTACGATGGTATCAAAAATGCGGAAGGTACTGCTGAAATTAGTGGTTCTGGCTATATTGATGCCGTTGATGTTAATGCCGGTGATGGCGTTACTTTCCAATTTGTTGCGACTGACTTTGCAGAAACAGCTGCGGCAATCAGTGGCACACCAAGCGCTGGTGCAAACTCGTCTAGTAATGCAGGTAGCTTAAATCCGTAATGAAATATCCTTTACAGACAGAGGCATCTTTTAAGGTGTCCCTGTCTATTAAGCCAGCTCGATAATCAATGCATGAGGTGATATATGAAAAGTAAATTAACAGGTAGTGCAACAGGTGCAATGCTCCTTTTTGCTGTCTCAGGCATGCTTGCTTCAGTTCTTGGTGTACGTCAGTACGACAAGCTGAATACAGCAACAGCCTGGATCATCAGTGCTGATATGTCTGCCGGTCAAACTATTACGACAGAGCTCCTCAAACAACAACGTATAGATCAAACTGCAATAAATGGCACTATACAAAATCCCCGTCAATTGATGGGAAAAACACTACAGGTCAACAAAACTGCTGGTAGTACTATCTTTGCCGGTGATTTAAAACAAGCAGAGAAAAAATCTCTGTCACACGCAATTCCACCAGGCCGAGTGCTGTATACCTTAACCCATATCCAAAAGGGATTGCCTTATAACCAGTTAGGTGATGGTGACCGTTTTGATGTGGTCGTAAAAGGTCGTGGAGGGGTAAGAACTGTCGCCCGTGATGTTCAGCTAATTGGGATTAATCACCCAGCCGCCGCCAAAACTGAAGAAAAGGGTCTTAAAACTATGTTGCTGCCCAAAGATAAAAAGGCGCAAAGCCAGACGGGTGTTTCATTAGTAGTGGCAATACGCCCTTCAGATGTGTATCCCCTTGCCAGTATTAGTTCTGCTGATAGCGTGGCGATGATTTTTCACAGTGCCTACGATATGGAAAAAGGTACTCAATATAATATCGATCCTAAACAGCGTTTCCGCCAAGTAGAGATGGTCGCTGGAGTGCAACGTTCAAGTGTTAGGGTTTTTAACTAGGCTAATCCACAAATATTAGCTGGGAGACAACATGAGTGAATTAACTATCCCTTTTTTCGAAGTGCGAAATAATCAGAAATTAGAAACAGGTCGTTTTCGCGAATTGCGCCGTTTTCTTCATAACCGTCTAATTGATGGCATGGAAGAAGAAGGTATTCATCTTTTAAAAGATCCGCAAGTGCTCGAACAACGCTTAGAAGATTTACTCGTCGACATAAGTCCCAAGTTAACCCCTTCACTTAAGGTGCATGAAAAAACGCATTTACGTCAGCAAATCATACAAGAGCTCAGTGGTCTAGGGCCTATTTCTGGCTTGATGACAGAAGAAGGGATCACCGACATTCTGATCAATGGACCGGATGAAATTTGGGTAGACAAACATGGCCGTTTAACTCGCACCGACCTTCAATTTGATAACGACAGTCATTTACGCCGCTTCCTAGATCGTATAATTGGCGCGCAAGGGCGTCAATTAGATGCTCGCCAGCCTATGGTTGACGCTCGCCTACCAGACGGCAGTCGGTTACACGCAATTATTCCTCCTCTATGTGAATCCGGCCCTATCGTCTCGATTCGACGGTTTCATTCAGAAAAGTTAACTGCCAAACAACTAGTATCTAGCGGTTTTTTGAATCAAAACATGTTGGATTTTCTGCAACTTGCTGTTTCTGCAGGAATAAACATAGTGATTGCAGGTAGTGCAGGTGCCGGTAAAACCACCTTACTGAACGTAATTTCCGGCTTTATTCCCGCTACCGAGCGTATTGTTACCGTAGAAGAAACCGCTGAATTAGATCTTAATCATCCACATGTAATCCCTTTAGAATCAAGACATGTGAATAGCGAAGGTTACGGTGCAGTAAGTTTAAGCGATTTAGTCCGAAATGCCCTGCGAATGCGTGCTGACCGTATCGTCGTGGGTGAAGTGCGTGGAATAGAGGTTTTAGATATGCTCCAGGCCATGAATGTTGGTCATGATGGCAGTTTAACCACTTTGCATGCCAACGGCCCTAAAGACGTCATTAGTCGTATGGAAACATTGGCATTAATGGGAGACAGTGGATTTTCTAGAGATGCAATTAGACAAATGATTGCCGCATCCGTGCAATTGATAGTGCAAGTTATGCGCTTTCGTGATGGCAGTCGACGGATTGTGAGTATCTGCGAACTAGTACGTCATGATGATCATAACGAAATTCGCGAGTTGTTTACCTTTCGTCACCACAAAAGCTTTCAGCAAGACACAATTAAAGGGCAACACATCTCCACCGGTCAACACACAGAATTGGCGAGCAAAGTGGAAGCCAAAGGTTACACCAGTGAGCAATTTAATCGCTTGTTACAGGTAGAATCCCCATGTTAACTGCAGAATTAATTGGCTTAAGTCTATGTATTTCATTGATGCTTTATCTGGTTGTCAGTGGATTTAGAAGCAAAAATGCTGAAAAAGAAAGCTTAACCAAGCCAACCGTAAAAACGAGGTCTAAAATGGCCCTTACCAGTTGGTTGAAAACCCTCAACCTGAATCTGCCTGCTTGGTTGGTAATTCTTGGTATATTGATTATCGCCACATCTATATTTATGTTGTTATTAGAGGCGTTCCCAGGCCATATCTCCGTCGCTAGCATCGCTGCCATGGCGGTAACAGTATTCTGCTTTAACAGCATTAGCGATGCCGCAAAATGGAAAATCAAAAAAATAGAAAAAGGCTTAGCCGAAGCCCTAGATATGATGAAGGCGGCATTAAGTAGTGGACAATCCCAACACCAAGCTATTTTAATGGCCGCTCAATCCGGCAAGGGGCAAGTAAAAGTCGAATTAATGGAGATGTTAGATAGATTGAATATGGGGTGCAATCCAAAACAAGCCGTTTTTCGCCTAAACTCAAAATATAACTGTGTAGCGACACGCTTGTTTGCTCAGGTGATTATCGCCCGTTACCAGTCTGGCAGTGATTTAACCTTTATGTTGAATTCAGTTAATCAAATCATAAGGGATAGACAGCGTCATCAATTGCAGATAGATACGCACCTCTCAGGAACCCGGTATGCTGCCATGTTGTGTGGTGTTTTACCCTATTTATTAATCCCTATTCTACTATGGCAGCAACCTGACTGGTTTGACGCCTTATTGCAACATCCATCAGGGCCCACCTACTTAGGTGCTGCGCTATTTCTACAATTTACTGGTTACTTGTGGTTACGTCGCATTGGGAGGGTAGAACAATGAGTATTATTAGTACCGTCGACTTAATTTTTATATTGATGCTATGTGTGTCTCTGTTTCTATTTGTACAAGTTGTGAAACAAGACAAAATCCTTATCGAAGATAGTCTAACCAATAAACCAAAGCGCTATTTTATATATCCTCACAAACTGATTCGTCAGTGTGGTGTGCAACCTACTCAATACTGGTTGTGGTATTGGGCTGTAAAATGGGTCATAGCGGTGGTAGCCGTCTTTCTAATTATCGAATTTTTTGCAGATACACTAATGGCAGTAGGCGGCAGTATTGTTGGTTTTTTTCTATTGGATGTAATCTTGTTAATTAGACGTAATAACCGTCGCAATCAAATAAATTTATCACTTTTATTTTTTACTAATCTGTTAATTGTGTTTTTAAAATCCGGTTTATCAGTAAGCAATGCGTTTCATAAAGCGGCTCAATTTGGATTAAACAAAGACAACCCATTATCTGCTGAATTAGAGTTAATTGCTTATGAACTAGATGCGGGTAGAGATCGAGCCGACGCCTTCGATAAGTTGTCTATTCGCACTGGGGTTTCATCGCTGAATAAATTGGCGGTCATAATTAAGGCTGGTGTTAATGTCGGTAGTCCAGTCATTGACGGACTGCAGTCCTTAGCGGATTTTTTACGCTTGCAACAAGAGCAACAACTAACACGCAGAATAAACCGCAAAGCATTGGAGTCAACATTCCCAATGGCCATGGTCTGTTTTCCGATGTTTTTCGTCTTAGTATTTTTCCCAGCAGGGCAGCAGATAAGTGATATAATTTCGTTGCTTGGAGAATTATTGTAGTAGTCACTTGCCCCTGTTAATCATAATATAAAGTATCAGCCAAAAGGGAATAGCATGAACAAGTCCAACTTGAATAATAACTTACCTATTCAATCATGTTTAAAAACGCAGCAAGGTTTTGTATTAACAATAGAACTCATCCTGCTAGTGACAATATTAGTTATTGGAAGTTTTGTAGGCATAGTGGCTGTACGTGACGCTTTGTATAAACAAAAAATAAAGCAACTCGACAATACGATAGTAGTCGCCGATAGCAATGGCACCGTCATGGGAGAAGTCGTTAACCTAGATGAACATGATGCACCTCAATTATTCTACATAGATCGCACCGCTACGGAACCTGCACAAAATTATCGAGCATTAATAGGTGTACGTGATGATAGGTTTACCAGTCGCGAGCCTATCTATTATACCCAATTAAATTGCCAGGGAGATCCCTGTATTAAACCAGTAAGTAGTGAATCACTAGACAATAGTGGTGTGAGTCGCTTACCCAATACCGGCGCTGTTAGTTACTTCCAAGCCTTACAAGGTGGGCCTAACTATGCAATTGGTCGTTCGCCCAACGGTATTCCCGGCTTTTTGTATAAACAAACCTTAGAAGTCTGTCCCATGCCAGAGCTAATTGGTGGGATAGGTTCTCCCATCGGCTCTCGTTATGTTTCTCAAAAGGTAGTGACAGGTGAGCCCTGTGAATCCCCCGTTAATCTACCTTTGGATGCAGGACAACCACCTTTAACCTGCTCATCGAATGATCCAATCGGCGCGCTAGGTGCTCCCATCGCAGCGCGTTGTGATGCCGCTTGTGGTTCCAATAATGGTAGCTGTGCATGTCCATCTGGATATTATCAGGTTTCCGGTGGATTAGTTGATAGTCTAGGCTTAGACGGTCAATGTTGCCCAATCGGTTCTGAATTTACAGAAACATCAGCTCTGGGTTTGGGGGTTGGCGGCAACGCCTTGTGCGCTGGCTTAAATCTCAAAAAAGCAGTATCAGTGGCCAATATCAACGATCCTAATCAAAATGCTCTAGAACCCTTTACCCCGCCCTTTCAGATTAATTTACCTGCAGCAGGTGGCAGAACAGAAGGCGACCAATGGTATTCCACACAACCCCAAGGTGAAGGCAGTAATTAGTTTAACCATAAGATAATCAATTACTTTAATTTCTTCATATAACGTCAGCGCATTTTGCAATTCAAAGCAATATGAATTGCAAAATGCGAATCAAGTTTAAACTCCCTCTCCAAGAAATTACTTAACCCACTGATATTAATATAAAAATAACCAATACCGCGGTTGGCGCATCTTTTGCGTTATCTGAGTTAATTCGAATAATGCGTAAATATTTATTGAGCCCTAACACTTTATATAAGTGACTTATTTAAGTTTAAAACAGTTTCTGAATATTTATGACGATTTAAATAACTCTATTAAGATGTTTGGAGATCAAAAAATGCAAGACACAAGTAACCAATCGTTTATTGCACTAAACCTAGAAGACTCAACCACACTGGTTGATGTACCTAAAAGCGAAAAAATAATAATCGACATGCAAGCATGTGATGTCGTAAGTGTGGTTCGACAAGACCTAGACCTCCTTATAAGCACTTCTAATAACCATGAGATAATAATTGAAAATTTCTTTTTGAATCCAGAGCAACTGCAAACCATTTATTTTGGCAATCAGTTATCTTCTGAACAGTTTTTGCAACTTAATTTAGACGCTGAGACGGATGAAGGAGTCATAGAGTTTTTACTTGAATCTGTTGATGATAATTCAGATCAGCTTATGTGCGCAGCGGCCTTTGCAGAATCTAGCTCCGATGCGGCTGCATTAGGGCTAGCTTCGCTAGTGGCACTGGCAGGTTTAAATGCAAAAATAGATAGTAATGGGTCTGATGGTAACTATCAGGTCGAAACCACCACTTTTGATCAGGATTTGGATGATGTAGTTAGTGAAGTACTGCCAACTGATGCTGCGCTAGCTAAAATCGCTGCCTTTGCCGAAGACAGCAGCAACCCAGTCCCAACATTAGAAGATTATATCACCGCGGGCATAACTAGGGTGACCGAAGATAATCTGGCCGCCGTCAATGCCAAGGTGGAATCTGTTAGCGAGGTGGACGCCGATACCCAAGTTGAAGTCCAGGCCCTAGTTGACCAGCAAGAGCAAGTAGATTCAGACGCAGAACAAACAAATGCAGATGCTGAGCAAACGGATTCAGAAACCGAGCAGTCAGATGCAGAAGCGAACCAAGTTGATACTGAGACCGATCAATCAGATTCAGACGCAGAACAAACAAATGCAGATGCTGAGCAAACGGATACAGAAACCGAGCAGTCAGATGCAGAAGCAAATCAGGTTGATACCGAGACCGATCAAGCGGATTCAGACGCAGAACAAACAAATGTAGATGCTGAACAAACGGATACAGAAACCGAGCAGTCAGATGCAGAAGCAAATCAAGTTGATACAGAGACCGATCAAGCGGATTCAGACGCAGAACAAACAAATGCAGATGCTGAACAAACGGATACAGAAACTAAACAGTCAGATGTAGAAGCAAATCAAGTTGATACAGAGACCGATCAAGCAGATACAGATTCAGACGCAAAACAAACAAATGCAGATGCTGAACAAACGGATACAGAAACCGAGCAGTCAGATGTAGAAGGGAATCAAGTTGGTACAGAGACTGACCAAGCAGATACAGACACAGAACAAACAAATGCAGATGCTGAGCAAACGGATAAAGAAACCGAGCAATCAGATGCAGAAGCAAATCAGGTTGATACCGAGACCGATCAAGCAGATTCAGACGCAGAACAAACAAATGTAGATGCTGAACAAACGGATACAGAAACCGAGCAGTCAGATGCAGAAGCAAATCAAGTTGATACAGAGACTGATCAATCAGATTCAGAAGCAGAACAAACAAATGCAGATGCTGAGCAAACGGATACAGAAACCGAGCAGTCAGATGCAGAAGCAAATCAAGTTGATACAGAGACTGAACAGCCAGTAGCAGAACCAGAGCAATCGGTAACAGATGCCGAACAAACTGATTCAGAAACACAGCAGCCCAATACTGACGCAGAACAAGTAGATACGGAAACGGAACAGTCTGTAGTAGAAACAGAGCAACCGGTGACAGATGCAGAGCAAACTGACTCAGAAACTCAGCAACCCAATACTGACGCGGAACAAGTAGGTTCAGAGACTGAACAGCCAGTAGCAGAACCAGAACAACCGGTGACCGATGCTGAACAAACTGACTCAGAGACGCAGCAACCCAACACTGATGCAGAACAAGTAGATCCAGAATCTGAACAGCCTGTTGCAGAACCAGAACAACCGGTGACAGATGCTGAACAAACTGACTCAGAAACACAGCAGCCAATTACTGACGCGGAGCAATCTGATTCAGAGACTGAACAGCCAGTAGCAGAACCAGAGCAACCGGTGACAGATGCAGAGCAAACTGACTCAGAGACGCAGCAACCCAATACTGACGCGGAGCAATCTGATTCAGAAACACAGCAGCCAATTACTGACGCAGAGCAATCTGATTCAGAGACTGAACAGCCAGTAGCAGAACCAGAGCAGCCGGTAACAGGTGCCGAACAAACTGACTCAGAAACGCAGCAGCCCAATACTGACGCAGAACAAGTGGATGCAGAAACTGAACAGCCAGTAGCAGAACCAGAGCAACCGGTGACAGATGCAGAACAAACTGACTCAGAAACGCAGCAGCCCAATACTGGCTCTGAGCAAGTAGATCTAGAATCTGAACAGCCAGTAGTAGAACCAGAACAACCGGTGACAGATGCAGAACAAACTGATTCAGAAACACAGCAGCCCAATACTGACGCAGAACAAGTAGATACGGAAACGGAACAGCCAGTAGTAGAACCGGAACAACCGGTGACAGATGCTGAACAAACTGACTCAGAAACGCAGCAACCCAATACTGACGCAGAACAAGTGGATGCAGAAACTGAACAGCCAGTAGTAGAACCGGAACAACCGGTGACAGATGCAGAACAAACTGATTCAGAGACAGAGCAACAAAATACAAACGCGGCACAAGCTGCTACCGATGCAGCTCTAGGTAAGATCGCTGCTTATGCTGAAGATAATACCAACCCTGCACCGTCGGTAGATGACTATGCAACTGCAGGGATCACAGGTGTGACCGACGATAACTTGGAAGCCGTTAACGCCAAACTGGATTCGGTAAATGCAGCAGATGCTGATACTCACGCAGAAATTCAGGCCTTAGTTGAGCAACAAGCCCAAGAGCAAGCCATTACAGAAGCGCAACAAGCAGAAGCTGAGGCAGCACAAGCAGCCACTGAAGCGGCACAAGATAAAATCGCTGCTTATGCAGAAGATAATACTAATCCTGCACCGTCAGTAGATGACTATGCAACTGCCGGGATCACAGGTGTCACCGACGATAACTTGGAAGCAGTTAACGCTAAAGTAGACTCGGTAAATGGAGTCGATGCAGATACTCAAGCTGAAGTTCAGGCGTTAGTTGACCAACAAGCTCAAGAGCAAGCAGAGGCCGAAGCGCAACAAGCGGCCACCGATGCTGCTTTAAGTAAAATCGCCGCTTATGCAGAAGATAACGCCAACCCTGCACCGTCGGTAGATGACTATGCTACTGCAGGGGTGACCGGTGTCACCGACGATAATCTGGAAGCCGTTAACGCTAAACTAGATTCTGTGGATGGAGTCGATGCAGATACTCAAGCAGAAGTTCAGGCGTTAGTTGAGCTACAAGCCCAAGAACAAGCAGAGGCCGAAGCTGCCCTCGCCGCTACAAATGCGGCACAAGATAAAATCGCTGCTTATGCAGAAGACAACACCAACCCAGCGCCGTCGGTAGAGGACTATGCTACTGCCGGTATCACAGGTGTGACTGGCGATAACTTGGAAGCAGTTAACGCTAAACTAGATTCTGTGGATGGAGTCGATGCTGATACTCAAGCTGAAGTTCAGGCGTTAGTTGACCAACAAGCCCAAGAGCAAGCAGAAGCTGAGGCAGCACAGGCGGCTACTGATGCTGCTTTAAGTAAAATCGCTGCGTATGCAGAAGATAACACCAACCCTGCACCGTCGGTAGATGACTATGCAACTGCCGGTATCACAGGTGTCACTGACGATAATCTAACTGCCGTTAATGCCAAGCTGGATTCGGTAAATGGAGCCGATGCTGATACTCAAGCTGAAGTTCAGGCCTTAGTTGACCAACAAGCTCAAGAACAAGCTGAAGCTGAGGCAGCACAAGCAGCTACTGATGCGGCTCAAGATAAGATCGCCGCTTATGCAGAAGATAATACTAATCCTGCACCGTCGGTAGATGACTATGCTACTGCCGGGATCACAGGTGTCACCGACGATAACTTGGAAGCAGTTAACGCCAAGCTGGATTCGGTAACTGCAGCAGATGCAGATACCCAAGCTGAAGTTCAGGCCTTAGTTGAGCAACAAGCCCAAGAGCAAGCTGAGGCTGAGGCTGCACTCGCTGCGACAAATGCGGCCTTAAGTAAAATCGCGGCTTATGCAGAAGATAATACTAACCCTGCACCGTCGGTAGATGACTATGCTACTGCAGGGGTAACAGGTGTCACTGATGACAACCTAGTTGCCATTAATGCCAAACTGGATTCGGTAAATGGAGCTGATGCTGATACCCAAGCAGAAGTTCAAGCCTTAGTTGACCAACAAGCTCAAGAGCAAGCCATTACAGAAGCGCAACAAGCTGAAGCTGAGGCAGCACAAGCAGCCACTGATGCAGCACAAGATAAGATCGCTGCGTATGCAGAAGATAATACCAACCCTGCACCGTCGGTAGATGATTATGCAACTGCAGGGATCACAGGTGTCACCGACGATAACTTGGACGCCGTTAATGCCAAGCTGGATTCGGTAAATGGAGCCGATGCTGATACTCAAGCTGAAGTTCAGGCGTTAGTTGACCAACAAGCCCAAGAGCAAGCAGAAGCTGAGGCAGCACAGGCGGCTACTGATGCTGCTTTAAGTAAAATCGCCGCTTATGCAGAAGATAATACCAACCCTGCACCGTCGGTAGATGACTATGCAACTGCAGGGATCACAGGTGTCACTGACGATAATCTAACTGCCGTTAATGCCAAGCTGGATTCGGTAAATGGAGCCGATGCTGATACTCAAGCTGAAGTTCAGGCG
>NZ_JBDWYG010000026.1:0-1218 GCF_039982535.1 Aliiglaciecola sp.
AATCCATCCCACCGTCATTTCCAGGTTGACGCGAATTTCACGGATTGCAATCCAGAGGAATGCCATCTTGAGCTATGAGTAAAATTACGTCAGTTTGAGTGTTTTTGCGATAGCAAAAATGTATCGAAAACAGACAATCAATTCTTGCCAACTGCCAACTGATTGCAGAAAATGGAACATTGATAACTGCTAATTGTTCATTGTAAACTGAAAACTGTCAACCGTAGGTCGAAGGAGGGCAACATCCCCCAAACTCCCCTTTTCGTCCCTGATTTAACAGGATTCAGCACTTTTTTTAGACCAGATTGGGCACATGTTCTAGTATTGTTTGTCAATCAATTTTGATTTAAAAACATTCTTGGCAGATGAAAACAAAACTACTCCTACAATTTTTGCCCGCCCTGTTGTTGGCCCTGTTTGGCACAAACTCCTATGGGCAGGATTTTACCGCAACAAACGGAATAGCGTACACCATATCCGGTAGTGAGGTATCGGCCACGGGCTATACAGGAAATGATACAGCTGTAACTATACCCAATACAGTCACTAATAGTGGCAATACCTATACCGTTACCAGTATTGGGAATGATGCCTTTAGGAATAATCAATTGACCAGTGTAACCATAGGTAATAGTGTTGAGACGATTGGGGATTCTGCTTTTAATGATAATCAATTGACCAGTGTAACCATAGGTAATAGTGTTGAGACGATTGCGGATGATGCTTTTAGGAATAGCCAATTGACCAGTGTAACCATTCCCAACAGCGTGACCAGTATTGGAGTATCTGCTTTTTATAATAACAATTTGACCAGTGTAACCATAGGTAATAGTGTTGAGACTATTAGGAATTTTGCTTTTTATAATAACAATTTGACCAGTGTAACGGTACATGCTACATCGCCTCCAAGCCTTGGTTCAAATAGCTTTACTAATCGTGGGGATATAGATCTGCTCGTTCCCAATGGTACCGAGGCCGCTTATAAAGAAGCAGGATGGACAGGGTTTAAATCTACTTCATCATTTTTTACTACACAAGATGGTATTGAATACATTGTTACATCACCCATCGATCCCTATACCGTAGAAGCAATAAGCACTACAAATACCGGAGCTGTTACCATCCCCAATACAGTCACTAATAGTGGCAATACCTATACCGTTACCAGTATTGGGAATGATGCCTTTAGGAATAAGCAATTGACCAGTGTAAGCATTC
>NZ_JBDWYG010000027.1:0-154820 GCF_039982535.1 Aliiglaciecola sp.
CATCGACTGTAAAGTCACTGGTAACTAAACTGATTGTTAATGGGCTTTTTACTATATCGCTAGCCTCAACTTTCCCCTTAGCATTCGCTTTCCAAGGCGTATTTGCTTCTTTCACTAAGTTGAAATCAAGTTGGCTAGTAGCGGTATCCATTGTAGCCAAATCCGTGTTTAATTTGGATATTTCTAAGACGTTGGTGCCGCTAACCTGGATCTTCTCAGCTTGTTTTTGCATCTTCCCTGAGGCTGCAACATTCAATTCCGCAGCAATGAGTTGTTGGTCAACGAAAAGCTCAGTGGCTTCAGTCTGAAGTGTGATTTGATAGTCTAACTTGGCATCCATTTGCGTGTTTAATTCAATATCCTTTAATGTCAGTTTCAACGGATTTTGTAATGAACTGGAGATGAGATTTATCTCTGGAATGCCTATATTTGTGGCAGTAGCCGTGTTGATTTTAGGGATATCTATTGACCAAGCGTCTAGTTTTAGCAGTTGAGTAACCACGTCTGCTTGAGGACATTGTTTTATGGAAAATTGGGGTTTTAATTGACTAAGATCGACTTGCACCGCCAAAGGTGTAATTAGCAGACTTCCTTTAATTTCACCATCGAGTTGCACTGGGATCTTACAGTCTTCAAAGGTTATGACATTGTTGAGGGTAATCTCATGCTGACTGTTAAGCTCTGAGCCTGTGAATTCAAAATTGCTATGAATTGGAGTATCCAGCATAGATTGCCAATTAGTAAAATAGTCTTGGTAAGGTTGGATGAAACTCTCAAGTTGCTTACTTTGCGACAAAAATAGATTAGCAGACCATATTAAATCCCCACTAATTATGCCTTTACCTTGATGTTTAGTGACAAACAGGTCTGCTTCTACATCTCCCCGAATGGCTAATTCAGAACGATTGGGTTGAAAAATACGAATGTGTAAAGGTTGTTCCATAAGATATGAGTCAACACGAATTTGCTCAATAGTTATTAATGGCAACATCTCTGGAAGTGCCCACAACTCTTGTAGGTCATTATTTTGAGTTGGCTTAGGAGTTAAAGTTTGTAGGTTTTGTTTATGGGACACAGAAAGGCTGTCAATTTTCACACTGGCTTGGTTCAGGTAGCTAGCTTTTGCGAATAAACTCGGTCCAATAAAATACTTTGCCTGTTGAAGGTTAATTTCCACATCAGCAGACTCGATACACATTGAATGGATATTAATAAAGGGGGTTGTACCCAAGTCGAAGTCCAAACAGGTAATTGATGTATCTTCAGCTAACCAGAAATCACTCAACCAAATAACCAAGCTATTTCTAAATAAGAATCCACATAGAAAAATTACGAATGTCAGCAAAACTAGCCGAGGAAGAAAGCCATTGAGTAAATAACGGGATGTCTTTTTTGCTGTCACTAACAAGCGTTTCCTGAATTGATGATGAATGTACGCAGCAGATAAATGTTATTACGACTAAAAGCGAGATTAGATCTACCGTTACATTAGTTTGTTTATCAAATATTTCCTGCAAATACTATCATAGGGTGTAATAGGATAGGGCATATTCTTTGATGAAGTTTTGTTGTATAAAATTTGTGCTATATTCAGTGGGTGGCATTCTAGGGATAGTGGTTCTTCTCATGTTGTGTTGCCTCATATTACACACCAAAACTAATAGGGAATATTATGCGACAGCACATGCATTATTTACTGACAGCTATCATACTTGCCAGCCTAATTAGCTGCTCATCTCAGACACCAACACCACTAACAGACAGAGTTGATCAAGCTACACCCATTATTCCAAGAGATACATTATTTGGAAATCCAAGTAAATATCAAGGTAGATTGAGCCCAGACGGAACCAAAATAAGTTTCCAAGCGCCTCTAAACGGTGTAATGAACGTTTGGTTAGGGCCTCGGGATGAAGCTAATAAGGCAAAACCGATTACCCAAGATACTGGGCGAGGGATACCGAGTTATTTTTGGGCGCTAGATAATAAACATATTATGTATATTCAAGATAAGAATGGCGATGAAAACTGGCATATTTATCGTATCGACTTAAACACTAATGACATCTTAGATTTGACCCCTTTTGAGGGGGTTCGAGGAGATTTTATTGGTCAAAGTGAAGATACACCAGGCATAGCGATTATCGGTATGAATGATCGAGATCCTAAATGGCATGATGTATATCGCGTTAATATAGTGACTGGTGAACGGGAGTTATTAGAGCAGAACCCTGGTTTTGCATTTTATACTATTGACCACGAACTGAATGTTCGATTGGCAACAAAAGCGATGGATGATGGATCATACCAGGTACTGAACAAGCTCAACGATCAGTGGCAGCCATGGTTCACCATACCTGCCGAAGACGCTCTAACCACGCAGATTTTGGGATTTGATGGAGATAATCAAGGCATCTATCTGTTAGACAGCAGAAATCGAAATACCTTAGCACTGGTGCATATGAAGTTGGGCGAAAGCCAAGTAAAAGTCATAGCAACTGATAGTGAAGTTGATGTATCTAATGTATTAATTAACCCTATCAGCCATGAGCCTTTTGCTTATGCGCTGGATGTCATTAAACCGGTTTGGTTTGCAATTGATCCTTCTTTTAATTTAGTTATTGAAAAGTTTAATCAGCAAATTTCTGGTGGTTCACAAGTACTAGCATTATCACAGAACAATAAATATTGGACGGTTTTTACCGACGATAGTAATCGTTCACCGCTATATAAAGTATTTGATTCTGAACTTGGTACTTTGAATGAGCTTTTTGTTACTCGCCCAGAGGTCAATGAATTTGCGCTCACAACAATGCATGGGGTAAAAATTAAATCTCGGGATAATATGGAATTAGTTAGCTATCTTTCCGTACCTGTAGATGCCGATCCTGACCAAGATGCCGTTCTTGAGCAGCCCGTTCATATGATTCTATTGGTCCACGGAGGCCCTTGGGGACGAGATGTGTATGGGTTCAATTCACTCGTTCAGTGGTTAACTAACCGAGGTTACGCTGTTTTACAGGTAAACTTTCGGGGATCAACTGGGTTTGGAAAAGATTTCATAAATGCAGCCAATAAACAATGGGCAGCAGCCATGCATAATGATCTATTGGATGCTAAACAGTGGGCTGTTGATAATGGTATTACCCGTGACGATCAAGTTGCAATCATGGGGGGCAGTTATGGCGGTTATGCTACTCTCGTGGGATTAACCTTTACACCTGAGGCGTTTAAGTGTGGAGTCGATATTGTTGGACCCTCAAATTTAGTCACTTTAATGGACTCCATTCCTCCTTACTGGGAAAGCTTTAGGAAAGTTTTATACAACGCCATTGGAGATCCGACAACAGAACAAGGTTTAGCGTTGTTACAGGAGCGTTCGCCTTTGACTCACGTCGACAAAATCGTTAAACCCTTGCTGATTGCGCAAGGAGCGAATGATCCTCGAGTCAAGCAAGCGGAGTCTGATCAGATTGTAAATGCAATGAAAAAGCGTGATATTCCGGTTACCTATGTACTATATCCTGACGAGGGTCACGGATTTCAGAAACCAGAAAATAATCTATCATTCTATGCTGTGAGCGAAGCCTTTCTTAGCAATTGCTTAGGCGGTTCAGTGCAACCCGTTGGCGATGATTTTGATAATTCGAGTATTGAAATCATTCATGGATTAGATTTTATCCCCAGTATTAAAAACCATATAGATAGCGATCAATAGTACTGGTCATAGTCATAGAGACGTCAAAAACAACGAGTTCTGACGTCTTTTTTTGTTATTTACTATTTAATTGTAAGACATTGTTTTAACCAATACAGCTGACAGCAAAAAGCAGATAGTTTGCATATGAGCTATAAAGGTTATGTAATGGACATATACTCTGAATTAGCTTTCAGTCATCGTAATTAAATCAGATAGCCGTTTTAAAAATCCTTTTCCCTTTTAACATAAATTAACACCTTTACATAAACTCATAGGGTCTAATATTGCACCGCAACTTTAGAATTAGACTTGAATAAACTGCCTTATTGGATAAAGTGTTAATGATGTTTTTACAAAACCAGAACAGTTATTTCAGTCAATACTATTTAAGATCTGTATTCAAAGAATGCATCAAAAAAGCGCAATAAAAATCAGCCACAAGGAATAGTTATGTCCCAGTCTCATTACGATCTCATTATTTATGGCGCTACTAGTTTTGTGGGTAAATTACTTGTTGCACATTTACTCCATCGACATGGCGTTGAAGGTGATAAAAGTGGAGCAGGGCGCATACGCTGGGCTATAGCAGGGCGTAATCAATCGAAGCTAAATCAGCTTAAACTCGCTCTTAGGGAAATGACGATACCGACAGTAATAGCCGATGCCAGTGATCGTGACGCGTTGGATGCTATGGTTTCGCAAACAAAAGTGGTTGTTTCTACTGTAGGGCCTTATGCGATATTCGGTTCAGAGCTAGTTGCGGCCTGTGCTGCAAGTGGTACCCATTATTGTGATTTGACCGGCGAAGCGCAGTGGATACGACGAATGGTAGATACCCACGAGTCGAAAGCTACGGAAACTGGGGCCAAAATTGTTCACAGTTGTGGTTTTGATTCGATCCCATCAGATTTAGGTGTCTGGTTTATTCAGCAGCAGGCACTGGAATCATTTGGTGAAACCTGTTCGCGAGTACGATTATTAGTTAAAAACATGCGCGGTAGTGCCAGTGGCGGAACAGTTGCTAGTGCGCTAAATGCGATAGCTGAACAAAGCAAAGATCCATCTGTTGCATTGGAAATGGCGAATCCGTATTCCATAGCGCCACTGGATTATCGTCATGGAATCAAACAACCACAAGTTATTACCCCTGAATTTCATAAAGCTAGCGGTAATTGGTTAATACCTTTTGTAATGTCTGTGATTAACACGCGCATTGTACATCGCAGTCATGCATTGTTAGGGCAACCTTGGGGCAAAGATTTTCGGTATGATGAAGCGGTGATGGTAGGTAGTGGTACTCTAGGTTGGTTAAAATCTGCAGTCGCTTGTGGTGCCATGGCATCAGGCATGAAAGCCATGGAGTTCAGTATGTTACGTGAATTTGCAGCCAAACAACTACCTCAACCAGGTGAAGGCCCAAGCCCTAAAGAGCAAGAACAGGGTTGTTTTAACATCCTACTTTTTGGGGAAACAGCAAGCGGTAAGACAATCGAAACCCAGGTAACCGGTGATCGCGATCCGGGTTATGGCTCGACCAGTAAAATGTTAGGCGAAGTGGCCGTTGCTTTAGCTCAGGATATGGGGTCAAGCAAACTTAAAGGCGGGTTTTGGACACCATCCACATTATTTGGTGATGAACTAATAGACCGTTTAGTTAAACATGCCGGTTTGACATTTGTCCGTCTAAACTAATATTTCGTAGCGTATTTGGAATCCGTAATTTTGGACAAAGTTCTCACATTCAACAATCTCAAAGTACGTCTAAAGCAAAGTATCGAATTAAAGTAATTCATCGGGTTTTAAGCAAAATAACAGAGTGAAAATCAATAAGCATTTAACGATACAGATGTAATTATCGGCTCATCCAAAACGCTTTATTTCAACAGATCTAAACTTTCCAAAAATAAGAGTTAAACGAATAATAGTCTCCGCTATTTGTTGACTTCTGACTCAAACAAAAACTTCAAAACCTTTTCTATCTGAGACCGCAGATCAAACTAAAGTGTTGGTTATTTGTTTTTAGATTAAACGGATCTTACAACACATTCTTTATTTTACTATCCATTAATCTTTCCGCTGTTTTACCTGCAAATAATTTTTGAAAAATAGAAATTAAAAAATAGTGGGAGAGAGTATAAAACTGTATTTCGTTACTTAGATTCAAATCTGACGGCATTGTATGGCGACAGTGAGTACTTATTATCAAAATAATATTTAATTTAACATAATATACATTATACGAATATTACTATTAATGTGGATGGGAGGGCTTCTCGTGCTATTTAGGTAAAAATGACCATCTTTGTTACGCGTCCCTGTGTGTCTGGTTTCGCAATAACTCTCGCAAACTTGCACAGATTTCACGTACAGCACGGTTTGATTTATTGGTTAAATTAGAACAATTGGAAATGAGAATTGATTTGGGAAAATGCCGTTAAAAATATTTGTTAGTTGGATTTAAAAACCTTGGTCATTATCCAATCTTATTTATTGAAATGAAGTTCGATCACCCAGGTTTTTACAACTACGATTTCACGTTGCCGCTTTGTCTAGGAATGGACGAAGTAACACAATTTTTGTGGGGTAAAATTTGAGGTTAGATTTTGCGAATTAATAAGTAACAGAAAATGTGGCCAACATGAGCCGACCACATATTTTACTTATAAGTCACGGAAGTTGCTTTGTGACTCGTTTTATAAATAGACCTATTAGCTATTTAAAAACTTATCGACTTGCTCTTCGGCTTCTTCTTTGGATTTACCGTAAGACTGTTGAACTTTGCCAACTAATTCTTTACGAGTACCTTCCATTTTATCCAGATCATCATTGGTAATTTTTCCCCAATTTTTCTGTACTTTGCCTTTTAATTCTTTCCAATTGCCTTTTACTTGATCATCGTTCATAAAATTCTCCGTTTAAAGTTGAAGTTAGTTAAAACGCTAATTGATTGCACAGTTAAAGGAGCAAAGACTGGACCAGTTAGCGCTAGTAAATGGTAATAGCTAGGCAAATGGCGCAAATTGACTGATTTAAAAGGGATATTTTTTATCCCATATAGTTTTATAGGTTTAAAAATTCGATTTCTCGACTAATCTAATAGCTGCATGTTTGAAAATATTACAGCTTTACTGTGACAAAATTGCATGATTACACCTTTAAAAACTGAACAATTAATTGCTTTACGATTTAAGCTTCGGCATCACATTACAGACATATTGAATGACAGATAAATGGATACTAATTGCTGAGATTTTAGGCGGTATCGGGCTGTTTTTGCTCGGTATGATTGTAATGACTGACGGATTAAAATCTCTAGCGGGTAACCTCATCCGTTTCCGCTTAATGGAGTACACCCGAAGCCCCTACTCTGGCGCTCTTTGTGGCGCGATCAGTACCGCAATCCTACAATCTTCTAGTGCGGTTACGGTTGCTACCGTTGGCTTTGTCAGAGCGGGATTAATGACCTTTAGCCATTCATTGGGCGTAATATTTGGGGCCAATATTGGTACCACTATCACTGGCTGGTTGGTTTTATTATTTGGCTTTAAACTCAAATTAGGGGTCATTGCGTTTCCACTTATTTTTGCAGGCGCACTGCTTCGTCTATTCGCCAAAGCAAATATTGCAGCCTTAGGGTTAACAATTGCAGGTTTTGGGCTAATTTTTGTTGGAATTACTGAGCTTCAAGAAAGCATGTCTACTTTACGGGAATTTTTTGCCTTTGAAGGTTTGTCGGTGTCTACGTTCTCGCAAAAATTGACCGTATTGGGTTTTGCAATCCTTTTTACTTTAGTAACTCAATCATCAAGTGCTGGCGTTGCCGCGGCGTTAACAGCTCTTTATTCTGATTTAATTAACTTTGAAGTGGCGGCCACCTTGGTGATAGGCATGGATATTGGCACAACTGTTACCGCATTAATGGCAACGACCGGAGCCTCTATTGCTGCCAAACGCACTGGCTATTCCCATGTTATTTATAATTTGTTTACTGGAGTAAGTGCCTTAATATTTGTAACACCCTTTGTTATGGCTTGGGAATACATAACAACTCAGTCAATTGTAGAGAATGCCGAGGTCGCTTTAATTACTTTTCATTCCGCTTTTAACTTACTTGGCATTATCATAGTTTTACCCTTTAGTAAGTTGTTTGCAAAGGTAATAGAGAAGCTTATTCGCTCTTCCCATGAGACTAATTCAGAGCAACTTGATGAAAGTCTGCTTAATCAACCTTCTATAGCATTAGATTTAGCTTTGGACTCGTTAAAAAAGCAAATGATGGCATTATTACAAGCAACTGTGGGAGTGTTGCGGACAGATCCCTTAGCGATGACTACTAAACTGGTGGAATTACAAACTGATATCGATATTTCACGGGAATTTATCGACAAAATACCCATAGAAAAGAATGATCACCAGGAGCGACAGCGTCTACTTAATTTGATCCATACCTTGGATCATATGCAAAGATTACATGAACGCTGTGAAGAATTACCGAATCAATCTTTTAGACATTCCTTAAGCTCTAAAAGTGCCCTCCCCGCTGAAATTGCCGATTATTCTGAGCAGTTATGTAAAGCTGTGACGCTATTGAACAATAGCATTCAGCGCAATCAATGGTCTGCCCCATTAAAAGAAGTTTCAATATTGTTTGAACAACTTAGCGCAGCTCATCAAGAGTTCAGGCAAAAAGTACTGACTAAAGTCACCAATGATGAGTTTGATATTATGGATGCGACTAACATGTTGGATACGTATCGCTGGTTAGTGCATGTGGCTAAACACATCGAACGCTGTGCTAGCCACTTATTAGAAGCCAGCGCATTAACTGCTGGCTAGATTTTGAGACTCATAGTTTCTTTCTGCGCCTTCCTTCGGCATCAGCGGCTTTAATACAATGCATAACCTTTCTATGGGTGACCTCATAAGGTTCATTATGAATTGTTTCTCCCTCAGCACAGGCTCTTTTCGCCACCTTTAACAGTTCGTCTTCAGTGGGATCAATCATGCCAATATCTTCAAGACAAATGGGTAACCCTATTGATTGACAAAAATCGAACACTAAATCAATTGTCTTACTGGGTCTATCGGTTAGAAACATCATGGCTTGAAGACCAATTGCGACTTTTTCACCATGATAATAATTGTGGGTAGCGGCAATGGTGGTTAATCCATTGTGAATTGCATGGGCAGCTGCCAAACCACCACTTTCAAACCCTAGGCCGCTTAATAGCGTATTGGCTTCAACAACATGTTCCAATGCTGGGGTAACAATGCTGCTTTCACAGGCGTGTTTGGCATAAACGCCATATTCGAGCAATATTTCGTGACATAACTTGGCTAACGCATAAGCGCTTAAGGGCCCAACTCTGCCGGTCATATTTGTACCGCGTTTAAGTCGACAATCTTCTGCTTCAAACCAAGTTGCAAATGCGTCTCCCATGCCAGCGACTAAAAACCTAACCGGTGCATGGGTAATCACATTGGTATCAACTAAAACCACTTCAGGGTTGTGTGGCAACACTTCATAACGGTTAAATGAACCATCGGTATTATAAATTACAGATAAAGCACTACAAGGTGCATCTGTGGAAGCAATTGTGGGGATCAGTATAATCGGACAATTTTGTTTATAGCCAACAACTTTAGCTGTATCTAGGGTTTTACCACCACCGATTCCAATGATGACGTCAGCAGAATCTTTAGAAAAACGATCACAAAGTTTATTAATTTCATCATCACAACACTCACCACCAAAAAGCTGTAATTTTGAATCGTTAAGTTGCGATAGTGGCTCTTTGAATATTCCGCCGTTGTTATCGGTCACGAATTTATCCGCTATGATTAAAGCACTCTTACCATGCCGAGCTACTTCTTCTGGCAAAATACTTAATGCTTGGTCACCTTGAACATAACGCCCCGGAAATATGGATGTAGAAATCATTGAATTGGCCTCATTTAGTTCGAAGATAAGTATTAATTTAAAGGATCAGCCACGTTTTACGTTGATCTACATCAACAACTTTTACTTATTAGAGGTTCAAACTAGTATTAATAGCTTAATTGCTATTAACAGCAATGTTCGAAGAGGTGCTTTGGTTTTTTCAGTTGTAAGAATGAAATTATCAAACTGCGTGATACAGCTATTTTAGTCCTACAAAATTATTTGCCTGCCAACTATCGTGTAAGGAATATGAATGGATTTTAAAGATTATTATCAAGTTTTAGGTGTTAAAGAAGACGCTGATTTAAAAGAGATAAAAAAGGCCTATCGTAAACTTGCCCTTAAACTTCATCCCGATATGAATGCAGCCCCAGATGCAGAAGTAAAATTCCGTGAAGTAGCGGAAGCCTATGAAGTTTTAAAGGATGAAAATAAACGTGCCGAATACGATCAATTAAAACGGTTTGGTGGTCAAGAACAAGGCTTTGATGTACCACCAGATTGGCAGTCTAGTGGTAACTATACCCATTCTCATGGCGCAGGAAGTGCTGACTTTTCAGATTTTTTTAATTCCATATTTGGCGGAGCAAATCGACAACATCGTCAGTCTCAACAGGCTGAATCAAATCTATATAAAGGCCAAGATGTAGAGTTAGAAGTGCCACTTTTTCTAGAAGAATCTATCAAGGGCATTGTTAAACGAGTTGAATATACTGTACCTAATTTAACAGGTAACAACGTTGAACAGCTTAAAAAGTCATTGGAGGTTAAAATTCCAGAAGGCACCTCTGATGGCGAACGAATTCGAGTAAAAGGTCAAGGCGTACCAGGTAGTGAAAGCAAATTAAATGGTGACCTATATTTGCATATCCGTTTAATTCCCCATCCCTTATTTGATGTTCAAGGTAATAATTTGCTGCTTACCCTCCCCTTGGCACCTTGGGAAGCGGCCTTGGGTACTAAACTCGAAGTACCTACGTTATACGGTAATATAAACCTTAATATCCCTGCGAATAGTCGTTCTGGACAAAAGTTACGTGTCAAAGGTAAAGGACTGAAACACAAGGGGCAACAGGGAGATCTCTTCGCTGTTATTAAAATAGATATTCCCCCTAAAAAAACAGCTGAAACTGAAAAATTATGGTCACAATTGGCAGACGTCGCTAATTTTAATCCCAGAGCAGATTGGAGCAAGTAACATGTCTGAAATTACACTTCACCTTTCAATTCACGAGTTATGCGAATACCAAGAAATTAGCCAAGACTCAATCTATACGATGGTTGAATACGGCATAGTTGATCCTATTGATGGCAAATCTGTTTCCGATTGGATATTTGACTTGGACAGTGTCCACTGGATAAAAAAAGCAGTTCGTCTTAATCAACAAATGCAAATTGATTGGGTAGCAACTGCAATGGTCATTGACCTATTGCGACAAAAAGAGCAACTAAAAAAAGAAAACGACCAGTTAAAAGCAAGATTAAATAGATTACTTTGAAAGCTTATAACTACAAATAAAAAGGTCAGCCATTGTCTAGTGCTGACCTTTTTAAAAGTCATAGCTTGTTCTATTTTGCTATCAAGGCGATCTCTGCATCAGAGGTCAATACAACCCACCAAAGATTCCCCAATTCTGCGCTAAAACCTACAAGTGGATAATCGCTACATGCAGTATCGCGAATTGGAGGTGCAGTTAGAAAGGTATCGTCCCATGCCCCATCTATAACGCATTCCGAAGGTGTTATGGCAGCCCAACTATCTAATTTACGACCTAATTCCACAGTGTTGACGTCGACAGAGTCAGGTACCATGAATTCAACGGCGTATTGGTCTGAAACTGCGTTACTAATATCCCAAGATTTTGTAGCAGATGAAGGTAAAGAAACAACAGGTTTAGCTTCTCCTTCTTCCAAACTATCCAAATTCGGGCCAGACAATGAATACGCAAGGCCTGTATCCACTTCGATATCTTTTTCAAGACCATAATCATCTTGGTACATACCAGTTTGATTTTGTGTGCCACTGATAATTAAGATATCTGAACTAGTTTCTTCGGTGGCGGCAGTCCAGCTCAAAGTTACGTGTTCTTTTAAATCTATAGTTGTCTCTGGAATGATCATTTCATCATTATCATAGTCAGGCACAACGCGATATGCAGCATTTAAATTTGGTGACCAGCTTTCATGTACTTGGAATAACCATTGATAAGCAAGCCTAACGAGGTCGTTTAAGCTTTCAGCTCTTGTAAAACCAGGTGAAAAGCTCATATCACGGGTTCGTGTATCTGTGCGATTAAAAGTGTTGTTCAGTCCTCCTGCTAAACGCGCATATGAACCGTCTTCCGCGTAACATTCATTGGATATGTAACTAGGTTGTAAAACCATAACTGGACGAGTTTCTTGATGAATTGCATTAGGATATACAATAATCTCACATCGGTTTGTAGTTCGAGAAAATTTATCCATCAGTTTCCAGTCTGCGGTAAATGCTTGGTCTGGATCATTAGAGACTGCATTGTGAGTTGCAAAGTATGATTGGTAGTCAATTCGATCATTTTCAAAGGTTAATATTGAAGAATTAACATCATAACCACTGTCTTCAGCAGACGCATTGGTTTGGTTTTTTTGAGAAACGATCATTTGTACTAAATCACGCTCTCCAAAACGAAATTCATATCCTTTATAAGAGGCGTTACCTGTCATGATTTGAGTATACATATCCATGCGGTAGTTACCGCCAGTGGGTGTTGAGCTTGATGGGTAAGTAGTTAGTGTCGTTTTCGCGCTAATTAGTGAGCGTTGATATTGATGCTCGTGACCCTGGACATATATCACATCATATGCAGAAAAAAAGTCTCTTATTTGCGGTTGGACGTCGTATACCCATCCATCATCTTTGGTTCCATCAACTATTTGTTCTAGTGTTTGACCGTATTTAGCTCCTATTAGGCCATCATGACTGGCAACAACTATATGATCGATTTTATCTTCATTAGCTAAAACTGATTGTTGAATCCAATCAAATGCAATAGGCAAGTTATAATAAGCTAATGCGAATATAAGCACATTTTCACGCACTACATAGTAGTTGACCCACTCATAACTGGGCATATGGGTAGCATCTTCTGGAATAAAGTTCGTCATGTTCTTTATCCAGTTATAAGTATAGGCATAACTAGTTTCATGGTTTCCCATTAAGGGGAGAAACTCAATTCCTTGAACAACATAACTATCTGCAACAGAGCGCCATTCAGCAAATTCAATATCACTACCGCCGTCGGTTAAATCCCCTACAGCAATAACCATGTCGACATTTGAAGCTGCCTGATGTTTTAGTAACTCAGACATGGGGTGAATAGATACGTGGGCTTGCCCTTCACTATCTGAACCTCCTTGAGTATCAGGAAGTAAACCTATCTTGAACTGGTTGGTCGATTTCACAATAGGAACAGGCTCAGGTTGTTCAATTGGAACTTCGACAATAACGGGCACTTCTACTTCAACAACTTCTACAATGGTTTTTTCGTCTTCGCAGGCCGACAAAGCTAAAACTAACGCTAAGCAAGTCCCTGTTTTTATAAATCGATTAAATTGAATCACGTTACACTTCCTTTTATTGTTTTGTGGGACTATTGAGTTGAAAGTCGCGGCTACTATATTGGAGCTTTATTGCAAATTAATTAATGAAGTGTGTTACTTAGATGAAGCTTAAATGAACGTTTTGCCTTACTTTGTTTTTAGTGGGGCTAATAAAAAGTTACTGAATAGTGACTATGAAAAGTAATTTTTTTGAACATGCACCTAAAAAATAAGAGTATTTTAGTAAATTTATTTTGTTTCTATTTTTATCTTTAAAAAGGAGCATTAAGTAAACAATATCAACGAGTTCAAGGGTTATGCGTAACTTTGCAGGGGCGGGATTTGAGGTGTTTTATGGGGTCAGATACGTTGATTTTATCAATCTTGATGATAATTTCACGGGATCTGACCCCTATGAGTTTTTTAGATTAAAGTAGTTTTCTAATCACGAATTGCAAGATACCGCCGTGTCTGAAGTATTCAAATTCATTAGGAGTATCAATACGAATATCCGCATCAAAACTAAATGGTTGTTCGTTCACTCGGCGTACATTTACCACAACGCTTTTTTGTTCAGCGGATATAGCGTCGATACTGAAGGTTTCTGTACCGTCTAATTTATAAGTTTCAGCGCTTTGTCCAGGCTTAAACTGCAGGGGTAAAATTCCCATTCCAATCAAGTTCGACCTATGTATTCTTTCATAACTTTGGGCAATCACCGCTTTAATGCCTAACATCAATGGTCCTTTTGCTGCCCAATCTCTTGAACTGCCAGTCCCATATTCTTTGCCCGCAATAACAACTGTGGGTGTTTGTCGTTTTTTATAGATCTCGGACGCTTCAAAAACGGACATTTCATCAGATTCCGGTTGAAGTCTGGTCCACCCACCTTCTGTTTCAGGCGCAAGTTGGTTCTTTAAGCGCACGTTAGCAAAAGTACCTCGCATCATAACTTCGTGATTTCCACGTCTTGAGCCGTAGGAGTTAAAACTGGTTTTATCCACGCCCTCTTGTTGCAAATATTTTGCTGCGGGTGTGTCTAACCCTATGGCCCCTGCTGGTGAAATGTGGTCGGTTGTAACGCTATCACCTAATTTAAGTAGGCATTTGGCATCTTCAATTGCTTCAATTTTAGAGGGAGAAGCCGTCATTTGATCGAAAAATGGTGGCCTTTTTACGTAAGTAGAATCCGGCCAATCGTAGATATCTGAATTAACCGCTTCAAGTTCATCCCAGATTTTACCACCATCGTAAATTGAACCATATTTTTCACTAAACATGTTTTTATTTACAACTTTATCAACCATAGCATTTACTTCTTCATTACTAGGCCAGATATCTCTTAGGTAGACAGGCTTACCGTCTTGACTGGTGCCTAAAGGCTGTGAGGTCAAATCAATATTCATATTGCCGGCTAAAGCATAAGCGACCACAAGAGGTGGTGAAGCAAGGTAATTTGTTTTTACTTCCGGATGAATTCGCCCTTCAAAATTTCGGTTCCCAGAAAGTACTGAAGAAACGGTTAAATCACCGGTTGTAATAGCATCGGATATGGGATCTGGAAGAGGTCCTGAGTTACCGATACAAGTTGTGCAGCCATACCCTACTAGATTAAAACCTAATTGATTAAGTTCGTCACTAAGTTGGGCTTCATTTAAATATTCAGTTACAACCTGTGATCCAGGTGCAAAGCTGGTTTTTACCCATGGATGCACTTTTAAGCCTAGTCTGTTGGCATTTTTGGCTAGTAATCCTGCAGCAACTAGAACCGAAGGATTCGATGTGTTGGTACAACTGGTGATTGCAGCAATGACAACTGCCCCATCTTCAACATTAAATGTTTCGCCGTTGTACTGGCATTCTACCTTCTTGCTGATGGGCTCTTGCCCTTGCCCTCCTTCATTTTCATAACGACCTTCAATGGTATCTTTGGGTGCTACGTTTAGATCCGATTGATCTGAAACCCACTTTTTGAAACTGCTAGCTGCATCTTCTAAAGCGATTCGATCTTGAGGTCTTTTCGGACCAGCAATTGAAGGTACAATAGTCGACAAATCCAAATGTAATTTGGCGTGGTACTGGGCTTCACTCAAACTTTCTGAGCCCCACATATTTTGCGCTTTGTTATATTGCGTGATGTATTCTATTTGCTCTTCACTTCGGCCGGTTAAGCGCAAGTAAGTAATGGTTTGTTCATCAATGGGAAATAACCCACAGGTTGCCCCATATTCTGGTGACATATTGGCAATGGTTGCTCTATCTGCTACGGATAAATGTTGTATGCCTTCGCCAATAAACTCGACAAATTTACCTACTACGCCGAATTCACGTAATTGTTGTGTAACCGCTAATACCATATCTGTTGCCGTCACCCCTGGTGCGAGTTTGCCAGTAAGTTCCATTGCAACTACTTCAGGGATTAACATCGTTACTGGCTGTCCTAACATGGCGGCTTCGGCTTCAATGCCGCCTACACCCCATCCCATTACACCTAGTCCATTGATCATAGTGGTATGTGAATCTGTACCCACCAATGTATCTGGGTAAAGTACCTTACTATTGTCCTTTGCGTTTTCGTTATCGTCAGCGAAAGTAACTCGTGCCAGGTACTCTAAATTTACTTGGTGAACAATGCCTTTTCCTGGTGGTACAACTTTAAAGTTGTTAAACGCTTTTTGTCCCCACTTTAAAAATTGATAGCGCTCTTTATTTCGTTTTACTTCAATGGCTGTGTTGTGTTTAAAGGCATCTTTGTTACCAAACTCATCGACCATAATTGAGTGATCAATAACCAAATCAACAGGCTTTAAAGGATTGATCTTAGTTGGATCACCGCCAAGATCATTCATTGCATCACGCATTGCAGCTAAATCGACAACTGCCGGTACGCCAGTGAAATCTTGTAAGATAACCCGAGAAGGTACAAAAGCAATCTCGGTACTTGACGCTGCAGTGTTATCCCATTTACTCAAAGCATCTATGTCTTCATTTTGTACAAAATCGTTGTGACTGTGCCTAAGTAGGTTTTCAAGCAGAAGCTTAGCGGTTAAGGGCAGGCGTTGCAGGGCGTCCGGTGATGCAGCCTTGTTAATATCGTAGAACAGGTATTCGTTATCACCGATAGTAAGGTTAGATTGATACTTTGAAGATAAATCCATAATGCTTCCTTTTTTGTATGCAATTAAAACGGGACGCGAGAGGACAAAAATAGACCGAATAAAGGTTCGATATAATCCTCATATATTGGTTCCATAAATTTAATGATTATTAATTACCGCTAGCATGAAAAGTTGCGAACTCCCATGCTAAGGATCTTGTTACCAAGTTTAATCTTTATATTTATATTTATATTTTTATTGCAATTTGTTAGCCAATTGAGCGCTGGCAATGGATTCGGGGGAAGGATCGTTAAACAGAGGGATTTTATCTATAAATTATTCACTAATTGTAAAAGTTACACTGATATGAAACTCATTATTTATTGGAATAGTAGTTTTCTCTGATTTTACTGAAGTCGCCATTTTGTTTTCCGGCTATTATTATTTGTTCAATCTCTGCTTGTCGTGAGGTGAATTTAGACGATTTACTCAGGCCAAAAAAGTAATTACGTCGAGCTTCAGGCTGATAAAGAGAGGGAACTATAGTTATCTCACTTTCTAAGGTTTCCAATAACTTGTATGTACTAGCAGCAAAATGCACAAAACCGTCCACTCTGCCTTTTTCTAACAATCCAATTTTCTGTTTTAAAGTGGATACGCTAACCGTCTTAGGTCGATCATTTAAGCTCAGTTCAGGAAAGTAACTTCCTCTTGTTGTCACGGCAAAGGTAGATGTTTTGAAGTTATCGACGGAGGTCATTTTGTATTGATCTTGTAGCTTCACAAATACAGTATTTTGGATAGATTCATAGCTTGGCTGAAGAATAATAAACGATTCATCTGGTGATGCGTAATGGTGTACACCTGCAATCAGATCTAAATGTCCATTTTTAAGCTCAATCAAACGGCGTCCAAATGGTAAAGGCGTAATTTTTAAATCTGCACCTAATTTATTGGCTATGTACTTTAGATATTGAGCGTGCAATCCGTCTGGAAATTCAGGGGATACAGAAGAATGTAAAACCTCTTTTGAGACGACTATTCCAGTTGAGAAAAGGAACATTAACAATATACTGCATAAAAATCTGAAACCTTTAATACTCAAAACCCCTACTACCTTTACTACTTGTTATAATCTGTATTTTTACAGACTAATTAATCTATCACCTTAACATCGTTTATTGCATAAAAATGCGAATTGTGACTAACGTTTATGATCTTTAAGCCATTCATTTAGTAATTTAATTTGGCCACACTTATAAGCCGCGTACGTAATTCTTAATGCGTTCGATAAGACTTCATTATCGGTCCAGTTTGTTTTTTCTCGTATCTCATCATAACAACTCATGGCATCTTTTGTGACATAACCACGAACTTGTTTGTGCCCTAATTCTTTTTGACGCTGCCGGTAGCGTTTTTGCTTTTCGGCATTGGCTACTTTTTTGAGGTTTTTTTGCATTTAATCAATTTTCAATTAAGTTTAAACATATAATGACTATAAAATACCAGTTTGTTAAGAAAATTTCACTGTTCAGAGTTGTTTAGCTTACAAGTGTTCGCTAAATTAGAGCCTTTATAAACTAGAAGAAGCCTAAATGAGTAATTTTAAATCAAGTTTTAGTCGAGAAGATCTATTAGCGTGTAGTCAAGGGGAGCTTTTTGGACCAGGAAACAGTCAGTTACCTGCTCCGAATATGCTGATGATGGACCGTATTGTTACCATAAGCGAAACTGGCGGAAAGTATGACAAAGGTTATATTTTGGCTGAATTAGATATTTCTCCTGATCTTTGGTTTTTCGACTGCCATTTTCCTGGTGATCCCGTTATGCCTGGTTGTTTAGGCCTTGATGCCATGTGGCAATTAGTTGGGTTTTTCTTGGGATGGTGCGGTGGTCCTGGCAAAGGTCGCGCGTTAGGTGTGGGTGAAGTGAAATTTACTGGCCAAATACTACCTACTGCCAAAAAAGTCACTTACAAAATCCATATGAAGCGAGTTATTAAGCGTAAATTGTTTATGGGAATGGCTGACGGTGTGGTAGAAGTTGATGGTAGAGAAATCTATGCTGCCGATAACCTTAAAGTTGGGTTGTTCCAAGATACGAGCAGCTTCTAGGTGTTCTAAGGGATAGTTGCTTCGTCTAACTATCCCTCCAAATTACAAAAGCCCCTTTCGGGGCTCATTTTTAACGGCTATTTAAACCTATGTTGCGGTCTTCGATAGCTTCTCGCCATCCTCCTAACCACTCGGAACGTGATTCCGTTGTTTGAAATGGACAGATTTCTTTAGAACGTCCGGAAATTCCTGCTTGATAGCCTTTTGAATGAGCTCGGGAAAGTTTATCGCGTTTTTGTCTTTTCATTGAGTGACCTCTTATTGAAAAAAATACTTGTGATTATCTGAACCACATAACTGAGACTATCTTAACCACGAAAGGGTTCAATATGTTATTGCATAAAAATTTACCGGTTTTCAATAAATATATGATTAGTTTAGGTTTTTACCTTTACATCAATTTTGAATATAGGCAGTCTTTTTAATTTCTATTTGATATTACAATTTTGTGACGTCACTGGGTGCGGGGCTTAGCTAGAGATTTAACAAAAAACAAAAAAAAGCCCCGACATAAGAGTCGAGGCTTTAAAAAGATTCGAGAGCAATTTTAGCAGGCGTTTATGACTTTAATTTTTGTCTTAAGCGGCCATAAAATCCAAATAAAGCTAAACCAAGTAAATAGTAGATACTCCCACCTTTTCTCTCAATGACCTCTGTGGTTAAATGACAGTCATCGATGCTACCACCAGGAATCGGCACTAACTTAACCGCCACTGACATATTTTCAAAAATAGTATTACCACGGGCATCTAAGGCTAATTCACCGTTTATTGCTGTACGTTCACGATAAATTACTGCAGTAGCTGTGATTTCATCATTATCGTTAATATCAACACCTTGAACTATGGTGTATGGCGTATCACAACTCAACAGCTCATTTACGTTAGTAAATTCATCGCTATTAATATCGTAAAGAAACGCTTCACTTCTGCGAGTGCCGATTAAATCAGTATCAATCTGCCCTTCTCCAACGACTAAGCCGTTGTTATTAATTCCTCTGGCAACACTTGATGAGCTTTCAAAAAAGTCATCTGGAAAATCTAGCACGTCACCGCGATAGTCATAAACGAAGAATTTATTTCGAGAAGTCCCGTTAATAATTATATTCGCATAACCTACCACCATGTCGTTGTCATTGATGTCTAATGCGGTACTTTCAATGTATTCTTCATCACTAACAAAGCCCACGACTTCATCACCATCAAATACAGCCGCTTTATTTACAACAACACTCTGTGAGTCTTGATAATAGTCATTAGATACACCTACAGCGATACCGTTATTATTGATGGCATTAGCTCGGCTACCATAAAACGTTTCATCACCTGGAGCAGGTTCAATCAAAGTACCAAGCTCTCTGCTATTAAGAAGTTCTCCGCTAGCATTAAACTCCCATATAATTGCTCTACGCTTAAAGGTTTGATCAATGGGATAGCGATTTCCAACTGCATTAGCGAGTCTACCGCGTATATTATTCTGATACTGGTCTCTAAGTTGTCTCAGACAATACTCTAGAGGAATATCCCCTCTTTCATTTTTGTCGTCACAAACATCTACCACATCGTCGAAACCATCGACATAATCTACTGAACCGTAACCCGCTACTTCAAAACTATCGTTAATATCATTAGCAACACTAATACCACCTAACAAATCTTCAATTGGCGGTACTTCGATTGTGACACCGTTAATATCCATAAATCCGCGTACTAGAAAATCTTGAACGTGGTACTGAAGATTAAGGCCGTCTTCGTTACGATAGTTAATTTTATAAAATGGGGCTTCAGCAAATCCTACGGTAGCAGAAAAGTTATTAATGCCGGTCGTAAGGGTATCTGCGCTTTTGGTATAACCTTGCAGGTCTTGATCAATAACATCAAATCCAAACTTTTCTTCTACTTCGGTATTTTCTAATACGTAACTCTGTACCCTCGCAATTTGCTGCAAAAAGGGATTTGTAGAGTCATTACTTTGCGGATAAAAAGTACTGGAAGTGGTTGCATCAGACGTGATGAAACTATAAAGAATTAACAAGTCATCATCGTTGATATTTCCCACTGACGCGCCATCGGCATCGGTAAGTAAATTGATCAACGTTTCGTTTTCAAAGTCAATTAAGTCAACATCTATAGGAGGATCGAAGGGATCCGAAATGGAAGCTGCAACATCTCCTTTATCATTGATGGCTCTAGCATAGCTGTTGACGCCTTTATCTCTTAAAGGTAACTCTACAACTTCATATTTTGCTGCTTGCGCTGAACAAACGGTTAGCGCACAAAGGGTTAGCCCAGAGGCCAGCCGATTTATTTTCATTACATATCCTGTAAATTACTGCTTAATTAGCTAATTTCGGTATTTAGATATTGTAAAACCATTAGGTTCTTACATACCTTCTAGCTCATCCCATCTTGCATATGCTTTTTCTAAAGAACTTTCACATTCGGCCAGTTCGTTGATAGCAAGATTAAACTCGTCTTGGGACTGCTTAAAAAATTCCGGATCATTTATTTTAGTCTGTAATAGCTGAACTTCATTTTCCAGCTTTTCAATTTCTTGTGGTAAAGAATCGAGTTCTAATTGGTGCTTATAAGACAGTTTCTTTGTCTTTTTTAATACCGGTTGTGATTTAGGACTCGCTGATTTTACAGAAGTTTCGTCTTCTGTGGTTTTTTTTTCTGTCTGATACCAGGTTTCTATATCAGTATAACCGCCCACAAACTCTTTAAGTTCACCATTACCCTCGAAAAACAGGCTAGATGTTACGACATTATCAACAAATTCTCTATCATGACTTACTAAAATAACCGTCCCTTGGTAGTTTGAGATTAAATCTTCAAGCAATTCCAAGGTTTCAACATCTAAATCATTGGTTGGTTCATCGAGGATCAGAATATTTGACGGTTTCAATAATAATTTAGCTAGTAATAGTCGGTTTTTCTCACCACCAGAAAGAGACCTGACTGGCGCGTTCACCCTATCAGGGGTGAATAAGTAGTCCTGTAGGTAACTCATAACGTGCTTATATTGGCCATTGACCAAAAGATCACGTTTACCGTCACCCACAACATCTATGACGCTTTTATCTAAATCAAGAGCCAACCTATGCTGATCAAAATAAGCGACTTCTAAATTTGCGCCTTGTTTTACATAGCCAGATTGAGGCTGCAAATCACCAAGCAACAGCCGAATGAGGGTACTTTTTCCACAACCGTTGGGACCTATTAACGCTAGTTTATCTCCGCGAAACACATTCAATTCTAGATTATTAACAATAATCTTATTATCGATTTCATAATGGAGATCGGCTGCTTCAAATACAATTTTACCCGAAGAACTACTGGTACTAACGGTAGCTTTGGCCCTTCCTTGTAATTTATTCCGTTGCGAGTGCTCTTGTCGTAAAGCTTTTAGTGCACGTACTCGTCCTTCATTACGGGTACGACGGGCTTTAATTCCCTGTCTAATCCACTGTTCTTCTTGAGATAATTTTTTGTCGAATTCTGCATTAGCATTTTCTTCGTTTCTAAGATCTTCGGCTTTTTTATCTAAGTAGGTTTGATAATTACCTGGGTAACTGGTGAGGTTACTGCGATCTAAATCGACGATTCTTGAAGCAACAGCTCGAATAAAAGCTCGGTCATGACTAACAAAGACCACCGCGCCTTTGTAATCCTTTACTATGCCCTCGAGCCACTTAATCATATGAATATCTAAATGGTTGGTTGGCTCATCTAGTAATAATATATCTGGATTTCCCACCAATGCTCTAGCTAAAGCTGCCTTTCGACGCCAACCTCCAGATAATGAAGACAGTTGCTGATTACCATCTAAACCTAACAGGGTAAGCACTTGACTAATTTGCTGTTCAAATTGCCATGCATCTTGGTGTTCTAATTTATGTTGAAGTTGTTCTAATACTTGTAGATTTTTATCCGACGGGTCTGTGGAGACTAAATTAATTTGATGGAAATAGGCTTTTAAAAGTTCGCCGGTTTCAGCCATTCCTTCAGCGACATAATCAAATAAGGTTGATTCTACGCTCTCAGGTGGGTCTTGAGGTAAACGAGAAATTTTCACATTTGGTGAAATAATACGTTGACCATCATCTAAGGGTTGCTCCCCTTCCAACACTTTTAATAAGGTGGATTTTCCGCATCCGTTACGACCGACTAAACAGATTCTTTCGCCAGGATGAACAACCAGCTCACCTTTATTTAAAATGGCAGGGTGTCCAAACGAAAGCTGAGCATTTTTTAATTGTAACAAGCTCAATCTAAAAACTCCTTTAACTGCTGCAAATCAAATGGCCAGCCTAGTTCTTTTTGGTTATCTTCACGTTTAATCACAGGAATACGAGCACCGTATAAATGGAATAATTGGTGATCAGATTTTACGTCCATTTTGGTAATTTCTAAATCGTAACTTGATTCCACTTGTGCCAACAAAGCATCAGCTAGGTCACATAAATGGCATTCTTTTCCAGAATAAAATGTTAACTGCATTAAGTTATTTTCTCGTTATTTTAAGCGTGTTTCGTCAATATCCAGCAGTGGTGGATTTTAGGGTTACGTTTGAAATCTTCAGGTAATGTCTTTTGACTTATATTCTCTACAGATAAACCTAAATCGTTGACTGCGTTATTATCTAACTTAAAACTGCGCAAATTATTAGAGAAAATTATTTCTCCATTTACATTCAGACGATTATACGCATGTTCAATGAGTTGTAGATAATCACGTTGCACATCCCATGTTGAATCCATACGTTTTGAATTAGAAAATGAAGGGGGATCAATGAAAATTAAATCGTAGGTGTGTTCATGGTCCGCTAACCAATTAATACAGTCTGCTTGGATAAACTGGTTGGCACATTGAATGTTGTTCAATTGAACATTCTGTTTCGCCCAGTTTATGTAGGTTTTTGACATATCAACGGTTGTCACTGACTTAGCTCCGCCTAATCCAGCGTGCACAGAAACACTTCCCGTATAAGCAAATAGATTCAATACATCTTTATTGCGAGATCGTTGCTGAATAATTTCTCGAGTAATCCGGTGATCCAAAAACAAACCAGTATCAAGGTAATCAGATAGATTAACTAAGAACTTAGCGCCATTTTCATAGACTTCTAAGGTGACTTTCTTTTCAGCTACTTTTTGGTATTGCTCACTACCCTTTTGTTTCTGGCGGGTTTTTACCACGATTTGTGCTGAATCCACACCAGTAACACCAGGTAGTGCCAGCAGCACATCGTGCAAGCGCTTACGGGTCTTTTGTTCTGGTATATCTTTAGGTGCAGCATACTCTTGCACGACTAACCAGTCGCCATAACGGTCAATTGCTACGTTATATTCAGGCAAATCAGCGTCATACAATCGGTAACAATTGGTATTTTGCTTTTTTAACCAACGAGACAAAGATTTAATGTTTTTAGCCAGTCTATTGGCAAAATCAGAATCGGGTTTTATTGCTTGTTTTACGATGCAATTTTTTTCATCCAAAACATAGTTAACTAACTGGCACTCAATTGCGCCATTCATTAGTTTGTAGTCTTTGTTAGCTACCAACTTCAGTTGTTTGAATAAATCTCGATTTGCGGTGAGTAAACTCACTCGCCAACCTTGGAAGTGTTGTTTTAAATGTTCCCCCCAAGATTGAAATACGGGCAGTAGTTCGGTGAGTTCATTTAAACGTTCACCATAAGGTGGGTTAGAGACTATGTACCCAGCTTCACAATCCACCTGCAATTTAGTGGCATCAGAATTAAAAAAGGTTATGTGCTCTAACATTCTCGCCGAGTCGGCATTTTGTTTGGCGGTATTGAGTACTCTTCTATCTAGGTCATTAGCATAGATTTTTGCAACTGGCTGCACCTGTGCATCTTGAGCTTCATCTACCAACGTATCCCAAAGATCAGCTTGGTGTAATTTCCAATTGCTAAATCCCCATTGTTGCCGGCCTATACCTGGAGCAATATTACAGGCCATCAAGGCGGCTTCAATGGCAATGGTACCGGAACCACACATTGGATCGAAGAGCGGTTTAGTGCGCTCATTGTTCCAACCACTTCGCAATAACATAGCGCAGGCTAGATGTTCTTTTAGAGGCGCTTGCCCGGTATTTTGGCGATAATGGCGTTGGTGCAAACTACGCCCTGAAATATCTACATAAACCGCAAAGTTTTCTCTGCGTACTCTTGCATGAATTCGGATATCTGGTTGAACTTTGCTAATTGAAGGCCGTTCATCAAAATGGTGGGTAAAGGTATCAACAATGGCATCTTTTACCTTTAGGGCACCAAATTGGGTGTTATTAATCGTTCTATTGGTTCCCACAAAATCAACCACAAAGGTGTTGGAGACCTGAAAATGATCCTGCCAAGGAACAGTTGCCACAATATCGTATAGCTCCTCTGCAGTATCAATTTTGCCTTCTGCTAATTGCACAAGCACCCGATTAGCTAATCGGGACCAAAGGCAAACTTGGTAAGCGTCTTTAAGATCGCCACTAAAATACACCTGTCCAGGTCGCATTTTTAAACTGCAATTGGGTAATAATGACGTCAACTCGTCAAGTAGTAGCCCGTCAAGTCCCCTTGAGGTTGTAACTAGAATTTCAAACATGTTTGTACCAGAAAATAAAATCTCGGCGATTATACGGGATAACGACTGTGGGTATAAGGGGTATTATTGATTAGCCCTTTAAATTTATATAAAACTAAATCTGCAATGACGCTCAAAAGTGAGATTGATTTTCTAACCCTTGGTCGTCATCGTCTTCTAGTTGCTCTAAACTCATTAGTCGATCAGACAACACGTTAATCAAAGAAAACTGAGGATGTACTTTATTATCTGAGGTTTTAAACTCTTCTGATAGGTTTAAACACAGTACAGAACTACCTTGTTGTTCTAGTGTAAGCATAAGGTAGCTTTCGTCATGACTAGTTAACCAAGCAAGTTGTTGTTCGTCGCCATGCAAACTAACCGCGTTTTTAGTATATAACCAGCTTTTGTTTAGAACCGGCTTATGAAAACATTTAGCCGCAGTAGCATTCAATGCAATTTGCGTTTTGACGCTGCTTTCGAACGGAACATTTGAATGATTAATGGCTTCAAGAGATTCAATAAAAGATTGCGAATGTTGAATTTGAAAGTATAGATTCTCAGGAATTAATTTTAACTGAGAATCTAAGTAAGCCGTTTGGAAGGATAGCCCAGCGTCCATTTCAATCATCAAAAAATGCGATTGTTTATCTATAAACCACTTCCAGTGACCTGATGGCAACAACATAGATTACGCTCTTAAGTCGAAACAATTAATCTAAATTTATCATAACCACAAACTTATTCTAATCCTTTCACTATTTGTTTTATTAATGGTGGTCCTTGATATATAAAACTGGAATATATTTGAACTAAACTTGCTCCTGCATTTAATCTTTCGTTGGCCGTAGCACTAGAATGGATACCTCCTACCCCAATTATCGGTAACGCACCACCTAAATACTGAGCCAAAAGTTTAGTGATATGTAAGCTTTTATTGGTCAATACCTCACCACTTAACCCGCCAGCCTCTTTAGCATAACGCAAACCTTCAACTGCACTGCGATCGAGAGTGGTATTAGTGGCAATAACGCCATCAATTTCTGTTTTTAGTAAAGACTCAGCAATACCTTTTACTTCTTCATCCGTTAAATCTGGCGCTATTTTAACCACCAAAGGAACATATTTACCGTGCAGTTGTGCTAACTGTTTCTGTTCATTCTTTAAACCGAAAAGTAAGTGCTCTAGAGCCTCACCATACTGCAAAGATCTTAAGCCTGGCGTATTTGGAGATGAAATATTTACCGTTACATAATCAGCATAAGCGTAGACTTTTTTCAAACATATTAGATAGTCATCAAGGGCATTTTGCTCTTCTGTTTGTTTGTTTTTGCCGATATTAATGCCCAGTATGCCGTCATACTGAGACTGCTTAACTTGCTCAACCAAGTAATCTACGCCTTTGTTATTAAATCCCATGCGGTTAATGATTGCTTTGGCATCCGGTAATCTAAACATCCTTGGTTTATCGTTACCTGGTTGTGCTAATGGTGTAACCGTGCCCACTTCAATAAAGCCGAATCCCATGGCTGAAAAAGCATCGATACATTCGCCATTTTTATCTAAGCCTGCGGCCAAGCCAAGGGGATTTTTAAAGGTTAAACCTAAACATTGAACAGGATGGTCGGCAATGCTTTGTTGATAGGTAAGCTTTAATAAATTGTGTTGAGTACGTTTTAAATAATCTAATGTGAAGTCGTGACTCCATTCAGGGTCACACTGGAATAGTGCTTTTTGCACAAGTGGATACATATAAAAAGGACCTCAACAAAAAGCCCTGAATTAGCAGGGCTTTTATGGTTAAAAACAATTGAATATTAGCTTACTAACATTCCACTAACTGCTCGCATTGATACTAAGCAACATTAATTCTCGTAACGCAACAGAGAATTTAGCAAACTCATGTGAGTTACTGGTTTTGAATTCAGACATCATATGATACCAGCGTTCTAGCAATATGGTATTGTTGTCCATCCATTTTTCCAAAATTTCTTCTGGATCATTATTATCTGGTGCACCAGATAATAATACAGTGGTGAGAGAACGTTGCTGCCAATCTAACTCTTCGCGATATGACGCTCTTGCTAGCGCTTGCCAATGGTTGCTTACGGTCTGATTATTAATTTGATCCAAGAACCAATGTAGTTGTAACTTCGAACCTAAATTGAAATATAAACTTGCGGCTACATCTAGCTTTCTGTTTTCCGACTTAATCATTTGCGCTAAATCTAAGGCGCAGAACATATTACTTAAACTGGCAACCTTGTACGCAATGTTTTTAGGTACGCCTTCAGCAACATAATCAGAAGTCGATTTTTCTAATTGACTATATTCGGTATCAACTAAGTAATTTTCTAAATTCTCACTTAAGGTTTTGAAGGTGGAAACATACAAATCAATCGACTCGTTAATCGACAAGTTCTTTTCACCATGGCGTAGGAACCAGCGTGATGCTCTGCGCATGGTGCGGCGCATCAAATCTAACATTCCTAATTGGATTTTAGCTGATACTTTATTATCTAAACTTTCAATTTCTTGCCATAAAGAATCGATACCAAATACGGCTTTAACAACAGAATAAGCCGTTGCCACTTCTTCAACCGCCGCTCCGGTTTCTTCTTGCATACGAAACACAAAGTTAAGGCCCATATCGTTAACCATATTATTAGTTAATTTAGTGGCAATAATCTCTGCACGTAACGGATGAAATTCCATTTGAGGAACAAATCGTTCCTGCAATTGTTTCGGAAATGCACCTACCAACAATTGAGCATAAAATGGATTATTAGTGATCTGCTCAATATTGAGTTTCTCTTTTAATACCATTTTACCGTAAGCGATCATTACCGACAGCTCTGGCCGGGTCAATCCTTTGCCGAGTGCTTGTCGATCGGAAAGCTCGTCGTCAGATGGAATAAATTCAAGCTCGCGATTTAACGCCCCCTCTCTTTCCAATCCGTGAATAAAGCGCAATTGTTCTTTAAGCAGTGTTGGACCGCCAAATTCAGTAATGGATATAGATTGAGTTTGACGATAACAATCCTGAATCACTAAATCTGCAACGTCATCGGTCATTGAATACAATAATTCGTTACGTTGTTTGTTAGTTAGATCACCCGCTCTGACTAAGGCGTTAAGTAAGATTTTGATATTAACTTCATTATCTGAGCAATCTACACCGCCAACGTTATCAATAAAGTCAGTATTAACTCGACCACCTTGAGATGCATATTCAATCCGACCTAACTGTGTTAAACCTAAGTTACCGCCCTCACCAATAATTTTGGCGCGTACGTCCTTACCATTTACACGAGTATCGTCGTTGGCGCGATCACCAACTTCACTATGGGTTTCTTTGGTCCCTTTAACATAAGTCCCTATTCCACCGTTCCAAATCAAATCGACCTGCATTTTTAAGGCGTTGTGAATGAGTTCGTTAGGCGTCATAGCAGTTTGAGTCGTGCCTAACCATTTTTTCATTTCATTGGTAAGTTTTATCGACTTAGATGCACGACTAAAGATACCGCCACCTTTAGAGATGAGTGATTTATCGTAGTCATCCCAGGTTAACGATGGGTTTTCAAACAAACGTTGTCTTTCTATATAACTTTTTTCAGTATTCGGATTAGGGTCAAAGAAAATATGCAAATGGTTAAATGCACAAATTAAGCGTGTGTGCTCTGACAATAGCATGCCGTTTCCAAATACATCACCGGCCATATCACCTACTGCCACACAGGTGAAATCGGTGGTTTGACAATCTATACCTATTTCACGGAAGTGGCGTTTGACCGACTCCCAAGCTCCACGGGCTGTAATGCCCATTTTCTTATGGTCATAACCTATACTGCCGCCAGAGGCGAAAGCATCCCCTAACCAGAAGTTAAAGTCATCGGAAATACTATTTGCTATATCAGAGAAAGTTGCTGTGCCTTTATCTGCTGCAACCACTAAATACGGGTCATCTTCATCAATTCTAACCACATGTTTAGGAGGAACAACTTCACCATCGATAATATTATCAGTTATATCCAAAAGGCTACGAATAAAGATTCGGTAACAAGCTTGCCCTTCTTTTTGTATTGCTTCTCTGCCTTGGTCTATGGGTAAGTTTTTGCAAACAAATCCACCCTTGGCACCAACTGGTACAATTACGGTATTTTTAACCTGTTGGGCTTTAACTAATCCTAGTACTTCTGTTCTAAAATCTTCACGTCTATCAGACCAACGTAATCCACCGCGAGCAACTTTACCACCACGTAAATGCACACCTTCAATTCGTGGTGAGTACACAAATATTTCATATTTGGGTAAAGGAAGTGGCATGTCAGGGATTAATTCAGGCAATAACTTGAAGGACATATAAGGTTTTTCATTGCCCTCTTCGTCTGGCTGATAGAAGTTGGTACGTAACGTAGCCAAAATCATATCTAAATAACGACGGATAATTCTATCATCGTCCAAATTAGAGACTTGATCTAAACGTTCTTTAATGTCACTTAAGATGCTTTCGTTTTTCTTATCACTTCGTTTTTTACTGGGGTCAAAACGATTAGCAAATAATTCAATCAATCTTTTGGCAATATTTGGATAATTAGCCAGTGTATTTGCCATGTAGGTCAAACTAAAGGAGCTGCCAGTTTGGCGCATGTACTTAGCGTAGGCACGTAAAATAGTGACGTTTCGACCTGTTAACCCTGCCCCCAACACTAAACGGTTGAACGGGTCATCTTCTAAGGTGTTATGCCAGACTTTGGCAAAAGCATCTTGAAATAGAGCTTGTGCGGCTTCCATGTCCAAATTTTGGCTATTGCTGTGCAACATGGAGAAATCCATGATCCAGTGTACATCACCATTTTGACAGGTAATTTTATACGGACTCTCATCTATAACGCGCAACCCAAAATGTTCAAGCATGGGCAGAACAGCAGATAAGTGAATGGGCTCTTTGCGATGAAACAGTTTTAACTTAACGGCCTTAGAATCATAACCTTCTTCTTGAGGTCGATAGAACAGCATGTCCAGAGTATGGGATTCTGTTAGTTGCTCTAGTTTACTAATATCAACTAAGGCAACGCTGGGTAGATTTTGCTCTGTATAGCTTCGAGAAAAGCCATTGCCATATTTCTGCTCAATTGCTTTTCCGGCAGCCTCACCATATGTCGCGCTAATAGATGCTGCTAACCTGTCGTTCCAACTTTTGGTCAGCTCTATAATATTCTTTTCAATTTCCTTCACATTAAATTCCGCATTATTATCTTTCACTCGAGCAATATAGTGAGTTCGCGCATAAACTGACTCTGAAAAATAAGTCGTAAACTCTACTTGTTCTGTACTGTTAAAGGACTTTTGTAATAATTCTTGGGTCTCTTTACGTAGTTGAGTGTTATAACGCTCCCTTGGCACATAAACCATACAACTAATAAATCGACCAAATGCATCTTTACGGACAAATAACTTGGATATCCCGCGCTCTTGCATTTGAAAAATACCTAAAATGATATTTCCTAACTCTTCATCATCACCTTGCAGCAACTCATCACGGGGATAGGTTTCGATAATGTTGACGAATGCTTTATATGCATGAGAGTTTTTATCAAAACCAGAATATTCACAAATACGTTCGATCTTTTTCTCTAAGACCGGAAGCTGGGTGGCGCTGCTATTGTAAAATGAGGCTGCATATAAACCTAGAAAGCGGTGCTCTCCAATTACGTTACCATCTTTATCGAAGCATTTAATTCCTACGTAATCCATATAAGCAGGACGACTCACTCTAGCTCGACTATTTGTTTTAGTGAGAATAAGTGGGTTTTTACTTAGGGCTTCTTTTTGTGCTGATTGAGGCATATTCGATAAAATTCTATCGCGATCGCTAATAGAGTTTTTCATCAAACCTAAGCTAGTTTCATTTTTAGGTGTCCAGCGATGATCCCCTTCAATGGCATTCACATCGTAATAACGATAGCCCATAAGGGTAAAGTTGTGATCATTCAACCAAGTTAAAAATGCTACAGCCTGAGTTTGTTGTTCTTTGCTTACTGGACAATTGGTAGACGGAAACTGTTCAATAATATTGGCCAACTTATCACTCATCGCTTGCCAGTCAGAAACGGCTAAAGACACTTCATCTACCACAGATAATAATTCACTGGTTAGTTTATTCAGCGCTTGTTTCGTTACCTGTCTATCCACTTCGATTAAAAAAACGGTTTCACGAAGTTTTTGTTTAACTCGACTTTTACTGCTTAAAAACGTGTCGACTTCGGCTTTATCATTACGCTTCAAGCTAATCGGGCTGTGTAATAATAGATGTGAAGTAATGTTCAGACGGTTTAGTGTCATTCTGACTGAATCAACTAAAAACGGCATATCTCTAACAATGATCTCCACTATAGTGTGGGAAGATTGCCAGCCGTGTTTCGATATCTCTGGATTAAACACGCGAATTTTGGGTTGTTGACCGTCATATTTAACAAACTCGTTCCATAGACTTAGCGTTGCACCATATAAGTCACTGTCATTTCGATTTTCTAGATCATCGATAGAAATGTTCTTAAATAACAGACGAGAAAATTGTTCAACCAATGCGGCATTGGATTTATCGAGTTTTTTATTAATTAGTTTAAATACATTTTCTAGCAGTACTGAATGTTGGCTATTCGCAACCGTCATTTTATTACCTTGTTTTGATAAATGTGCTAATTTTTTCTTAACACAATAAGTAAGTTCTATTTAGATTAGTCAAAATGCTGAGATATATACAGTTTTTGATAATTTAGTTGGACTATTTTCGCTAAAAAATGCGGCTATTTAAAGGACTAAATTAACCATAAATTTACAAAAAATATAAATATGCAGGGAATCTAATTAAAAAAGGGCCGAATGGCCCTTTCATTGAAGTTTAAGCAAATAATTATGCAAAAATTATTTTTGTTTTCGCCAGAAAACTGCGGCTAGTGCCGGTAATACCACTATGGCACCTAACATATTGACCACGAACATGAAGGTCAGAAGTATCCCCATATCCATTTGGAACTTGAGAGAAGAAAATACCCAAGTACTCACACCAACAGCTAGCGTAATACCGGTAAACAGAACAGCACTACCTCTTTCTTTTAACGCTTCAAAGTAAGCTTGTCTTACTGGCATGCCCGATTTAAGTTTTATATTCATAGTAGACAGAATATAAATACCATAATCCACACCAATACCTACCCCTAAGGCGATAACTGGCAAGGTGGACACTGTCAGGCCTATTTCTAAAAACGTCATTAACGCTTGGGCGAGCACGGAAACCACATACAAGGGAATGACCACCGACATAGTCGCACGCAATGAGCGGAAACTCAGTAAGCATAAAATGATAACGGCTCCAAACACATATAACATCATTGGGTTTTGTGCATCATCTACAGCTTCGTTTTTAGCAGCCATCACACCAACAGGCCCAGATGCTAAACTAAATTTGAGATCGTCTGTTTCGTAATTTTCTCTGAACAATTTCACCGCTTCGACGACACGTTTAATCGTTTCAGCTTTGTGATCTTCCATAAACAAGATGATTGGCATGACAGAACAATTCGTATTTAGCAAACCAGAGGACGTTGGTATTTGCGCAATAGCTTGAACTAAGGTTTGTTGATTCCTAGGAATAACTCGCCATTTAGGATTCCCTTCGTTATAACCCGCGTTGACTAACTTAGCCACAGAAGGAAGACTTACAGTGGATTGGACTCCCTCTACGTTGCCCATTTTCCACTGCAATTCATCAATTGCATTCATCACCTCATAAGATGTACAAGCTTCAGGTGTTGTTTCTACAAGAATAGAAATGTAATCAACACTGATGGCGTACTTATCGGTGATTAAAAACGTGTCTTGGTTATAACGACTGCTTTCGTGCAGAGCGGGTGCTCCAGCATGAAGATCACCAATTTTCATTTTAGAAGATTGTATCCAACCAAAAACGAATAATACTGCGGTGACAAACAAGATTAAATAGGCAACCTTAGGGGTTGAACAATGAGCAATTGTATTCCAAAACTTGTCTGAGCGATTTTCCTTGTTTTTAAACTTATTCTTATATGAATCACTAAATTTCACATAGGACATAAGCACTGGCAGTAGTATCAAGTTGGTTAAAATGATGACTGCAACCCCTAAACTAGCGGTTATCGCTAACTCACGAATAATACCAATATCGATTACCAGCAACGTCATAAACCCAACAGTGTCGGATAACAATGCAATGCCGCCTGGTATAAGCAAGGTTCTAAAGGCACTCTGGGCAGCAAACAATGAAGTGCCGCCTTCGACGACTCGTTTACCTACGGCATTAATCATTTGCACACCGTGGCTAACGCCAATGGCAAAGACTAAAAACGGTACCAGGATAGACATAGGATCTAGGCCAAAGCCTAAAATTGTTAATAACCCTAATTGCCATACAACAGCTATTACTGAGCATAACAGTGGCAAAATGGTGAGCATGATTGATTTAGAAAAGAAATAAACCATGACAGCAGTAATGGCTAACGCAATGGCAAAAAACGTTAATACGTCTTTTGCACCATTGGCCACATCGCCGATCATTTTGGCAAAACCAATTATATGAATACTGGTATTTTCGTTTTCAAACTTGCCACGTAATTGCTGTTCCAACTGATCAGCCAAAACTAGGGTATCAAGCTTCTCCCCAGTATTTGGATCAATATTCAGTAACTGAGCGGATACCATTGCACACTTAAAGTCATCTGAGACTAACTGCCCAACGATACCTGCCTTATCAATATTTTGAGACACTAACGCTAATGCATCTGAGTTAGTTGAATCGAAATCTGCTGGGATAACTGGTCCGCCCGCAAAGCCCCCTTCTACTATCTCGGTAAAACGCGTAGACGAAGAAAACAATGATTTAACTAAGGAGCGTTCAACACCATTAATAAAAAACAACTGGTCATGGACATTTTTCAGAGTGTCGAAAAATTCAGTATTAAAAATATCACTGTCTTTGTCACATACTGAAACCAAAATACTATTAGCACCACCAAAGTCCTTGGCATGCTTCATATAATTAACCATGTATTCATGGTTTAACGGTATATTTTTGGTGAAGCCCGCATCTAACTTAAGTTGTGAGGACTGATAGCCCAAAAAAGCGGTAGTTAAAGCAAACAATAAAACAACAATAATCCGATTTCGAAAAATAATGCTGACACAAAAATCAATCAATTTAGTCATAAGTCTTAATTCATTCCTTCACAAACGGATTCGTCATCGCTATACAAAACGCTTTTTATTCCTTCCGCTGTTGCTAAAAGGATTTTATTTTCATGTTTAACTGCTGCATTAATGGCTTTACCGTCATCAAAGTGAGCATTTACGACGTTGTTGCCGTTAACACAAACTACATTGCCACTATTCCCCATGGCTACATATTGGGAATTTGGCAGGGGCATAACCATATTTAACGATGAGGTTATGCCAGATTGAATCGCTACCCATCTTTTATCTTCAGCGGACAATTTAAATATGTTGCCACGCAAACCAACGGCAACTAAGTCACCATTGTCTAATTGTTGTATATCGAAAAACGAACCATAGTAATTCACATCCATTCGTTGCCAGGTAACGCCTTTATCGTCACTTTTAGCCAGTAACCCTGACTCGCCAGCAACGTAAATGCTATCGTCAACAACTAGAATTTTGTTGAGGTGAGGTAAAATGGAAACTAATTCAGAACGATAAAATTCTTCATCCTCTAAGCGCAGTTCTTCTAAATATTCAATATCATCAGGATGAAGAAAACCGAGATGAACCTCAGTATCCCAACTTTCACCACCATTTAGGGTACGCATAAAGGTACCGTAAGCGCCTATGGCTAAACCTTCATTAATATTTAAAAACGCCACATCTAACAACGGCTTTTCTAATTCAGGAGCGAACAGTTGAATTTCCCATGGTTGACCTTGGTCTTGCTGATGTAAAATAACTGCATCGTGACCCACTGCCCAAAGTTGGTTATCAACTGCAGTTACCGCCGTGAGTGTCGATAAGGTAGGAATGACTTGTTGTTGCCATTTTTCGCCATCTTCTGAAACTAGAACATGACCACGTTCACCAACGGTGACTATCTGTTGATTGCTTTTTACCACGTCCAATAATAGTGATTCTTTAGCTAAAGGAGCCATATAAGACTCTTCAGAAGACGCTGAGAATGCACTGAAAGAACTGATAAACAAAATTGTTAAAATTTTACTTCGATTCATTTTCTTCTTTTCATCTTCAATTACAAAAACGGCTGGCAGAGCCAACCGTTGTTATTTGCTAGTTAGCGTATCCCTTCTCGCCTTAGGGCTTGGGCCGTAAATTCTTTCTCTCTAGGTCTAACCGAGAAATCATATACTTTATCTTCGTTATCTAAACCAAGAGCCAAGTAACGTCTTGAATTTAGATCATGGTATACATCTAGCGTAGACCAATGTGCAGGAACATCGTAGAAATTTAATCCATGAGCAACGGCTACTTTGTACAAATCACCGCGGTTATCATACATATCTACTACTTGTACTTGCCAGCTATCTTCATCAATGAAGAATACGCGTTTAGAGTAAACGTGGCGGAAGCCTTCTTTTAAAGTCGCTTCAACAACCCAAACACGATGTTTTTCATAACGCGTTAAATCTGGATTAATGTGTCCTGGGGTAAGTATTTCTTCATATTTTACCTTATCACTATGCAAAGCATAGCTGTTATAGGCAACATACATTTCTTTTTTACCCTTTAATTCCCAATTGTAACGGTCTGGAGCACCGTTAAACATATCGAAATCATCGGTAGTGCGCAATCCATCAGACGCTGTACCTGGTGCATCATAAGCAATATTAGGCGCGCGTCTAACACGGCGTTGACCAGTATTGTATGTCCAAGCTTGGCGTGGTTCGCGCACTTGATCCATAGTTTCATGAACTAATAATGCGGTTCCAGCGAGTCGTGCAGGAGACGTTATCTTCTGCTTAAACTTCATAAGCATGTTGTTTTCAAGTAGCTTTTCAGGGGTTGCATCACGTTTGGCGTATTCTACCAATAATATTTCATCAAAACCTATCACGGTGTAATCACCAGATGCGGTAGGGGCTGCTTGACCACCGTAGCGCTTAATGCCTTCACCACGGAAACGTAGAATATGATTCCAAATTGCCTCTACGCCTGTTTGTGGAATTGGAAAAGGTACACCAACAGCCGCATTTTTGATGCCATTACCGCCTTGAACTAATTCAGCACGAGAAGCATTAGCTTTCGCTGCATCGTACACATATTGTGGGTTTGAAGCAGTTCGGCGAGTTTCGTAAATAGGCATTTCATAAGTATCAGGATAGGTTTCAAAAAGCTTGATTTGCCCTGCACTTAAGAAGTCTGCATATTCTTTGTAATTTTTACCGCTAATGGTAAACAACACTTTGTCTCCAGGAAATGGGTCTGGATGAAAATCACCAGGTTCATAACCCTCTGGAGGAGTTGTAATTCCACCGTTCCAAGCTGGGATACTGCCATCAGCATTACCTGCTTTTTCTCCGCCTAATGGCGTAAGTTCATTACCTAGTTTCGCTGCTTGCTCTTGAGATACTTTCGCATGAGCAAACGAAACACTTAGTGCCAATGCCAAAGCAGTGGTTGTTACTACTAAATTCTTTATCATTTCGTTTTTCTCTTAAATCGAATATTTGAAGTTAACTGATACAAAGTCGCGATCTGAAAGTGCATTCGAATTACCGATGCCACCCCAGTAACTACTGTAACCTACCGCAGCTGAAAATTTGCTTAAATAATCAAACTCGAAAGTTAAGTTCGCTGATTTCACATCTTCTGTAAATAAGAACAATGGATCAGGCGTTGTCCCCTCAACATCATGAGAGAATGTCGCTCGCGTTCTAAGATTTACACCAGAAAACACATTATTGAAGTCGGCTACTGCCAAAATACGGTAACCCCAAGCGTAATCTGTGGGGAATGGGTTTGTTTCAGGCCCATCAGACAAACCTATGTGTAAACCTTCTCGAGTGGAAATAATATTACCACTTTCATCACGTAAAGGCTCTAAAGAAGGTGTTCTCGATGTACCCGGACCATTTAATCTAATGACGTTGGGATCTGGCATATCTTCTATACTCACATAACCTACTTCACCAAGTAAGATTAGGTTATCAGTGCCCCAAGTAGGACCAAAGACGTGAGTGGTAGTAAATTGCACCTGCATAGTATCTGATACTACAAAACCCTCAGCAGTTTCACCTGGACCAACCGAACGTCCGATGTTACCCATTTGCGATATACCCGCAAAATCTGGACGAATACCTGCATTAGCAAGTTGTTCAGGCATTGCTGTATACAGCAATTCCACATCATCGATTTGTAGCGGTTCATCAACACGATAAGCAATTTCACCGGCAACAGCCGTTTCACCTACATTGGTGTTAAAACTAAAACCGTATAACTTAATATCTTCGGGATACATAAATTGACTTTCAGTAAATGCATCTAACGAGGTGATGTTGTCACGGGTGATTTCATTAGCCGCTAAAAAGGCAATATCTTGGGCAATACCAGCGCTTGTGAAATCGGAAGTCGTGCCTGAAATTAACGGACGCTGACTATGATAATTAATATGATATAAACTAAATTCCGTATCATTCAACTCACTTGAATAATAGGACATTTTAATACCGTACTGACCTTGATCATCTGCATCTGTATGAGCAGCGTCACTATATCCTCTAACTGCTACTTTAGTTGGGTAAGCCAAATATGCCGCAGCAATATCTGAAGAGTCTGCCCCAGCTAACAATGCTGAACGTAATCCATTTAAACTTTCAAGTAGGAAGTCTAAATTAATATCTGGGTTACCAGAGAAGCCTAATTGAATGTTTTGAGCCTGACCGCCCTCGCCTGCAAAATCATTGGTTGCGAAATAACTACCAGCTTGTGGCAATCTGCTACGCTCCCACTCATATTGATAATAGGCGGATAAACTAAGGTTTTCTGTTAGCCCAAAAGATGCGAAAACCATTCCTACAGGAATGAAAACTTCTTTTAGCTCAGCACCAGGTGCTAGTGCACGAGTAACATCAACAGGGTTAGTTGTATTGATACCGTGTTGGATGAAAGTACTTTCCCCCCAACTTACAACTTGGTCACCTATACGCAAAGTAACTGGTACATCACCAATATCAAAGTCAGCATAGAAAAATGCGTCTAACAATCTAACATCTGAACACAGTTCCTCAGACGCTTGCGGCGCGGAACAAGGATCTTGGATTTGGCCGGTAATTGGGTTGGCCCAATCTCTTGTGCCATCTTTTAATGCGAAATCGTAAAAATACAAACCACGAGCAAAAAAGCCCATGTTGTCATAACGAATATCTAGTTCATGGGTTCCCTTAAAAACTGTTGAAAAAGCTTCGCCTTTATCAAAGTTAAGGTTACCTAAGTCACCATTGGTTGAATAAGCACCGTCTGCGCTTGCCCATACATCAGATGATGCATAAGTGACATTAGTCGCTGCGTTGTAATTACTCCAATCAAAGTTGGGGTGATTGCTGTTACCTATTAGAGAGAAGTCACGTTCTTCAACACGAATACTTGTTCCAAGTGAAAAGTTTGAGTCAAAGTTTATCGACCAATCCCCTTTTTCCCATGACGCAGCATATAGATTTGCGGAAGTCATAACAGTAACGGCAGCTATGCTAAGTGCAAGCGGTGACTTTTTAAACTTCAAAGGTCCACACTTCATATTTTAGTTCTCCCTAGTCGCCAGAAAATGAAGACGACGTTTATTTAGTATCAAATTATTCACAAAATGATTACATCATTTAGACACGATAGCAAGAAGAAATCGTACCAGTTAACAATTTGTAAAAGTCCACCGTTTTCAATAGGTTAAAAATCACACAATTGCTAACTGCGAGTTATTAGGTCACTTTTTCAAATGAAAAGACTTTATTTTCAGGAGTAATTATAAGTCGAAAACGGCCATTTAACCCGAGCCTAGTAACAAATGGTCGTAAATTAAAGGTAGGGAGTTGAATACGTTCACCATTTTCTGAGTATAGAATAACGGCGTTATTTGTAGACAAATAAAGCTTCTCACACATTTCGTAAGAAGCGTTTAAATTAAAATAATAGGTTCGCATATTATGTTAATAACTGAGGCTTTTACTTACTTTTTCAAAGACATCTTTACTTAAACTCGGTAGAGCAATTAACCGAGTTAACTGATACTTCATCAAATCAGCTCGAATGTCATCCATTTTTCGCCATTGAGTTAATGGCGTAACAATGCGTGAAGCAACCTGTGGATTTCTTGCATCCAACTTCATTAAGTAATCTGCTACGTATTTATAACCTGAACCATCAATAGCATGAAAGCCCGTTGCATTATAAAACGCAAAAGTACCAATAACCGATCTTACTCGGTTAGGGTTATCATGATTAAACTGTTTATGACTCATGAGCAAATCTAAGCGGGTCAAGATATCGGGTATCTCACAACTAGCATGCAATGCAAACCACTTGTCTAAAACCAGAGGATCATCGGCCCATTTCTGTTCAAATTTATTCATTAGATCTTCGAAACATGGCAGCACTGCTCCTTGAGCGGCTTTAAGTGCGCCTAGTGAGTCTGTCATGTTGTCGGATGATTCGAATTGTTTACTAACAAGGGAATTACCCTGCTCTGTTTTAGCCAAGTAATATAGACATAAATTTCTTAACTTACGCTTGTTCACCTGTTCTGACTGATAGGCATAACCAGATTGCTGGGTAGACTGGTAGACCTTTAAAAAGACGTCGCTAAAGGTTTCTGCAATATAAACTTCTAGTTCTTTCCTGCCTTGGTTTAATTCAATCACATAATATCGAGACACTTGTTGCCCTAAGGTTTCGATGCTAGGTAGAGTCAGCATTTCAGCAATCAAAGCCAAATCACAGGGTGCCTTTGTTTCGCTCAATAGCCCATCCACTAATTTATCAATGGCGTTAAAATTGACGCTTAATTTAGAGCTAGCTGGTGTTTTACCGTGTAAAAATTCACTGAATAGTGTCTGCGCGGTATCCCAGCGAGCAAAACCGTCTTTTGCAGATAACGCTATTTTTAATAAGGCATCCACAGAATAATTAAATTCAAGTTTAACGGGAGCAGAAAAGTCTGTTAACAGTGCAACCGTGGGTTTTTGTTCAAGCCCTGTTTTCTTAAGCGTTTGCTGAGACTGTTTAAGATGGAAAAGTTCAACAGAGGTTTCACCACTACTATTTATCAATTCCAATCGAATAGGAATATGTAAATCTTGTTTTTCTAGTTGATCAGCTGTGGCATTATTTATTTGTTCAAACCCAAGGGTATATTCGCCTTTTTGTTCATCGAAACTTTCGTTAACTTTGACAATAGGCGTTCCCGATTGTCCATACCATCGTTTAAATTGTGATAAATCGAACTGATTCGCATCTTGCATAGCACTGACAAAATCATCGCAAGTTACTGCTTGGCCGTCATGACGTTTAAAATACAAATCGATACCATTTTTAAACCCTTCTTGACCAAGTAAGGTATGCATCATTCGAATAACTTCCGCACCTTTGTCATACACGGTTACAGTGTAGAAGTTATTCATTTCTATCACTTCATCGGGACGAATGGGATGTGACATGGCGCTAGCATCTTCTGCAAATTGATGCTCTCTCATCACTTTGACATTTTTAATCCGATTCACAACCGGTGAGCCCATATCTGCACTAAATTGTTGATCGCGGAATACCGTTAGGCCTTCTTTCAAACTTAGTTGAAACCAGTCTCTACAAGTTACTCTGTTGCCTGTCCAATTGTGGAAGTATTCGTGGGCGATGACTGATTCAATATTGAAAAAGTCTTCATCTGTTGCTGAGGCACTATCGGCTAACACGTATTTACTGTTGAATACGTTTAGCCCTTTATTTTCCATTGCGCCCATGTTGAAGAAGTCAACAGCCACTATCATATAGATATCAAGGTCATATTCTAAATCAAAAACTTGTTCATCCCAGGCCATGGCTTTTTTGAGAGATGCTAAAGCATGATGCCCCCGATTTAACTTACCTTTGTCGACGAACAGTTGTAATAAAACCTTTCGCCCTGAAGTGGTTTTATAATGATCTTCTAGCAGATCGAAGTCCCCTGCTACTAACGCAAATAAATAACAGGGTTTTTTGAATGGGTCATGCCATTTTACCCAGTGGCGACCATCTTCTAATTTACCACTGTCTATTTTATTACCGTTTGACAATAGATAGGGATAAGCTTTTTGATCCGCATAAATGGTAACAGTATATTCGGCTAGAACATCGGGCCGGTCGATAAAGTAGGTTATTTTTCGGAAGCCTTCAGCTTCACATTGGGTGCAATAAGCATTTTCGGTTTTATACAGCCCTTCTAACGAACTATTCTGTGCAGGATCCAGTTCTGTATAAATTTCAAGATAGAAATCATCTGGCACATTTTCAATGGTTAAAGCGGATGACGTTTGTTCATATTTTGTCAGGCTATTACCATTTAACTTGATATCGATTAAGGTTAGCTCTTCACCATCTAACACTAGCGGCTGTTGGTGATCTCCGTTACGTTTGATACGCAACTGACTTTTAATTTGAGTTTTTGGCTCTTCAAGTTTTACGGACAAATCTACCGTTGAAATTAGAAAATCTGGAGCTTGATAATCTAAACGGCGCTTTGCTTTAATATCACGATTGTCGGACATACTTAGACCTAATTAAGAAGACAAAAATACCGATTACTCTAAAGGCTTTTACTGACCTTTAGAGGTAACCGATTCTGCGTATGCAGGCATTGGGACTCTGAGAATTTTAATCCCTAAATAAGCATACACAATAGCTAAAACAGGGTTAATGAGATTGAAAAAAGCATAGAAAAGATAATCTAACGCACTTACCCCTAATACACCGCCCATATAGGCACCACAGGTATTCCACGGTATTAATGGAGAGGTTAAGGTTCCACCATCTTCTAAGCTTCTGGATAAATTTAATTGATGTAATCCACGTTTTTCGTACTCGTTTTTATACATACGGCCAGGCATTACAATTGCCATATACTGATCTGCCGTAATCACATTGGTTGCGAAACAGGTTAATATTGTTCGAGAAATCATGTCACCCGCAGATTTAGCACCTAATAAAATGGCACTTACTATGCGTTTTAATAGCCCAACTTTCTCCAACACAGCACCAAAGGTTAATGCACACATGATTAACCATATTGTATTTAGCATACTGGACATGCCACCACGGCTTAATAAATCGTTGAGCACATCACTTTCAGTTGTAAAGCTGACACCTGCATAAAGCGCTGTCCACACAACAGTAATACTTGCAACTATTCCGTCACGACCGTCAGTGGCAAAACCTTGTACCACTTCAGGTTGAAATGTTGCGGCCCAAATTCCTCCCATAATTGCTCCAATAGATACCGCTGGAAAGGCAGGTACCTTCTTCAACGCTAAAATAAGTAGAACAACCAACGGAATGAGTAAATGTAAGCCTAAATTAAATTCAGACGCTAACAAATTTTGCATGTCTGCAATACTTTGCGCGGATGACTCTTGACTAGAGTTAAAACCTAAAACTGTAAAGATAATTAGCGTCAGTATGATACTCGGAACTACCGTCCACAACATGTACTGAATATGTTCAAACAAATTAGTACCAGCAATGGCTGGCGCTAAATTTGTGGTTTCTGACAATGGTGAAATTTTATCACCAAAATACGCGCCAGATACCACAGCTCCAGCAGCGATGGCTTCTGACATTCCCATGCCATTAGCCACTCCCATTAAGGCAACACCAACAGTCGCGGCGGTTGTCCAACTACTGCCAATACTCATGGCAACAACAGAGCAAATTAAACAGGTAGCAGTATAAAATAATGAAGGATTGAGCAATTCTAGGCCGTAATAAATCAAGGTTGGAACCGTACCTGATAACATCCAAGAACCAATTAATGCGCCAACTGCCAATAAGATTAGGATTGCTCCAAGGGAAAGCGATATGCCATTGACAATGCCCTCCTCAATCTCCTTCCAGGTATAGCCATTTTTGATGCCAATAATCGATGCTATGAACATGGCGAATATCAGGGCAATTTGATTTGGTCCGAAGGAAGAATCACTTCCGTACCAATAAACAGAAGAGCATAACAAACAAACTAAGATGACTATTGGGATCAAGGCATCAAGAATCGAGGCGTCTCTGGCGACTTTTTTATTTGGAGTATTGTCCATTAAATTGACTTCCTTATCCGATTACTGAGCGATAGAACATAATGAAAATGACAACGGGACATACAAATTTCACGTACCAAGGCCAAACTTTCCAGAATAAGGAATGTTCAGCATTCTCATTTCCTTGCTTTAATTCCGCTAATATTTGATCTCGACGCCACACCCAACCGGCAAACAAGCATAATGCTAATCCTAAAAGTGGTTGGCTGTATTTTGTGGTTAGACTAATCACTAGTCCAAATAAACTAGAAAAGTTAAACACGATAACAGCACTTGCGATAAACACGCCGCTGGCTAATAACCAAACGGCTTTAGTACGTTTGACCCCTTTACTTTCAACCACATAAGCTACAGGTACTTCAAGCATTGAAATGGAAGACGTTAGGGCTGCTATTACCATAAGTGCGAAAAACGCAAACGCTACAAAAATCCCTACGGACCCCATAGTATCGAACAGTGCTGGTAAAACCGTGAATATAAGGCTGTCGCCTTCAATTAAAGCGCCACTTTCAGAAAATATCTGTACACCGTTATGCAAAGCTACATACATAGAGGGAATAATTAGCATCCCAGCAAGAACAGCAACACCAATATCAACCAAGGCAACTGAGGCACCTAAAGACGGTAACTTCTCATTTTTACTAACATATGATCCATACACCAACATGGTACCTACACCAAGGGACATAGAGAAAAATGCTTGTCCCATGGCATTAATTAACAATGCAGGATCCATAATGCGGCTAAAATCAGGCACTAAATAGGCTTTCCACCCCTCAATAGCTCCTTCTTGCAGCGACACATAGACAATCAAAAGTACGATAATAATCATTAGGGTCGGCATTAAACGAACAGACCAACGTTCTATTCCTTTGCTAACACCGCCAGTGACTATAGCTGCAGTTAATACTAAAAAGACGCCACAAAATATAAGGTTACGAGTTATAGATTGACTTGTTAACCAGTTAGATGCCGTATCTAAACCGAGTAGATGAGTAACAGTTTCTAAGAAAAATGCCAACATCCAACCGGCTACGATGGCATAAAAAGCAAGAATTAATGAAACAGTAACGAAGCCCCATGCGCCTGTTGCACGGCCTATTTTACTGCCTGATATTTGCCCTAAGGCATCGACCATATTTGCTCTGGTAGCACGTCCGATAATTAATTCCGCCATTAATACTGGATATGCTAATAGGAAAGCCAAGATGATGTAAACTAATACAAAAGCGGCTCCCCCATTGCTTGCAACCTGTGTTGGGAAACCCCAAATATTACCTAATCCAACAGCTGATCCAGCTGCTGCGAGGATAAATCCAAGTCGAGAAGAAAACTCTCCACGTGCGTTCATTCCGTACCCTTTTATTATTATTGTGTTTAGCTAATTTTTTTAGCCATTTTAGGAATACTATACTAAACCGTCATGACCGCAAAATAATCCTATTTTAGGTTTGACTGACTAAAGTAAAAATAGCCTGTTGTCGCAAATGACGCTCCATCTAATACTTTTATAGTTGGTAGGTGCCAATGCTTTTGAAACAAAATATGCGTTTTTTATGTTATAAAAAAGGGGCTATTTAAAATAGCCCCCATTAATACATTAAAAATTACTTACCCTCTGAATGAGATGCGTACATTCCCGTAGACACCAAATCAAATGTAATACTTGCAGCCTCATCAAGGAAAGGATCAATTTCATCCATATCCTCTGGTAAATCATCAAGTTTTTCGACTTTTTCTTTGCCTGCTCTCACTAAACGTTCGTTTGCTCTTTTTAGACGCAAAGCTTCTTGTTCGTCTTTTTCTTTGATTCGTTCAGACTCTACCAATGAAATAGTCTTTTTATCTTTTTCTTTTTGGTAACGCTGAATATCTTCGAAGATATAGGCAAATTCAGGATCATTTTTAATTCGTTTTAAGTGATTTTGCTCCATTACAGTAAGTGCACTTGATGTGTCACCAAATGTAGAATAATTCACTCTTTCAATGCTATCCCAAGGCAAAGCATTTTCTTCTTGGCTTTCACCCCAATCATCTGGGTCAATTGCAGAAGGAAATTTGATATCTGGAACCACACCTAAGTTTTGTGTACTACCACCGTTAATACGGTAAAATTTAGCGATAGTATACTGAATGCTTCCTAATGGGTTGCTATATAAATCGTAAATACGTCCTAAGGGACGGTGACGCTGTACAGTGCCTTTACCAAAGGTTTGCTCACCCAAAACTACGGCTCGTCCATAATCTTGCATGGCTGCGGCAAAAATTTCTGATGCCGATGCACTATAACGATCAACAAGTACTGTTAAAGGACCATCATAATAAGTAATACCATCAGTATCTTTTTCAGTTCGGGTGCGCCCAGATGCATCGTGAATCTGTACCACAGGACCCTGGTCGAAAAACAATCCAGACAGCAATGTTGCTTCGGTTAAGGAGCCGCCGCCATTTCCGCGTAAATCAACTACGATTCCTCGCACGCCCTTTTCTTTTAAATCAATAAGTTCTTTTTTGACATCAGAATGCAGATTGTTATAAAAAGACGGTATGGTAATAACACCAAGCTTTTCACCAGCGTGATTGCCAGTTTCAGGTGTGTAAACCTCAGACTTAGCCGCTCGGTCTTCTAGTTTAATTTTATCTCTGGTTAAACTTACCACTTCAGGAACATTCGATTCAGATGCACCTTTCAAGACTTGTAGCTTAACTACGCTCCCTTTGGGGCCTTTAATAAGGTCTACCACTTCATCTAAGCGCCAGCCGATAATGTCCACAAAATCATCTTGATCTTGTGCTACACCAACAATTTTGTCTTCAGGCTTAATTTTTTTAGATAACTCAGCTGGACCACCAGGGACCACACTGCGAATGACCGTATAATCGTCTTCACTTTGTAAAACCGCACCTATACCTTCAAATGACAGGTTCATTTCCATATCGAAACGATCGGTACTTTGCGGTGATAAATAACTTGTGTGGGCATCAACGCTGCGAGCAAAAGAATGCATTACAGTTTGGAATACATCTTCACTTTTGGTTTGTGAAAGACGTTTAATTGCACGTTCATAACGTTTCGTTAAAAGATCTTTGATTTCTTCAGCCGTTTTTCCCGCCAACTTTAGATTTAAGGCATCGTATTTTACTCTTTGACGCCACAATTCATTTAATTCAGCGGTGGAAGCAGCCCAAGGCGCCTCTTCACGATCAAACTCCAAAGAATCGCCTTTTTTCTCAAAATCAAAAGGTTTATCGAGTAACGTGATGGCATACTCAAACCGCTCTAAACGACGATTTAAGTTCAAAGAATAAATACTGTACGCGTCGTTTAAATTTCCTTGAGCAATGGCTTCATCAAAATTTAAACGGTACTTTTCCATTGCATCGATATCAGACTTCAAAAAGAAATTACGATTAAAGTCTAGGGTTCTAACGTAGCGGTCAAATGTTTTAGCAGACAAGCTATCGTCAATTTTAATCGGCTTATAATGGGAACGTAATAAATGAGAGCTTATTCGTTTAGCTGAAGCAGAGTGTTGTGACTCTTGCACTAAGCTAGGGATGTCGACAGCTTCACTCGTAGAATTAACCGCGATCGCCCCAGCACTTAAACAAAACAATGCGCTATATACAGAAACGCGTACAAATTTATTCATATTACTACCTCTTAGGTCGAGCTAAGCGCAAATTATCTGCTTGCACTTTCACTATCATACCGGTTTGCAGTTGGACGTGAACTTCATCTTTTGAGATATCGGTAATAGTCGCAGGAAGAGGACTCTTTCCAACCTTAACGGTAACTTCGGTCCCTACCACTAAATTTGATTCAGTCAATTTTTCAGGTGGTGGTTGTTTAATTTGTTTGTGTTTTGCGGGTTTAGTTCCCTTAAATTGCGTTTGATTTTGTTTTTCACGCTTTTCTTTAGAACTTTTTTTCTCAGGTTTTGGTTTAGACGCGTTGTTTAGTTTACGTTTTTCAGCCACTTTAGCTTTACTTTCAGTCAACTGCTTTAACGCATGGTCAGCATGTTCTTTTTCAATGGCATCACCTTGATTACCATCTAAATCGATTCGAAAACTGCCTTCTTTCACACTGTGTAAATAACGCCAGCTGTTTGTATAATGTCTAAGAGAAGCACGTAATAACGTTTTACTTACCCGATCATCTTCTTTTAAACGTTCAGAAAGTTCTTGAAATATACCTATTTTTAAAGGTTTCGCTTCACCTTCTAATGAGAAACATTTAGGGAAGGTTTGTGCTAAAAAAGTGATAACTTCTTTGCTATTCGAAAATTTTTGTTGGTTTTCCATTCAATCTACTAATTAATAATTTTGTTCATAATCTTCATCGTGTTCTGCATCATCCCAAGTTGCCAACAGTTGGTCAACCCAGTCGTGCAAATCCGCGTCGTCGATTTCCAAGAGGTAACTGTCTTCATGCCAGTTTACCCATATATGATGTAGTATTTTTTCTAAACGGCTTGTGTCTATGTCTTCATCTGCAAGATCATAAGCCATGTGTAAAATCGTGTTTAATCGTTCAGCTGCTTCTTCGGCTTCGTCATCCCAATTTTCAAGATCAGCTGGCGTCGCCAAAACAACGTGAACATCTACAAGACTTTTCACACTATCGTCTCTTGCAGCAAATCAACCATTTTTTGTAATCCCAAACCATCGATAGAATCAAAACGTGCTATTGATGGACTATCTATATCTAACACACCGATTAGTCGTCTCCCTGACAAAATGGGTATCACAATTTCAGAGTTGCTTGCAGCATCACAAGCAATATGCCCTTCAAACTGATGAACGTCAGAAACGATCTGAGTTGTTCTATTTTTAGCAGCACTTCCGCAAACGCCGGCTCCCATTGGAATCCGAATACAAGCAGGTTTTCCTTGAAACGGACCTAATACCAATTCATCACCGTCTACTAAATAGAATCCAGCCCAATTTATGTCCTCTAAACTCATAAATATTAACGCACTCAAATTTGCTAAATTAGCAATCAAGTTACGCTCATCTTCTATGAGAGCTTGTGCTTGCTTTGCAAGGCTTTGATAAAAGTCAGCTTTTTCTTGATCTGTAGACATCTTTACCTTCAGGTTATTAACCTATATTTGCGACGAGTCGATATATAAAGGGATTTTAACCTCCAATCACTAGAATTTCAGCGATTTTTTTACGATTTATGTTTTAAAGACCTTCGGAAATGATCTTTGCAGAGATTAAGGGGTCTCAATCTCTGCAAAAATTGGTTGGAAATAGCGATATGTTTTGACCCGCAAGTTCCCCCCTAGGAGGTTATTCTTTTATGTTAAAAGACAAAGTCACACTTGCATTTATTTCATTAAGACCTGGTAAATACTGCGCAGCTTCATTGAATACAGAAAGTGAGCGCGCAGAAGGCTGCGGAGTTGGTTGATAACTCGATGTTTCTTCAACATTTACCACACTGCCTAATTTAATCTTTAAGTTTTTTGCTAAATGTTTAGCCCGCTCGTGACCATCAGAGATAGCTGCTTCTAGGGCGTTAAGGTAAGCTTGTTGTTGATCTTCGACTTCATAGCGAAATCCATCAATTCTGTTTACCTTCAAAGTAAACAACTCTTCTAAAATAGCTGGGTAGTTTTCAAACTTCCGCAATGTCACATTGATATTGCGACTAAACACAAAGCCTTTTTGAATGTTTGATTGTCTTTCACGTTCATACCAAGGGTATAAGCTTAAGGACATGGCTTGAATATCTTGTTGCGCCACTTTGTGTTTACTCAATACCGATAATATTTTATCAGTTTTCGCATTTACTAGGCCATTTAACACTGACGAATTATCACCCTTTTCCTCAACGGCAATGGTAAATTTTAAAATATCAGGTGCTTGGAAAATGCTCCCTTGGCCCCTCACCGTGATGATATCACTACGAGATTCATGGGCGGATAAAACAAAACTATTTAGTAATAAAATACCAACAAGTAGTATACGCATTTTAATCTAATCCTTTTTTGGTGATAACTGCCGCTCTATCCATAATGAAGCTGACTTTAATATATTTTTCATCTTCATTACCCCAGATGCATGAATGGGTACCAATAACGGCCTCGCAATTATCCGCTTTACCTAAAATCATCTCTACATCTGATTTTATCATCCCCATCTCTACTCTATCGTAGTTTTCCAAGGTAACTTTTGAACACCCTGCAAGCAAAATGCTAATACCTGAAAACATGATTATTTTTCGCAACATATCTTTACCTTCTAAAAATGTAAGTTGTTCAACTGTTAGTTTAACCAAAAAACCAATAAGCCACTATAATTGCCGTAATAATTCCTGCGAGATCTGCAGCGAGGCAGCAGGCCACGGCATAACGACTATGCTTAATTCCCACAGCCCCTAAGTATACGGCGAGAATGTAAAACGTAGTTTCTGTTGAACCTTGCAAAACTGAAGCTAGACGACCGGCAAAGGAGTCCGCGCCATGGTGTTGCATGGTTTCAATCATTAATGCTCTGGCACCAGAACCGCTCAAAGGTTTCATTAATGCATTGGGTATGGCATCAACAAAGCGGTTATCTATCCCAATAAAGTTTACACCACTAGCCACGACCCCCATCAACATGTCTAGTAATCCGCTGGCTCTGAGCATACCAATAGCAAATAACATAGCAATTAAATAAGGAATAAGTGAAATAGCTAATTCAAATCCTTTTTTTGCCCCTTCAACAAACAATTCATAACAATTTAGTTTTTTGAAAGCCCCCACACTTAACACTATGACAATAAAAGTTAGTAGCAAGCTATTGGCTACAATGGATGACTGTGTCGACATTTGCTGTGCTGTTAGTGAGGAAAAATAAATAATTACCGCTGCTAATATTGAAATAACCGCGGCGGCATAAAGAAAAATCACACGGTTAAATAGATTTATTTTTTGTACCCAAGAGGTTACCAACAAACCAACCATGGTCGAGGCAAATGTCGATAACAAAATGGGTATAAACACATCCGTAGGGTTGACCGCACCCTGCTCTGCTCGATACAAAAATACTGCGATTGGAAATAACGTTACAGACGAAGTATTCATGACTAAAAATATGATTTGTGCATTAGTAAGACTGGCTTTTGAAGTATTCAGACTTTGCATATCTTGCATTGCCTTTATCCCAAAAGGCGTAGCTGCGTTATCCAATCCCAAGACATTGGCTGATATGTTCATCGTAATGCTCCCTATGGCGGGATGCCCTTTGGGAATTTCTGGCATTAATCGACATAACAGTGGTTCTAACACAATAGATAATTTAGCAACTAAACCTGAACGCTCAGCGACTTGAAAGATGCCTAACCAAAATGCCAATACACCGATTAAACCAATGGAAATATCAACGCTTAACTTGGCCATTGAATAGACCGCATCCATTACATCTTTAAAGCTACCTATATGGTCATTAAAGAATACTTGCCAGAGTGTGGCGATAAATGCAGACAAAATGAATGCTAACCAAATTCTATGTAACATAATTACTTAAGGTGTTGACTGTTTAAGAGTAAACTACCATAGAATCAATATGATGTGAGAAAATCCTGTTTATCGCTTAACAATAAACAGGATTATTTTTGTAGTAGTAATTATTGAGGGTTAATTTTTAATAGAATTATTTATCTGAATTTAAAACGGCTTTTAAACTATCGATGCAGTAATTCACATTTTTTAAATTTGAACCATAACCCATAAGCCCGATTCTCCACACTTTACCCGCTAAAGAACCGAGTCCAGCGCCGATTTCTAAATTGTAATCATTTAGTAAGGTTTGTCTTACCTTAGCATCATCAACGCCGTCAGGGATCCGAACTGTATTTAGTTGCGGAAGACGATATTTTTCTTCAACAATAAATTCTAATCCGAGTGCTTCAAGGCCTTCTTTTAGCTTATTGTGCATTTCTTGATGGCGTTGCCATGCAGCTTCTAATCCTTCTTCTTTTAAAATAACTAGGGATTCGTGCAACGCATACAAACTGTTTACAGGTGCGGTATGGTGGTACGCGCGTTTAGCTCCTGTACCCCAATATCCCATCACCAACTCCATATCTAAGAACCAACTTTGGATAGGTGTTTTTCTTGCTTTAATGGCATCAATTGCTAACTGACTGAAGGAAACAGGCGATAAGCCAGGAACGCAGGATAAACATTTTTGTGTCCCTGAATAGATAGCATCAATTTGCCAGTCATCGACGCGCAATTCACAGCCGCCTAATGACGTCACAGCATCCACTAAGGTTAAACAGTTGTACTTTTTAGCCAGTTTACATAAGGCTTCAGCATCGTTTTTAACCCCTGTAGAGGTTTCTGCATGCACAAATGCGACAATCTTAGTGTCTTTATTTTCTTCTAAAGCTTGTTCAAGTTTTTGAATATCTGTAGGTTTTCCCCACTCATCTTCAACCATCACAGCTATGCCACCGCAACGAATTACATTCTCTTTCATGCGGCCGCCAAAAACACCATTTTGGCAGACAATGACTTTGTCACCTGGCTCTACTAAGTTAGCAAAGCAAGCTTCCATACCAGCGGAACCTGGTGCTGAAACCGGCATAGTTAATTGATTCTTGGTTTGAAATGCATATTGCAGGAGAGTTTTAATTTCATCCATTAAGTCGATAAACTGCGGATCTAAATGACCAATTGTTGGTCTAGAAAGGGCCGTCAGTATTTTTGGGTCAACATCTGAAGGTCCAGGCCCCATGAGAGTACGAACCGTCGGGATAAATGATGTAGCAGTTGAAGTCATAAATTACATTCTCATTAGGTTAAAACGGCCATAGTGTTACAGTTGATTGGCTAAACAACAAGATCAGCATATCCAACATTCACAAAAAGAATGTAATTTTCATTCAGCATTTTTCAAATTACTATTCAATTGAGTCAAAAATAATGAATTTGTTGCAATTAAGCGCTGTGGATAACCTGTACACAAGAACTGTATAAGGTGTGACGAATTCACTAAGATTCTTCATGTTTTAGTAATATGGAATAACTAGGTGACTGATATTACGTCATATTTAAATTTAATTTCAAATATGTTTAATTTTTGAGCAAAGTTGTTCTAAACTAAATATTCAAATCAATTATTTTGATTTTTGAAGACTTCTCCCTGAAGAAGTTTAGTTAGCGCAAGGCTCTTTACCAGAGCCATTCCCCTAAGCCCGGCACTAGAAATGGTACCGGGCCTTTTTTAAGGAAAGTGACGATATTATTCAGCCAGTAACTCGCTCATATAATGTTTGGCATTTTTCACATAATGGTCAGCAGAACCTTTTAGCATCGCCTGTTGCTTATCACTCAGGGTTTTTACAACTTTCGCAGGGCTTCCCATAACTACAGAGCCGTCGGGTATCTCCATATTTTCGGTCACCAAGCTGTTTGCGCCAATCAAGCAATAACGCCCTATTTTAGCGCCATTTAGCACTACCGCATTGATACCAATTAAACTGTAATCACCTATTTGACAGCCGTGCAACATCACCTTATGCCCAACAGTAACCCCTTTACCCAAAATTAGCGGCACTCCGTAATCGGTGTGTAATACCGAACCATCTTGGATATTTGTGTCTGGGCCTACGGTTATATCATCGCAGTCACCGCGAATTACAACGTTAAACCAAACACTGCTATTTTCCCCTAAGTTCACCGAGCCAATAACATGGCTTCCTGGCGCAACAAAGACACTATCAGCCACCACGGCTTTGCGTTCTCCTAATGAATAAATCACATCAACTCTCCTATTGTGCTGTTATTTATCAACTTGTCGCATCAATCCTTCTTGCATAGTTGACGCTACTAGAACGCCTTGCTGATTGAAAAATTGACCACGAACTAAACCACGCACACCACCAGTAAATGGACTTTCTGCTACGTACAATAACCATTCATCAAATTTAAACGGATGGTGGAACCACATAGAGTGATCTATAGTAGCCATTCTAAGCTGTTTATTTCTCACCGAAATACCGTGGGGCTGCAAACAGGTACCCAGAAAATGATAGTCTGATGCGTATGCCAGCATGGCGTGGTTTAAATTTAAATTCTCCGCAACCAATTCTTGGGCGCGCATCCATATATATCGTTTGGGCTCTGATTTAACCGGTTGTAATGGATCGATAGTTTGCACCGTTCTGCTATCTATCGGTTTGTGATAACTAATGGCTTCTTGCATTCGTTCTGAAATTTTGTCCAATGTACTTTCAAAAAAAGTTAAATCTGATTTAACTTCTTCTGGTGGCGGTACATCTGGCATATCCGCATATTGATGCTCTAAGCCTTTTTCAGGTGTTTGAAAAGAAGCCGTTAAGTAAAAAATGTTTCTGCCATTTTGAATGGCCTTCACTCGCCGAGTGGAGAAACTTCTGCCGTCTCTGACATTTTCCACTTCATAAACTACTGGGTGGTTAGCATCACCCGGCAATAAAAAATAGGAGTGGAATGAATGGGAGACTCTACCCTCAGGTAAGGTATTGTGGGCAGCGGCTAATGCTTGACCCATTACCTGACCACCAAATAGCGCTCGGAAGCCGAGATCCCAACTTTGTCCCCTGTACAAAGTGTTTTCAATTTTCTCTAATTGCAATAATGACTTTAATGTCACTTCTGCCATGTACTACTCCCCGTTAATTTTAGCGCTGTTGTATTTTTAGTTTTTTAGGATAAAACTTTTCTGGTAAACCCGAAGCATGTTCGAAGTAACGAGTGTCTTTATACGGCAATTTCATAAATCCTGAAATCCCTAAGCCTTTAATTTCTGAAACTAACTGAATAATCCGCTTTAATAACGCCTTAAATTCATTTTCCATACTGTGGTCAAGTAAGGTGTAATAACTGTGGATTTTTAAATTAGATGGCAGTGCTTCAAATATTATGCACCCCGTATGATGAATACGATTTAACTGATGAATGATCTCCATCATTTTATCAGGAAGAGCTAAAAGTTCATCTGGATCTTCGCCGTCCTCAAAATAAGAATGGTTGCGACTTTGATCCTCCGTTATCGAAGTATGACTGAGTTCATAAGGAATCTGCATGTTATTCTCAGCTTGATAAGGTAAATTTTCGTTATCACGTTCAATATGTAAGGTATCGCGTGCGTTAAACATACAGCTTTTAAACACACCCACACGGTGAATTGCTCGCGCTAAGGTAATCACATTATTGACTGACACATCAAAAGACCGTTTTAAGGTCGGATCGTATAAATTTAAACTAGAATCTATATAAACCCCTTCAGGTTGCCACCGGACCACTAAACCGCCCACAACCGGGTATTTACCTAATCTGCCTACCGCTGATATAAAGGCTTTTTCGGTTTCGCCCATCCCCTGCATGTAATTTTTATAATAGCGTTCAAACTGTGCATCATTGACGTAATGCAGATCCGAGCCAATATCGCTATTTTCAAGTTTCAAGAAAGAGCGTCTAGAACTGTAAACAACAGTATCAATTTCCTTTTTCTTAGCAAAACTCCAAGTTGGAATAAGAGCAAGGTGTTCATCAACATCCTTATCAGCGAAAACTACGTTTTTCATGAACTTCATATTTTTCATAAAGTAATCGCCGCCTAATCGGCGTTTTTCCGGCTCGTCACTTAACATTGCGGTTAATACTTCTGATAACTCTTTGGGTAACCCTAGGGAATTGGGCGTAATAATATGTCTTCCAAAGCGACTTGATTGACCTGACGCCAATGCATAAAGTGTACTGGCTAAGCCCTGCTCGTCGAATCTCGGGCTAGATAGCTCTCCGTTTAACTGTTCGTCGCCAATGAAATAGACGTCTCCAAGACGAGCGTTAGTTTGTTGCAGATCACTGGACATGAGATCCATCACATTGTTTGCGATGTATTGGCCTTGGTGATCCATTTGAGCAAACACACTGGAGCCCCAATCAATTAACCCGATTGATTCCGTTTGTTCGTCGAATACGATGTTTGATGGTTTAATATCACCATGCACTATGGGTTTGTTGGTGCCCTGCTCTTGATGCTGTCGTAGAAATAATAAGATGTCACAAAGTTGAGCGGCTATTTTGGTTATGAGTCTGGCTGACAATGGCCCTTTTTGTAGGGAATAGACTTCAAGGTCAACTCCCTTTGCCCTTTCCATAACCAAAATGGCTTGTTTTTTAATGCGCTGAAATTCAATTAAAGAAGGCACATGAGGATGTTCTACCTGACTTAGCATATAAGCTTCGTCTTCTAACTGTTCCTGAACATGTTGCGGCAGGTTAATACGGGAGAATTTAAAAACTAATTGGTTCTGTCGAGGATCACTACCGGCAAATGCAAAACCGAAGGCACCTTTACCTATCAATTCAATATCACTGTAACCAAGCAGCTCTAGTTGCTCTTTACATAACTTAATCCAATCCTTTAATTTTTGTGCGTCTTTGTGGGACAAAAGATAAATAGATTGTTCATCTGGAATATAAAAATGTTTGAGATCCGCAACAGTCATTTCAGTTGGCCTTGATTCAATAGCCTAGTTTTATAAGCCCATATTGATTAGCTCTTAATCATAAAAAAGGCTATTCAGCCTTTTTCAACCACTCGACATACCCTTTGCCATGGGCTTTGTCTACACTAAGGTGATTCACTAATTCAGGTAGCAATTCATCTAAGTCAGTGTCCAATTGCCAAGGCGCGTTGACGATAATTAACCCCGAACCATACATACCGGCGTCACCTTCATTTTCAGTAACATGCATAACAACATTCAATACACTTTTGCAGTCAAGTTGCGCAATTTCTTGGCACATTTTTTCGCTTAATCCAGCCTTTTTACCGGCGCGATTGGATAACAGCGGATACCAAATGGCAAAAATGCCAACGGACCACTTTTTAATCCCTTTAGTCAAAGTCTGCACAACCTGTTCATATTCGCTAGCCACTTCATAGGAGGGATCTATCAGCACTAAGCCTCTTGCTGGAACTGGCGGTAATATGGCCAACAAACCTTCATAACCGTCACGATGATGCACAGCAATAGTGGCTGAACTACCAAAGTCAGACAAATTGTCTCGTAAGTTATCAATTTCAGTATTATGTAACTCCATGCAAACCATTTTGTCTTGTTCACGGAGCATATTAGCGGCAATTAACGGCGAACCAGGATATTGATTATTTGCAATAAATTCATTGGTGAGCTGCTGATAGTCTGCAATATCCTGTTGCTCTGATTGATATTTCTGGATTGCCGTTATACCGGTCTGAAACTCGAGGGTTTTCTGTGCTTCTTCACTTGCTAGTTCATACAAACCCGCTCCGCTATGGGTATCAATGTAGATGGCTGGCTTGGATTTGATTTTAAGTTTTTTGATGATCAACATCTGGGTAATATGCTTTAACACATCTGCATGATTCCCTGCATGAAAACTGTGGCGATAACTTAACATTTCAATAGTTACTTTTATAACTGGACATCAGCTAATGATACTTAAATAAGGCAATGCCACCAAGGTTTAATCAAAAACTGCCATATAAAACTATATGGCAGCACATACCTTAACTTAACTCAGTTAGCATACTGATGGGGTTTTCCAGATAGGATTTCCACAAGTTACTAAATTTCAGCATTGTGGCACCATCAATGATGCGGTGATCCCCAGACCAACTGATATGCATGATATTGACCGGAACGACATTATCATTTTGATCAAATCGTGGAAGTCGCTGAATTTTGCCTAAGGCAACAATAGCGCTTTCAGGTTTATTGATCACCGGCGTTGCTGTGGTACCGCCAATTACACCAACATTAGATATACTAATAGTACCGCCCTTTAAGTCTTGATTAGACAGTTTCCCCTGTCTGGCTAACCCGACTAAACGTTCCACTTCTTGGGCAATCTCAAACAAGGAAAGGCTTTCTACACCTTTTATATTGGGCACTAACAAACCTACCTTTGAATCAACCGCAATGCCAATATTGTGGGTTTTGATATAGGTTATTTCAGTACACTCAGGGTTCACTTGGCTATTAATGATTGGGTACTGTTTTAACGCCAAAGACAGTGATTTAATGAAAAATGGCATCAAACTTAATTTAGTGCCCTTACCTTCAAACTCCTGTTTAAGCTCCCGGCGCACTTCCATTAACTTATCCATTTCTATTTCATCACTGACACTAAAATGGGGAATACTGAAAACAGAATCCGTCATTTGTTTGGCCATAATGGCTTTAATTCCACGAATAGGCTCAACTGTATTATGGTTATCTACACCTTCTGTTTGTTGACTTTGGCTTCTACGATTTTCATTGACGTTATGATTTGTAGCGACCTGATTGGCAGAGTCAGTTTGCTGAGATTTATCTAAGTGAGCGGCAATATCTTGTTTTAACACGCGCCCTTTTTTACCGCTTCCTAATACGCAGGTAATATCTAAATTATTTTCTCTGGCTAGGCGACGGACAGCTGGACTAGCTAGTGCCTTTTTGTTAATTGATTTTTGCTCAGGCGAGCGCTGTTGGGTTACTTGAGGTTGATGGCTCACCTGTTCGGCAGTTTTCTGTAGTCCTATCTTCGTGCCACATCCTTCAGAGGTGTTTAGTGAATACAAAGGACTATGGACTTTAGCCACTTCCCCTTGTTGATAATAAAGTTGACTTATTACCCCAGAGTATTTGGCTGGGATTTCAACCAATGCTTTGTCTGTCATCACTTCGACCACAGCTTGGTCTTCAGTCACTTTTTCACCTTCTTCAACCAACCATTTAACGATTTCACACTCGACTATGCCTTCACCAATATCCGGCAAAATAAAATCCAAAGTTTCTCTGGATTGAACTTTACTGGAATCGGCATCATCGGCTGATGGCGCGTGACTCAGTTTGCTCTCTTCTTCCTCAAAAATGGGCTCACTGGTCTTTGATTTGTCAGAAGATGCCCCCTCAGAAGTCCCATGAGCTTTTTGCTGATCGTCAAGATTGCCATCTAATGCAAATAAAGGTTCATGAACCTTAGCTACCTCACCTGCTTTGTAATATAACTTACTCACTTTTCCTGAGTGCATTGCTGGAATCTGAACGGTTGCTTTATCGGTCATGACTTCGGCAACGGGCTGATCTTCTTCGATCAAGTCCCCTTCTTTTACCAACCACTCAAGGAGTTCACATTCTACTATTCCTTCGCCAATATCAGGCAATATAAAGTCTTGCATCTTATCTCTCCTGATTAATAATTGACTGAGCGTTTGATGGCTTCATAGGTTTTTAGATGATCCGGCATGTATTCCTTCTCGTGTGACAACGGATAAGGCGTATCTAAGCCACAGACTCGTGTTATGGGGGATTCAAGATTTAAAAAACATTTGTCTTGAACGGTGGCGGCGATTTCACTTGCAAAACCTCCGGTTTGAGGTGCTTCGTGGTTAATTAACAGTCGCCCCGTTTTCACAACAGATCCACAAACAGTTTCTACGTCCCAAGGTAAAATGCTGCGTAAATCGATGATTTCACAAGAGATGCCATCACCTTCTGCCATTTCTGCCGATTTTTGCAAAACTTCTACCTGCGCTCCCCACGCCAGTAACGTGATGTCAGTCCCGCTTTTAACCAATTCAGCTTTACCTAGAGTCAATTCGTAATCTTCTTCTGGTACTTCCCCCACTGATGCGCGGTATAAACGTTTGGGCTCCATAAATAGCACCGGGTTGTCGTCGCGAATAGAGGCCAATAGCAGACCCTTAGCTTGATATGGATTGCGAGGAATAACGATTTTCATGCCTGGAATATGAGCGAAAAAAGCCTCTGGTGATTGTGAGTGATAATGGCCACCAGCAATACCACCACCGTATGGTGTTCTGATGGTCAAACTACCGCAGGTAAATTGACCACCAGAACGATATCGAAATTTAGCGGTTTCATTGACGATCTGATCAAACGCGGGAAATATATAATCCGCAAACTGGATCTCTGCGATAGCAGTTGAACCTTGTGATGCTAAACCATTTGCAAACCCGATGATGCCTTGTTCAGTTAACGGCGTGTTGAAACAACGGCCTTTACCAAACTTTTCTTGTAAATTACTTGTGGCCCGAAATACACCACCAAAATGCCCTACGTCTTCACCAAATACCATGGCAGTTTTATCTGCTTCCATAGCTGTGATTAATGCATTATTTACCGCTTGTAACATGTTCATTTTAGTCATTTTTAATTCTCCCTGAAGTCTTAGGATAGGCATCTGGGTACTGACGAATATGTTGCTTCAATGATTGTAACTGTTCTTTTAAGTGCCACGGCGGTGTGTCGTAGACATCTTCGATAATATCTTCAATGCTATTAACCGGTTCTTTTTCCACTTGTTTTAGGGTTTGTAATACTTCTTGACGAGATTCACTGGCAAATTGTTTGATTGCCTTTTCATCCAGCCAGCCTTTACTTTTCATCCATTTCTCAAAACGTAACAATGGATCTTTTAATTTCCATTTAGCTTCTTCTTCTTTAGAACGATATCCGCTAGGATCATCTGAAGTAGAATGGGCAGCAAGGCGATAGGTCATGGCTTCGATTAATACCGGGCAATTTTCTTTCAGTGCTATCTCTCGTGCCTGTTTAGTTGCTGCATAAACAGCTAAAACGTCATTGCCATCGACGCGGATCGTTCTAACGCCATAGCCGATGCCACGAGACGCAATGCCATCTCCGGCAAATTGTTCTTCGGCTGGGGTAGAAATGGCGTAACCATTATTGCGGCACAGGAAAATCACTGGGCAATGTAAAACGGCGGCCATATTAAGTCCTGCGTGAAAATCTCCCTCAGATGCGGCTCCTTCACCAAAATAGCAAATAGTTAACGCATCCAAACCAGCCATTTTTTGACCATAAGCATAACCTGAAGCTTGGGGAATTTGTGTCCCTAAGGGAGATGAAATGGTCATAAAGTTAAGGTCTTTATCACCGTAGTGAATGGGCATTTGGCGACCTTTATTGGGATCTTTTTGATTACTAAACATCTGATCCATAAATTGTTTAGTTGTATACCCTCGATACGCTAATGAACCTTGTTCACGGTATTGAGATAAAATCATATCTTGAGGCTCTAAAGCGGCTGCGCTACCAATAGTTGCTGCTTCTTCACCGGTACAGGCTAAATAAAAACTGATCCGTCCTTGTCGTTGAGCGGCAATCATACGTTCATCTAAAATCCTAATGTAATGCATAGTTTTTAAGATTTTTTCAGATACTTCTTGGCTTAACTCGGGGCACTGCTCATGGTCTTGCTCAACACCATCAGGTGACAATAATTGCAACATGGGGATGTCAACTAATCCATTGGTAATCATTTGTACCTGATGGACCATCCCAATATCGGAAAGATGATTTCTGTCTTTCATCAAAAAACCTATTTTGTGAGTTAAATAAACTGTTATCAATATGTTAATTTTAGTTCACATTTAAGGGAGATGTGTTGCGAAAATGAATTGGACAAAATGCACATAAGACAGAAGTATTCTAATAAGACCATCCATATTAGGATGTTTATCCTATTTATTAATTAACCTGAATCCTTTTATTCACCAGTAAGAGAATGTTTGGACTAACTGCTTTTGTTAATTAATTAAAAGACTGGAAGTTGTGGTCGTGAAAGTTGCTGGAAAATAAATGAGTTTTAACACGAGTTAAAACCTTTAGGATGTGAGTTCATACTGGAAATAAAAAAGGGTCTAATCATTAGACCCTTGCTATATACATTCGACTTAGGCCTGTTTACTCAAACTTACGTTCCCGTTTAGTTTCTATGGTTTCAATGTACCCATGCCATGTGGCATAACCAATTAATGGCATTAGCAATACAAATCCAACAAACCCCGTTAAAAAGCCAATCACCACTGCGACAAAGATAATCATTGCCCAAACAAACATTGCACCTTTATTCAGCCATACAGCGTTTACGCTCGTTAACACAGCAGTGGCCAAATCTACCTTACGTTCCATTAATATTGGTTGGGTAAAGGCACTTAGTAAAAATACGATGCCAGTAAATACTGCGCCAACGACTGTACCTAAAACTAAGAATGGCAATAACTCTTCCAAGTTATCTCCTAAGTAGGATGGATATAATGCATGGATCATTGATGCGACACGCAACCAAAATATCATCAATACCATGAGCAATATGCCAAAACCCCATTCATTCACGGCATTTCGTTTCACTGCTTTTACTGCATGCCATAAAGTTGGTTTATGGCCCTTACCAAACTCCCAGCTAATATCATATAGAGCGGCGGCTAAAAAAGGGCCGATTAACATAAAACACACCATGGCAGGTAAAATCACTAGATGCCAACCGGTGAGTGCAACTAAATAGGTTATCAACCAAGGAATTAACGCGAAAAACACGCCAAAGAAAACCGTTAAAATAGGTGCTCGTAATAGATCTCTAAATCCTAATGCGAGCCACTTAAAAGGATCGGATAATGCTAACTCTTTGCAAGGAATAACTCGGGCAATACTACTATCAGTTATTGCATTATGAGGTTCTTCTTGGAAATGCTGTGACATACATAACTCCCTAACTTTAAATCGAATCGGGTGGAAACACAGTTATAATTCAAATCAGACATATCAATAAGTATAAGCAAGCAATGAGAGTTTGCCATTTTTCCGCTGAATTATTATTCACTTGAGTTAACAGAACAGCGCTTAAGATGTCCACTTAGAACACTCTTATTATTAACATAAAATTAACAATATAAAAGTAAAAGTAGATTAATAATTAAACTGAAGGTATTTAAGGGCTAATGTAAATCGGCTAGACACCAACTCAAGGGGCTCGCAAAATAGCGAAAAAGGGCTAGATTAAGGTCAGAAAAGCTCGTAATGGATTGTTCTGAGTTAGATACACATTTAAATACAAAACGATGACAATTGTTTTTAATCAGATCGTAGTCGCTATAATTGTATAGATTAGCGACTGCAGTTGCTGCAGCGTGGGGAGAGATAAGCGGTTCACCTGAAGTATCACACAATACATGTATGCGAGTACCACTTCTTTTAGTTAAGAAGCGTTCAGGAGAAATTCCGCGAATTAAACCGTTTCCTTTTAATTCAATAATATTGCCGTCAACCCAAATTCCAGTATGTTCAAATACACCAAAAATGCCACAACAGACAATAGAACCGTCTTGTACTCTAACCAATGAATTATCTTCACCAGGGTAATGTTTTACGTATTGGCGTTTAATTTTATTTGATTGCTGAAGTTTATCGCCAGCATATAAAGCGGCTATTCCAGCTCCTAACCATAATAAAGGTACAGGCATGTTGCTATCCTTTGAAGACTACTCCTTAAGCCTGCAAGATCTATTTAAATTAGGCAATATAAAGTTTGTAAACAGATGTTATGCAAAAAACATGAGTGATATATAAAAATAATTATGAATTCCCCCTTAACACCACCCCCTTGGCTGTATTATTCTGTGTTATCAAATTAAGGTGTAGGTATTCATGAAAATAATCAACAAATCCAACAAATTAGAGGGCGTGTGTTACGACATTCGAGGACCAATCCTCGATGCTGCCAAAAAAATGGAAGATGAGGGGCATCGTATCCTCAAACTTAATATTGGTAACCCCGCCCCATTTGGATTTGCCGCACCAGAAGATATTTTAAAAGATGTTATTCATAACTTGCCTACTGCCCAAGGCTATTCTGATGCCAGCGGCATTTATGCTGCCCGTGTTGCAGTAATGCAGTACTACCAACAACAGAACATTAAAAACATTTCAGTTGATGATGTATTCATTGGTAATGGCGTAAGCGAATTAATCGTTATGGCCATGCAAGCTTTGTTAAACAATGGTGACGAAGTATTGATTCCTAGCCCCGATTACCCTCTGTGGACTGCGGCGGTCAGTTTATCCTCTGGTACGCCGATACACTATAAATGCGATGAGCAGGCTGATTGGTTTCCAGATATAGCCGATATTCGCAGTAAGATAACCAGCAATACCAAAGCTATCGTACTCATTAACCCAAACAACCCGACTGGTGCGGTATACAGTAAAGAAGTACTCCAAGACATCATTGACGTTGCCAGAGAATTCAATTTAGTTGTGTTTAGTGATGAAATTTACGACAAGATTTTATACGACGATGCTCAGCACAATTGTATAGCGGCCATGGCCGATGATTTGTTTTTTATTACCTTAAGTGGCTTGTCGAAAAATTACAGAATCGCGGGCTTTAGGGCTGGATGGCTATTGGTTAGTGGTAATAAGTTAATTGCCAAAAATTATATAGACGGCATTAATATGCTGGCATCCATGCGCATGTGTGCCAATGTGCCCTGCCAACATGCAATTCAAACTGCATTGGGCGGCTATCAAAGTATTAATGATTTAATTGTCGACGGTGGCCGTTTAAAAATTCAACGTGATTTAGCCACTAAAATGCTAAATGACATCGACGGCATAAGTTGTGTGGTACCCAAAGGAGCCATGTACTGCTTCGCTAAAGTGGACGCTGAAAAATTCAATATAACCAATGACGAACAAATGATTTTGGATTTATTGACCAAAGAAAAGATTTTGCTTGTTCACGGGAAGGCGTTTAACTTTAAAGATGGCTGTTATTTCAGATTGGTTTTTCTGCCTCACAAAGACGAACTAGAAACCGCGATTAAACGTATTGGTAACTTCTTCTCTTACTACAGACAGGTTTAATTGCATTACTCTAAATGAGAGTGCAATTTTCAACACTCTCATCCTATAAACATGGGCTTTATTTGCTGATTTGGGCACAAAAATCAGCAAATAGTGACCACTTCCATGTATCATTCCCCCCAATAGCTGATATTGGTATTCTTTACATTAATCTGCAAAGAATAAACCATAAATAAAAGCCTTTCCCTTCAATCTAAAATAATAATTTTTATAAAATCAAAGGTCTTAAGTATGAACCAAAGTACATTTATGGCATGGATCATTAGAATGCCATTACTCGAACGATGGGCATTAATGCATTGTTTTCAAAAAGAGAATGTTTCAGAGCATTGCCACCAAGTAGCGGTTATTGCTCACTTATTAACAGTAATCAAAAATAAGCGATTTAATGGTAAGTTAAATCCAGAAAGAGCCGCTACCTTAGCCCTTTACCACGAAGTCTCTGAAACCAAATTGCAGGATATAAATACCAACACAAAGTACCATAATCCTGAGTTTACGAAAGCATTTAAGATGCTGGAAGATTTAGCTGAAAAAGAGTGTTTATCTACCCTGCCTGAAGATTTGCGCAGTGAAATGGAGCCACTGTTAGTTCAATCTGAAGTTGACCCTGAATATAAAGCGATAGTTAAAGCCGCAGACATTTTACAAGCCTATGTAAAAACCATGAATGAACTGCGTTTTCACAACGATGAATTCCTTCATGTGAAAGATAAATTAGATAAAACCATTGAAGAGCTCATTGTTACTATGCCTGAAGTAGCTTGTTTTGTAGAAATATTTTTGGATAGTTGTACTACTACCCTAGATAAGTTGTCAGAAGCCCAATTATAAGCTCTTATGGCCTCCTTATAAACTGGCTAACAGTAAGAGACTTAAACTGTATATAGTTAAGTCTCTTATGTATTTGTTAGTTACTGTTAATATAAATTACACCTAAACATCTAACCCCATCCTCATATCAAAACCACCTAGCGAATACGAGTTGTTACCTGCCTGTTTGTGAATCGATTAGGAATTTTTCCTATATGAAGATTATTTAGCAATCTATAGCATTATATTTTTGTTAAATAAAAGTGAATAAAATCATGATGCTGAAACCAAGCCTAATCAGTACGGCGATACTGACATCGTTCTTAGTAACATCTAATGTTACCTACGCTGAAGATAACTCCGCAAGAGAAATTGAAAAACTCACAGTAAACGGTATTTTACCCAACCGACTTGAAGCTGTTGGTGGCTCTTTTGATATTCTTGATGAAGCCTATTTACAAGCCAGACGTCCATTGTCCGTTAATGAACAGTTAAGAACCTTACCAGGTGTGATGGTTGTTGCCGACGGTAGTATGAGTTTTGATTTAAATATTGGCATACGAGGCCAAAATCCACGACGCAGCGCTAAAGCTATGATCATGGAAGATGGAATGCCACTGCAGTTAGCTCCTTATACTGATCCAGTAAACCATTATGCAACGCCTTCATCTTCGCTTAGCCGAGTGGAAGTGGTTAAAGGGGCAGGACAAATATTATATGGTCCACAAACCTTAGCAGGTGCCGTGAATTTTATAACCAAACCGGTGACCAGAAGTGGTGAAATAGAAGGGAGTCTTACGTCTCGTTTTGGCAATCAAAATTTTCGTGGTCTACATGGAAATATTGGTTATGGGAACGAAAAAGGCGGCATCATGTTTGACGTTTCCCAAAACAAAGGTGACGGCATCTTTAACGACAGTGATTACGACATAAAAGATTACCGCTTTAAAGGCGAATATAACATCACCGACCGCCAAGTTTTGGGACTTAAAGTGGTGCATACTAAAGATCGCCGTAACCAAACTGAAAATTATTTAACCCGCGATGAGTATGCTGCAGACCCCTATTCTCATCCAACGGCTGAACTAGATAAATGGCAACAAGATCGTGATGTGGTGCAACTTACTCACAAGTTTGCATTAAACGACAGCTTTACATTAAGTTCTCAAGCCTACTATACGGATATTTTTCGTAACGGTTTACGGGGCACAAATAGTGGTAGAGAAGTCGATGGAGTTTGGGAGTCACGGTTACGCAACTGTGATGCGGTAGGCGATACTAATGGCGACGGCAATGTGACCACTTCAGATATCGGTGACACTGACATTGATGTCTGTGGCGGCCGTCATGCTCCACGTCAATATTATACTTGGGGCCTAGAAAGTCGCGCTGATTTTACCCATAGCTTATTTAACTTGGAAAATGATGCCATTGTTGGAATGCGTTTTCATAAAGAAGAAGTTCACCGTCAACAAGTATATGCAACCACAACAGCTCAGCGACTAGATTACCAATTAGCTTTAGTCGAAGGAGAGGATCTTGAAGGCGAACGTTATGATGGCTATGCCCTATCCTATTACGCACAAAACACAACTTATATGGACAATTGGTCGGTAACAGCGGGATTTCGCTATGAAGATGTGCGTACCAGAAATACCGATGACCTCTCCGCTGATAGTGTTTCCGACGATTACACTAAATTCCTACCTAGTTTGAGTGTTGCTTGGAATGGGATAGACAATACGACGATTTTTGCTGGTGTACACAAGGGAATCTCTCCTTCTCGGGCGGATCGTGATTTGGCTGCATCCGGTACGCGAGCGGTACCAGAGGAAAGTACCTTGTATGAATTTGGAATGAGAAGTCAATACCTCAAAGGAATCAATCTATCCGGAGCTATTTTCCACAACGACATCAAAAACACTATCGTAGATAACGGTGCCACCTTTGATAATAGCGGTAAAAGTGAACAACAAGGTATTGAATTGGCAGGCCGTATTAACTTTGGTGACATGAATGAAAGCACTAACAATCTATATTTGTCAGGGGCTTATACCAACTTATGGACAGCAGAATATGTTAAGGCGTCAGATCCTGAAAATGATGGTAATCGTATGCAATATGCTCCTAAGCAGTTGATGAACTTAGATTTAGGCTATGAGCATCATTTAGGGATTGATGCCAGAATTGGTGTGCAATATGTTGGAGAACAATTTGTCGATGATGAAAATACTCTAGTTGAAAGTGGTAATGGTATTGAAGGCGTTATTCCCAGCTATACAGTATGGAACGCTACGGTGAATTATTATATTCCTGATACCAGGGTAACCCTGTTTGCCAGTGTAGAAAATTTATTTGATAAAACCTATTTAGTCAGCCGCAACGAAGGCAAACTAGCAGGTCGTGAAAGACTGTTTTTTGCTGGCATGACCTTTGATTTTTAATGGTTAACGTCACTAGCTTAGAGTAATGTAAAAAAGATGAACAGGCACTGCCCACATGTTGTTGTGCTTGTTCATCTTGTCATTTTGCATATCACAATTTATAACAGCAATAACCTTTCTAATTTACTCAGTTTTTAACCCGCCAGTGTTTTCATCAGTTAGCCATCCCCAATATCTGTATAGATAGTTCCAAAGTATGAGGAATATGAACCCAAGGAACAATGCCTATGGTTTTTGTGATGGGTATGATCATATTTATAGAATCAGATGACGGACGATGGAATTCTACAAATGAGTATGCGTGGGCTTATCAATTTTAGAATTATTGCGTCGGTTATCGTGATATTGATTTTCAGTGTCATAATTGCAGTCTGGCAAGCTCGAGTGTCAGTAGAAAAAGAAGTGCGATCTTCCATCAGCTTAGCCGTGCAAATGCTTGAATTTGGTTTTGAGCAAGTATCTTCAGGTAATGAAGAAAAACATGCTTGGTTTGAAAAAATCGCCACTATACAACCCGCAAGACATCTTAATATTTCCATTGAAGATACGGACAATTCAGAAACGCACCAGCAAACGCTTTATCAAAACAGTACGGATAACGACACCCCCCTATGGTTTATCAAATCAGTAATGGCAGATTTTTTGACCCATAATTACGATGTGAAAATTGCTGATGGCTCGGTGAAAACCATATTCATCAGTGCTGATCCCATGGATGAAATCAATGAAGCTTGGGGCGAAACAAAAGCTTATTTTGCGACAATTGTGTTGATGCTAGGTTTTATATTTTTAACCGTTAACCTAGTGTTTAATTCCATGTTCAAATCAGTGAATGCCATATTAGCTGGGTTACGACAAGTTCAAGGTGGTCATTTTGATTTTAAATTACCGCAATTTAAGATCAGTGAATTTGATGCCATTGCAACCCAAATCAATGGTATGACGGGGTCGTTAAAAACGGCACAACAGAATAATCAAGCCCTTGCCTTGCATACCATGAAGATCCAGGAAAATGAACGGCAAAACATGTCTAGGGAATTACATGACGAAATGGGCCAATCATTAACGGCAATTAAAGCCATGGCGGTAACCTGTCAACAACCGAAAACCGATGTAAAAGGTATCACGGCTTCAATAATTGATATTTGCGATCATTTGGCAATTGTTGTTCGTTCAATGATGAAAACCCTCCACCCACTTAGTTTGTCGGAGTTAGGTTTAAGTGCAACCCTTTCAGAATTAGTGGGCGAGTGGCAACGACGCAATGAAAAACTAGTGTTTGATCTTGAATACGACCCATCACTGGAAAAGCTGAGTGACGAAATTACCATTCATGTTTATCGAATTGTTCAAGAGTGTTTAACCAATGTTGTGCGCCATGCGAATGCGTCAAAGGTGGATATTTTACTTAAAAATGAAGATGGCCGAGTAAAACTAACCGTAACCGACGATGGTCAAGGTAAACAAATCAATCCAAGTGGTTTTGGTTTATTGGCAATGCGTGAGCGAGCAGAGAATTTAGGTGGGCACTTCCAGATTAAAACAATGGAAAATGGCGGTGTAAAAGTCGAAGTTGAATTACCTTATTGGGAAGATAAGTAATGAAAACAGATAAAATTAAAGTGCTATTAGTGGATGACCATATGGTGGTCAGAGCAGGTTTTAGAATGTTACTTTCCTGCCAGGATTTCATAGGCGAAATTGTTGATATTGACCGAGGTGAATTAGCAACCAAAGCCTACCAAAACTTTAACCCCGATGTCGTGGTAATGGATTTGTCAATGCCCGGTATTGGTGGTTTAGAAACCATACGTAGACTCTGTAAATGTTATCCCCATGTGTTAATTTTAGTCTACAGCATACATGATGAAAGGATTTATGTTGAACGAGCTCTCGACGCCGGCGCTATAGGTTATGTTACCAAAAATAGTGCAGCTGAAGTGTTAGCCAAAGCGGTAGGAGTAATTGCCAGTGGCAAAAAATATATTGAAAAAGGTTTACTGCCAGAAAGTCCAGAAATCAGGTTAAAACACCCCACTAAAAATAAGCATAAACTCAATGTACTCTCACCAAGAGAGTTTGATGTTTTTCGTTTGCTGTCCAAGGGACTTAATGCACATAATGTCGCCAACGAACTCAGCCTCAGCTATAAGACTATTTGTAACTACAATACTCAGATAAAAAACAAACTAAATGCCAGTACCTCGGCAGAATTGGCCAACATTGCTATGGTCCACAACATAATTTAAGCATTGCTGATTATAGGGAAACGTAAAGTTGAATGTTTCCCTTCGCCCCCATAATTGCTTAAGTGACAATACTCTATAAATAAGTTAATTTATTCCTAACGCTTTGATTTAAAAAGATCGATCTAAGAATTTCCAGCGCTGCATCAAAGTATATTTAATGCAAAAACAAACATGAGAAATGTCGTTAATCACTAATTTAAAAAACCAATTAAATAGGTAGGATATTGTAGATGTGGACCCAAAGAAGAGAATCAAATCAATCTATTCGTACTGGGGATCACCGAAATCCTTACCAACGTGATAAAGCGAGAATTTTACATTCTGCTGCGTTTAGGCGTTTACAAGCTAAAACCCAAGTTTTAGGTGTAGGTATGAGTGATTTTTACCGCACTCGCTTAACTCACTCCTTAGAAGCATCACAAATTGGACATGGTATTACTTCACAGTTACGCAATAAGTATCCGCAACTAACCGAGCAACTTGAAGTAAATGAACAACTCATTGAAGCACTTTGTTTAGCCCACGATATAGGTCATCCGCCCTTTGGTCATGGTGGTGAAGTTGCATTGCATTATAAGATGTATCAACACGGTGGTTTTGAAGGAAACGGCCAAACCTTTCGAATTGTTGGAAAACTAGAACCCTATACCTTAGAGCATGGTATGAACTTAAGCCGTCGAACTATGTTGGGATTGGTTAAGTACCCAAACTTTATCGATACCCTCACCAATCATAATATTGAAACAGACCAGGTACCTCACCGCCAAGTAAAAGCTGACCTATGGCATCCACCTAAAGGTCTTTATAAATGTGACTCAGAAATGTTGAGTTGGCTGTTAGAGCCTCTATCAGATAATGATAAACATAAATTCGTTGGTTTTAATCAGTTTGATGATAAACATAGTAAAACGCGATTCAAAACCTTTGATTGTTCTATTATGGAATTAGCCGATGACATTGCTTACGGTATTCATGACCTTGAAGATGCCATCGTTATGGGGATTATTCATCGTGATCAGTTCCAACAAGAAGTGACTGCAAAAATTAAAAATCTAACAGATTTTGCATTATCAAAAAATATCGACTCCATCACCGACAAGCTGTTTAGCGAATATCATCATCAACGTAAAGATGCCATCGGTGCTTTGGTAAATGTTTTTATCACATCAATTGAAATTGTTGAAAAAACTGAACACTTTGATGAACCCTTGTTACGTTACGATGCAGCCTTCCCAACGTCTTGTCATCAAGCCTTAGGGTTATTTAAAACATTTGTATTCAATCGTGTTATCCGTAAACCAGACATTCAATTGATAGAGTATAAAGGCCAACAAATAGTAATGGAGCTTTTTGAAGCGATTGAGTCAGATCCTGCGCGGCTTTTACCTGAAAATACTCGAATTAGATGGCGTGCTGCTGAATTAGAAAATAATGGAAATCGAGTTATTGCAGATTATATTTCTGGCATGACAGATGGCTTTGCTTCGAAACTATACAGTACGTTATTTTTGCCAAAATCCGGCACCATTAACGATCAATTTAGTGGTTAGTTTTATGGTTTATTACTAAAAGATTGCAACTTTTTGTCCAATTCATCTTTCTATACGTATAAGTGCAGCGTTCTTAGAATTTATTGGATTGATAATGTTAATAAAAACCCCAAAAAAGAGTGATGAATTAGAAAGTCAGGTAACCCCCAAAGCTGTCTATCAGCAGCGTCGAAATATGCTTAAAACAATGGGGTTCTTAGGCACCAGTGCCCTACTCGCTAGTCAACCTGCACGCGCAATAAGTTGGTTTTCAGATGATGACGAATTATTTAAAACGATGCCTTTGTCATTTACCAAGTCGTCTCAGTTTAGTACCCAAGAAACGCTTACACCAATTGATAAAGTCACTTCCCACAACAACTTCTATGAGTTTGGCACGGCTAAATCGGATCCCAAGGAAAACGCGCAAAAATTTAAAGTTGAACCATGGAAATTGGTCATTGATGGTTTGGTCGAGAAGCCCATTACCTTAGACTATGATGATCTCACTAAATTATTTCCACTTGAAGAAAGGATCTATCGCCTTAGATGTGTAGAAGCTTGGTCAATGGTTATTCCATGGATTGGCTTTCCGCTGGCAAGTTTAATCAAAAAAGCCAGTCCCCTTAGTTCAGCTAAATACGTCGCGTTTGAAACCTTAGATGATCCAAAACAAATGCCAGGCCAGAAAAGTCGCTTTATTGGTGGAGGAATTGACTATCCTTATGTTGAGGGGTTACGTATGGATGAAGCACTACACCCTTTAACGTTAATGTCCGTTGGTTTATATGGTGAAACCTTACCTCCACAAAACGGTGCTCCCATCAGACTTGTGGTGCCATGGAAATATGGGTTTAAGAGCATCAAGTCCATAGTGCGTATTAAATTAACCGATAAACAACCTCCCACTACTTGGCAGAAATTAGCGGCAAACGAATATGGTTTTTACGCAAATGTAAATCCGGCTGTTTCTCATCCACGTTGGAGTCAAGCCAGTGAAAGGCGCATCACCAGTGGTGGCCTTTTTAATCAATCTCGTGTTCCGACACTTCCCTTTAATGGATACGATGAAGTCGCCGACTTATATAAAGGCATGGATTTGAGGCGCTACTTTTAAATGAAGATAAGATTAACCAACAGACGCCTATTTTGGCTAAAAGTAATCATTCATTTATCTGCAGCCCTGCCGTTAGTTTGGGTTTTTTACCAAGGATCCATAGACCAACTTGGCGGTGATCCCGTTAAAGAGATTCTGCATTTTACTGGCATCAGTGCATTCAACTTGCTGTTAATTTCTCTTCTGGTTACGCCCTTAGCAAAGCGATTTAAATTAGCTGCTTTGGTTAGAGTGCGGCGATTGCTTGGTCTATATGCATTTGTCTATGCTTTGGCACATTTCCTTAGTTATATACTTTTTGAGCTGCAACTTGCTTGGCAACTATTGATATCGGAAATTGTTAAGCGGCCCTATATCACCGTTGGTTTTTTTGCTTTTGTTATTTTACTGCTACTGGCTGCAACATCCACTGTATGGGCACAACGTAAACTGGGAAGAACTTGGCAAAATCTACATAATTTTGTCTATCTTGCTGGAATATTAATCGCCCTGCATTATATTTGGTCAGTTAAGTCAGATATCCTTCAACCCCTTATTTATTGGGCTTTACTGCTTATTTTATTATTTTTTAGAAAGCAAAAACTGACACAATTGGTTAAAAAATGTAAAAAATCACTTGCATGAATAGATACACAGTACTACTGTATATACAACCACTGTATAAATGCACACTATAGAGGCAGTTCATGGCACAGGTAGATTTAAATCAACAAGCATGTTTACCCAATCACAATCAATTGCATTATCAAAACTATAAAGCACATTACGGGCTTAATGGATTATCTGATGCGAAATGGATGTATCTAATTTCTGACCGCGTAAGCTATGCAGGTAAATTTGAAAAAGCGATTAAGTTAAACAAACCATCTCAAGAAGTATTGTTTAACTGGCTTGAGAAAATTATTCTTGGGGGACAATGCTCAGCATTATTCGTTGAAGACTTGCCCATTGATGATATTCGAACGGCTAGAATCAAATCTCTTTGTGAGCAAAACTTTATCACTCTGATCAATTTAACCTTAGATGGCACTCTACCTGATAATTTGATCATCGGTCCGTGGCACTAAACTCTTAATGCTAAAGACTAGTTCAACCTTGGTGTAATTTTGATTACCGTTGGAGGGCAAAAAACATAGTTCAGTATTTCAGGCTTACGGGGAAAAGGAATGAAAGCCTGAGGTAAAAGGTCTGAGGTTAAAGTAATCAATAAAATAACCCATATTTTTTAGACAAAGTTCGAGTGTCTAAAGTAGAGTTTCTATTACTCTATTGTTTGTTGTTTAATTCTAGATTAGATTTACCGCTGATGAATATCCTAGAGTAAGTTAAGCGATGCAGCATAATAACCAAGCATGTCCCTGTTGCAGTAACAAGTCCTTCGCAGACTGTTGTGGGCCATTTATTTTCCGAACAAATTCTCCTGTTAGCGCCGAGCAATTAATGCGTTCTCGATTCAGCGCCTATGCAAAAAAGAACTACCAGTATATTTTGGATACCTACGCGACTAGTTCTCGTCAAAACCTATCGGCCAATGAACTACAACAAGGGGATAACGGTACTCAATGGTTATCCTTAGAAATTGTTGACTGCCCTAATGTTAACACCGTTGAATTTAAAGCTTACTCTTGCGTAGATAACTGCTTTTATTTACTTCATGAAGTATCAAACTTTAGGTTGGAAGATGAACAGTGGGTATACGTAGATGGCAGTATTATAAAAGACACGGGGCCATTTACGCCAAATCGAAATGAACAATGTCCTTGCGGTAGCGGTAAAAAATACAAAAAATGCTGCTTAAGCTAATAAAACGTCCTTTAAGCCAATAAAAAGATAGTTGCTTTTAGTTAACTATTTTTACCTTAAACGATTATAGTCTGTACCGTCTTAGCCCTTATTAAATAGGGGTTAGGGTCAGATTACTAACCATCCTAATTGTCCGTATTTGGTAACATAATCCCCACAATAGGAATAACTTTGTTAAATCAACTCTAGGCTTATCACTCTTCCTTATATCTTATCTATTTGATTTTATTATTTTTAATTGAACTTTAATGGAAATTTGTAAGAATAACAGGTGATATTGCACTGTTTTGGGGATTATCTGCAATAAGTATTTGCAGATATATTTTAACAGTCTAAGATCATAAGCAACCTCCGCCACAATAATAATAATTTGATTCTCATAAAACTGAAAAATATCAAAACACTACGCGGGGTTATTTCACATTAACATCAGGACACAACATATATGAAAAAAACAGCTATTTTTAAAGCCAAAGACCATTGGTTAAAAGTCGCTTTAATGATGAGTGCTTCGACCGCAATTTTCACTTCCTTACCGGCTCTTTCTCAACAATCAGCAGAAGCAGACACTGAATCGGTCGAAAAAATCAGCGTTATTGGCTCTCGTCGTTTAGGCCGTACTGTAGAAGACAGCCCTGTTCCCATCGATATCATTGGTGCTGATGCGCTGAATACGACAGGCCAAACTGAAACAAATATGATTTTGGGCAGCTTGTTACCTAGCTTTAACTTTCCTCAACCGTCTCTAACTGATGGTACTGACCATGTTCGACCTGCTCAATTAAGAGGTTTAGCGCCTGACCACACTTTGGTACTCGTAAACGGTAAACGTCGTCATTCCAATGCGTTACTTAACTTAAATGGTTCTACAGGTCGTGGCTCTTCTGCTGTTGATTTGAATGCAATACCTGCAAATGCCATTGAGCGTATTGAAGTGTTACGCGATGGTGCTGCGGCACAATATGGTTCAGACGCGATTGCTGGCGTGATTAATATTGTATTAAAAAGTGCCAGCAGTGGCGGTTCTGCCTCTGTAACCTATGGTGCCAACGTAACCACTATGGATGGCGTACCAGAATTACAAGATGTGGGGATTGGTGAAGACGGCAACCTAACTTTTACCGAAGGTGGTGATCGTGAATTAACTGATGGCCAAACTGCCACATTAAGAGGCAACATTGGTTTAGAACTTGGTGAAGACGGCTTCCTTAATATTTCAGCTGAATTCCGTGATCGCAGTGCGAGTAATCGTTCAGATTACGATACCCGTGAAAACTATGCCCGTTTAGAAGATGGTTCTTTAGATCCCCGTGAACTTACCTGGGATCGTTACAACCATAACTTTGGTAACGGTGAGGTCGAAGATATGGCTGTATTCGTTAATGCCGGCCTGACACTTACTCCTGAAGCAGAATTATATGCCTTTGGTTCATACAGTACTCGTGAAGGCGAAGGCGGCGGTTTCTATCGTAGAGCCCAAGATAGCCGTAATATTGAAGCAATCTACCCTGATGGGTTCTTGCCAGTCATCACTTCTGATATCAATGATTTTTCATTGGCAACAGGTGTAAAAGGTGATTTGAATGAATGGAACTACGACGTATCTGCGGTTTATGGTGAAGATGAGTTTAAATTTGGTGTCATCAATAGCTTAAACGCTTCTCTTGGGCCAACCAGCCAAACAGAGTTTGATGCAGGAACCTTGATCTATGATCAATTCACCTTAAACCTCGACTTCAGTCGTGAAATTGACGTTGATGGTTTAGCCAGCGGCGTTAACCTTGCGGTTGGTGCTGAATATCGACATGAAGGTTATGAAATAAAAGCCGGCGAAGAAGCGTCTTATATCCAAGGTGAATTTGATGGCGCAGCGGGTTCTCAGGTCTTTCCTGGATTTACTCCTGAATCAGCTGGTGACAACAGTCGTCATAACATCAGTTTATATGTGGACTTAGAAGCTTATGTTACTGATGATTTAAATGTCACTGTGGCGGCGCGTTATGAAGATTATTCTGATTTCGGTTCTACCGTAAATGGTAAACTGGCGACTCGTTATACTCTTACCGAAGATATCGCTCTACGAGCTTCAATATCCACAGGTTTTAGAGCACCGTCTCTTCAACAACAATACTTCACATCAATCGCCACTGTTTTTGTGGATGGCGAACCTACTGAAACCGGTACATTTGCTCCTAGCAGTGATGTAGCCCAAGCTTTAGGCTCTCCTGGCTTAGACGCTGAAGAGTCAGTGAACTACGGTGCAGGTATCACCTGGTCGCCTGATTCAAATGTAAGTGTGTCCGTTGATTATTATAAAATTAAGATCGATGATCGTATCGTCTTATCAAATAACTTATCCGGCGCGGAAATTGAAACCTTATTAGAAGGTACGGGAGCCAACCGTGCACGTTTTTTCTTAAATGCTATTGATAGTGAAACTTCAGGTGTCGATGTAGTGGTTTCCTATAACACTGATATTCAGAACTGGGGTGATATTGCCTTTAATGCCGGTTTTAACTACAACAAAAATGAAGTTACAGACATCATAGATCCTCCAGCAGTACTAGCAGGTGCAGGCTTTGATCAAGATAATTTGTTCTCAGATGTTGAGTTAAGACGTTTTGAAGTTAGCTCGCCAAAAACCAAACTTAATCTAAGTGCTATTTGGAATATGGATGATTGGCATGCAACTGTGCGCACTACTCGATATGGTGAGACTCAAGAGCCATCAACTGATCCAGCAACTAACGAAGTGTTACCTGAAAAATGGGTTACTGATTTAGATGTAAGTTATGATGTCTCTGAGAATCTAACCCTGACATTAGGCGCAAATAACTTGTTTGATGTGTATCCTGATACCACTCGTACGTTGGTAGAAGAAGTGGGTACTTTCTCAAGATTGTTCCCCTACTCAGGCTTTTCACCATTTGGCTTTACTGGTCGTTTCGTTTACGGAAAGGTTTCAGTTACATTCTAATGGCGTAAATCAGTCACTTGTTTTTTTAACCAGTAACACGTGAATTAGATAATTAAATACAAGTGGATACAGTGGTTTCTGTATCCACTTTTTTTTGTTTTTTGAATCACTAGATTGACAAAAACAGTGGAACTTTTATTTACCACTTAAATATTCAAGTCATTAAGTAAAAAATGTAACGCTTGTGTACACCAGCAAATCTCAAACTGTTTTTTAAAGGGAGGGGTCTTTGCAGGTATTCTTTCTTATGGATTATGCTTATGGGTTTTGATGGGAGTGATCAAGGGGCTTAATGTAAAAGACACTGATCATTTCAAGCAAACTGAAATGACCAATGCCTTTGTAGTCGTTCTAAAACATATTTCTTATTGAAAGTGTAAATTTAGATTTTTGAATCTATCCATGCATGTATGTTATCTGTCAATACCGTTAAATTAACCGCGCCATGAATAAGTACTTGATCATTAAATTCTGGCAAAGAAAATTTATCTCCCAACTTTTCTTTAGCCAATTTACGTAGTTCGAGAATACGTATTTGCCCCAATTTGTAAGAGGTTGCTTGTCCTGGCATGACCGCATAGCGCTCTACTTCTCTAGTTAAGGATGCAACACTTTGCCCAGTATTTTTATGCATCCAGTCAATGGCGTATTCTCTACTCCATTTCTTATAATGAATACCTGTGTCTACTACAAGTCGAGCAGATCTAAAAAGATCTGATTGTAATCGACCAATATCACCTAAGGGATCGTCATCGTATAATCCTAGTTCTTTAGCAAGTAATTCTGCATAGAGCGCCCAACCTTCACCATAGGCGCTAAACCACAACATATTCCGAATCATAGGCATATCGTCAATTTCCTGAGCGATACTCACTTGCAAGTGGTGACCTGGGCTGGCTTCATGATAAACCAGAGTTGGTAACGAAAGGATTGGCCAGTCAGCCGTATCTTTCAAGTTTATCCAAAAAACACCTGGGCGAGAGCCGTCTAAGTTCGGTGAGGTATAATAGCCACCGGGAGAACTGTCTTGCTCATAAATTGATATACGACGCACTTCAACTTCGGCCTTTGGAATGGTGTTAAGAATATTAGGCAGTAATAATTCTACTTCTCGCATTTGTAAGTTGAGATCGTTCAATAATTGATTTCGACCTTCATCGGTATTTTGATATAGATTGGCGGGATCTTCAGACAAAGCAATGACTCTATCGATGACCTCCCCTTCTGAATGACCGATAGACTTTAACAGTTCGTCTATTTCAGACTTAATACGTGCAACTTCGTTCAGGCCTAATTGATGAATTTGTTCGGCAGTCATATCTCCAGCGCCAAAATTTTGTAACGCTAATTCATATAATTTTTCACCATCGGGCAATACCCAAATACCGGGTTCACTTTGTGCTGACGCTAAAGTGGCAGTTAGTGCTTTTTGAAGTCTGCCATAACCTGGGTAGACTTTTTCCAAAGTGATTTTTTCAGCGCGATCTATATAGTCTGCACGTTCTGCATCACTAATCTCTGCTACTGATTTTAAACGGTTGTCTAACACCACTACTAATGGGTTTTCAGCCGCAGCGCCACTCGTCATGCCAGAGATAACGTTTAACGCACCTTCAATGGCAAATTTAGGTGGAATTAAACCGTGTTTGGCATCTAAGGTCACAACATCAGCCATATCTGTATAGGCTTTTTCTAACAAACTTAGTCGCGTCAGATAGTCTTCTACATCGGCTTTATTGTTGAGTGGTTGTTCAGTTTGTAGAGATCTTGGCAAGTCAATGTGTATTCCCGTTAACTGAGTGATTGCATAAGGGCTATAGATAGATAGTGGATAAAAAGCACCAAATACATAGGGTTCAAATTGTTTTGTCATTGCAATGGCACTGGTTAAGACATCATAACTTGTAGCCGCTGTACCAGTTAATAATGAACGATCAATTTTTGATAAATCAGCTTCCATTGAATCACGTAATGCTTTTGACTTGGCAATATTTTCAACAGAGTAGTCTCCAAGCTTGTTGTTAAATTTCCCGCCGAAATATTCTTCTGATACACCTAAGGTTGTCGCCAGTGTTGGTGTATGCTGCAATAACGCTTTAGTTTGTTTGTCCATCAAGGCTAAAAATGCAGCCGTTTCGTCTTGATTAGTTTGTTGCTGAACTACTAATTTAACGTCTTGCTTACTCTCTGGCATTTGAGGATCACTAAAACAAGCCACTAAGTTAAGTGTCATTGCTGTTGTGATGCATATTTTGAATAATTTCATATTTCTTCCCTTGCTTTGGGTTTACTTTTCTCTATCCTAACAAATTAGCTTAATACAGCTATTAGCACTTATTATTTTCTATATTCGAGAGCTGGAGCGCGATCACCAATCATAGACTTATATTTCAACGCGTCTTTTCTTTCAAGGTATTCTTTTTTCGCAGCTTCAACATTGTCAGGGTGAGCAAATAAATTGATTGCAGTTTTAGTTAACACTTCGCTCGCCAGATACATACCTTTGTAGCCAATATCAGTACCACTCATCGCTGATGCTTGCCAAGTATGGGGAGGTGTTCCTTTTACCCATGTTGAACTTGAGATACCCACGGTTGGTACTTGCCAGCTCACATCTCCTACATCAGTAGAGGCTGACCACACTGCGATCTTTTCACTAAATGGAAGTGAACTGCTGTGTTCTTGCATATTAAAAGAATGATTTAACGTTTCGCTTATATTGCTAGCAAATGCTTGTTCATCTTTTGACAATGTAATCGGTTGGGCAGCAACAATGGCTTGGTCCGCTATTTTCGATAGGGTCACGTTAGGGAGTACGCTCCACACTCCGCCTGTCACTTCTACTTCAACTCTGGTTTGCGTGCCTAAAGCAGCGCCCTCTGCAGCATTGTTCAATCGATCCCACAAAGACAAGACTGTTGCAGGTTCAACAGAGCGCACGTAATAATACACTTCAGCAAATTCAGGCACTATATTAGGAGCAGTTCCACCATGGGTGATCACATAATGAATACGTGTCCCATCGGGTACGTGTTCACGCATTAAATTAACCATCATGTTCATGGCCTCAACCGCGTCTAAAGCCGAACGTCCTCTATCCGGCGCGGCAGCGGCATGGGCTGCAACACCATAAAACCGAAACTTACCACTTTTATTGGCTAATGAAGTATAAGGAGCTGCGGTTGTTCTATCTGATGGGTGCCAATGCAATGCCACATCGACATCATCGAACAAACCTTCTCTAACCATATAAACTTTACCGGATCCCCCCTCTTCTGCTGGCGTGCCGAACACCTTTATCTTTCCTTGTTCAGGATGTTTATCTAAATAGTCAGCTAACGCTAAAGCGGAGCCAATCACGCCTCCGGCAAATAAATTATGCCCACAAGCATGTCCAGCATGTACATGGCCATTGGTCGATATCGGTTGTTTATCAGGTGTATTTTTCACACCCATTCCTGGTAACGCATCCATTTCTGCTAGTAAGCCAATAACTGGCCCAGTATCTCCGTACTCTGCAACAAAAGCTGTGGGCATGCCTGCAACCCCGGTCTTGATGGTGAACCCACGTTCAGCCAATGCAGCTTGCATCAATGCGCTGCTATCATGCTCAAGAAAACCTAATTCAGGCGCTTCCCACATGGATTTAGCGATTTGCTTCATTACAGGTTGGTAGTTTTTTGAAGATGAATCGATACTTTGTTGGCTGTGGCTAAGATTAGAAAATCCAGTCGCTACACATAAAAAGCTCGCGAGTAATGTTTTGTTGAATTTAGTTTTCATGTTTGATTCTCACAGTATGCCTGTCTTTTTTGGTTTTAGTTCAGTTCTAGCAATCCAGATTGCTTATAACAATTCTGCATCAGTATCACAGGCTTGATTAAATATAATATCAAGGATTTCACTTATAGAATTGATGATTCTTAACATCAAAGGAAGGAGGATTTTTTAGTTTACCCATAGCTTGAAGTAAACTAAAAAATGCCTGAATTGTGAACCTAATTGATTCCGAATAGGGTTTAGTACCCTTTTAAATAATTAACTCTTGGCGCTTCTAAAAGCTGTGACCAAGACCCGTAAGTAGGGTTGCCTAAGATGAACCATTTAACTCCCCAATTATCTTGATAATCAGTAACTAGGTCTTTTCTAGCTGATGGGGTAATTCCTCTTTTCACATTTGGTAAAAAATCACCAAGATCATCACCGATCAACATGATAATTCGATAGGACTCAGCGACTAATTCTCGTCTTGATTGCTTTTCAGAGCTCCAATCGGCTTTTTCTTTTTTAAGAAATACATCCTCAGAGTCGACTTGGTTAATACCCACGCTTTTTAAGTTGTTAATGGTTTCTTGCTTTTGCGGGCAATGATTAGAAGAATTATCTCGTGATTTACATTCACGGTTAGTGATATAGATTATTTCAACGCCCATTTGTTGCGCTTTATTGATAAATGCGACTGCACCAGGAATTTCAGGGGCCGACTGCAAAGACACCCATTGGTCCCACTTTTTCGGATCATAGCTATAGTCATTTAAAATCATATCGGCTTGAAATTGTGAGTTATCCAAGACAGTTTCATCTACGTCTAAGATGATAGCTGGCGGTAAGTTCCCATAGTTGTCTTGTTGCTCGATGGCAGAAGTCCAACTTGAATCTTTTATTGCATTATTCAATTGCAACTCTGCTGCTTTATAAGTTTGCAGCGCATTACCTTTATACTCTGCAGAGGTTTGCATCCATAAAGTACTGTTTAGATTCATTAATTCATTTGAACTAGTTGGTGTTGATTCCTTATGAACCACGACACAGCCACTTAAGCTGACGGCCAATAAAACACTACATAGAGGAACTGAATATCCCATTTTTAATATAACTCCTAACTTATGATTACTAACGCTATGGCGCTATCCCTGTTGAGAGGCGCAGGCCATAATACTTGCTGTCCCACCTATTGATCCAACTAACTCTTCGCCAATTTTGTGTATTTCATCTAATTCTAGTGGCCATGAATAGGATCTGGACGAAAATGGAAATAACACGTAAAGAATATCACCTTTGGGCGCACCTGCTCCATTTCGAGGGTTGACGTTATTGCCACCAAGACCTTCGGCTAAGGCCATGGACATTTCCCCTAAACTTGCATTTTTCGGACCCACATCGGCCACCACAAAAGCACTGTGTTCGCCTGATTTAAGGTTAAAAGCAACGCCAATATCCCCTAAGCGTCCAGTGCCTTTTTTATTATAAAACTTTCCTGGATAGACTAAATACGGGATCTTGGTCGCATCCACATAACGAGAAACATCTAAATCAGCTCTACTTTTATCAAATAAAGATGTTTTTGATATAAAATACCCAGCGAAATCCCCCTCCTTTTGCACATAGGGTTTAGTGGGATCACTAGGATCTTCAACTAACACTGAGTTCCACCAATTACTATTTGGATAACCCGCATTTAAGTAGTTATCTAATCCAGTATTTTCAGGGTGATAAGCATTAGGCGCGCCATCTGCATCTATTGCCTTATGCTCTGTTTGGAATAAAAACGCCGACTTAGTTGGATTACGTAATAACTGCTGTTGTTTGTATTCTTGCCAAGGTTCGAATTGACACTCTTCAGCCTGCACCCAAAAACTAGGTAAAGATAATAACAGCGACAAATTAACTAGCAGTATTTTTGCAAGGTTTTCCATTTGAAACTCCTAATTTAATTTAAATACAAACTATAGTCGAAGCTGTCAATACCAGTGCTTTTTGTTTTACCTGTTTTACCGAGATTTTATGCCATCAAACAAATCGTAAAAGTTCTTGGTAGTCGCTGCAGCGAGCTCTTCCACACTCACGCCTTTCAATTCCGCGATAAACTCTGCCACCTCCACCACATAACCTGGTTGGTTTTGTTTGCCACGATACGGGATCGGAGCCAACCAAGGCGAATCGGTTTCAATTAGCAACTTATCCAAAGGCAGGGCTTTTACTACGGCTTGTAATTCTTGAGCGGATTTGAAAGTAACGATACCTGAGATGGAAATATAAAAACCCATTTCAATGGCTGCTTCAGCCATTTCTAAAGACTCAGTAAAGCAGTGTAATACTCCTTTAGTATGCTCGGCTTTATGTTCGCGCAACAAGGACAAGGTATCTTCTCTTGCATCTCGAGTATGGATAATTAATGGCTTAGATAGCTCATTGGCAACTTTAATATGATCAATAAAGGATACAAGTTGCACTTCTTTAGTATCACTACTGTAAAAATAATCTAAGCCAGTTTCCCCCACCGCAACGACCTCAGGTCTAGCTGCCATGGCTAATAAATCATCATAACTGCAAGCGTCTTCTTGATGTAAAGGATGGACACCACAGGAAACCGACACGTCATCAAAGTCGCTGACTTTGGACAACATCTGGGGAAAGTCTTTTACTGAAACTGCGACACACAGAAAATGATCCACCCCCCGCTGCTTAGCAAAGTGAATGACTTCTTGTAACTCTTCACTTGTTTTATCTAATTTGTCGAGATGACAATGGGAATCTACAAACAAAAAATAACTCCTATTTTAATTAGCGTGTTGGCGCATTAAGCGGTAATAATCCGTTAGTATATCGGATAATATCAACAGGCGATTTACCCCTGGATTTTGTAATGCTTCGGAGGCTTTAATTAATTTATCTTCTAGCTTCCACAATAAATTGTTATGCAAACCAGTGATAGCCAATTTTGATAAATCATATTGCAGCCATAAAACCACTTGTTCAGCTTCTTTTTGCCATTTATCGGCAAGAGTTAAAGAACTTACTTGGGCTTGTTTCAACTGATTTAACGAAGTGGAAAAATCCTCAAAAGTGATCCCGTCTTTATTGGCAAGCTGAGCAATGACCTTGAGGGGGCATTGACCATATATCCGAATAATATCGTCGTTTACACCTGCAATATTTTGCGACGCCAACCACTGCTTACATTGTTCGAAACTTGGTGCCTGTAAATTCACTTTTTCACAACGACTAATAATAGTTGGCAATAATCTTTCAGGAAAAGCGGATATTAAAAACAGAAAGGTATTTTCTGTGGGTTCTTCTAAGGTCTTCAATAATGCATTGGCCGCAGATTCGGTCATACTTTCTGCTTGTTCAATAATCAGAACTTTGTTTCCAGAAAGGTGTGCGGTACTGGTTAATTTTTGTATTGCATCACGAATGAGATCCACACCTATTTGTTTATCTGAGGCGACTCGATGCACATCCGGATGGGATTGAGCGTCAAAAAGTGAACAGGATTGACAATTTCCGCAGGGCTTTTGGTGGGCACTTTTGCATAAAATGGACTTGGCTAAAACTAAGCTAAAATCCGTCTTACCAATTCCCACAGGCCCCTTAATTAAAAGTCCATGATGCAAGCTACTATTTTGTGCTCGATGCCCAAGCTGAGAATAAGATTCAGCTAACCAAGGGTACACGATTGATCCTTTAAAAAGCAGCTTAAAGCGGTTTGAATATCTGCATGAACGTTTTCTATTGTTTGCATCGTGTTGATGGTAACTATACTGTCATCCTGTTCGCACAGTTGCAGATATCGTTCACGTGTTCGTTCAAAAAAGGAAATGTCTTCCAACTCGATCCTATCTAATTCCCCTCTACCTCTAGCTCTTTTTAATCCCTCGGTAGGTTCAACATCCATATACAGAGTGAAGTCTGGCTTGAAGCCATTTAACGACAATTCACTTAAGGTTGTCATTTTTTGGCTTGAAATTCCGCGACCACCACCTTGATAAGCTTGAGAGGACAAATCATGGCGATCACCTATTACCCAATCCCCTTGAGATAAGTGTGGCTTGATTACGTTTTCAAGCAATTGCACACGGGCTGCATACATCAGCAGTAATTCGGCTTCTATTGTTACCTTTTCCTGCCAAGGATGTTTTACACATTCTCGAATGGATTCGGCCATGGGAGTTCCCCCTGGCTCTCGGGTACACACTACCTTTAGTCCTTGATGTTCGAGTTGTGCTTTAACTGTGGCGATAGCGCTACTTTTACCTGCGCCTTCTAACCCTTCGATAACGATAAATTTACCTGACATTTAATTAATTACTTTTACTTTTTTTAAGTTGATACTGCCTAACGGCTCGATTGTGTTCTTGTAATGTTTCAGAGAAATAATGGGTGCCATCACCTTTGGAAACGAAATAAAACTCTTCTGTATACAAAGGATGCAACACCGCATCAATACTTAACTTGCTTGGCATTGCAATGGGTGTTGGAGGTAGCCGCTTGATTACATATGTATTATATGGGGTAGCTTGCCTAAGATCTTTACGCCTAATATTACCATCAAATGCTTCGCCCATTCCATAAATTACCGTTGGGTCTGTTTGCAAACGCATACCTCGATTGAGTCGGTTAACAAATACAGCAGCAATGCGAGGCCGCTCAATGGGCACCCCCGTTTCTTTTTCCACAATTGAAGCCATGATCAACGCTTCATAAGGACTTTCATAAGGTAAGTTTGCTTGTCTGGTTTGCCAAGCTTCTGAAAGATAACTGGTGAGTGCCTGATGGGCTGTTTTTACAATATCCTCTACTTTTGTTCCACTGGTAAAATGGTAAGTATCCGCCAATAACCAGCCTTCGATAGACTGACCGGGTAGATCAGGATCTAACATTTCAAGCCATTGTTCGTTGCTTTTAGATGATTTCACTAAATGAGGATGATTGTTTAACTGGATCAGCCAATCTTGCCAGCGTAATCCTTCTATTAGACTAATTTGATATGTTTTCTCTATTCCTCTAGATAACTTATCAAACATGATGCGTGCGCTCATGCCTAAACTTAACTCATAAGTACCGGCTTTTATTTGGCTTAATTCAGGTTCAAGTTTTAGGGCGGCCTTTACCAATACGGGATGTTTGATTATTGAACGCTCATATAATTTATTAATCACTGAGTGAGCGTATTGCCCCTTTTCAACGACTAGTATTTGACTGCCAACGATGTTCAATGGGTTGTTAAACGCGGTATTAATCTGGTAGACCAAAACAATCATGACAGCAAAACAAAACACTATGCTACCTAGTAGAAACTTTAACCACCTACTCATTTAATACTACCTCGTGTTGATTGGCACAAAACCAATCAGAAAATACACTTTCATCGCTATCTAAAACCCGTTGTTGCTCATCCATGTTGATTGTTTTGACGTTTATAATTTTCATTAAACTATTGCATATAAATGCTTCGTCACATTCGAGTAAAACTGAAGTTTTGAGCAAAGAAACCTGCAAAGGCACCTTATTTTCTTTCATTACATCAATAACATGGTTACGCATAACCCCTACAACACCGCTGTACTCTAGCTTTGGGGTAAACCATTGCTTATCTTTGCGCCAAAACAAATTTGCTGCACTACATTCAATAATATTCGAATCAGTATCACATACAATGACGTCATCAACGTCCATGTTTTGCATTTCATGTTTAATTAAAACTTGTTCCAAGCGATTTAAATGTTTAATACCGGCTAACAAAGGTTGCTTGGCTAATTGTATGCTACTCACCCCAACAGTCATGCCTTTGCTTCTTAAATCGGTATACTGTGATGGAATTTCAGACAAACTAATATAGCAATGGGCTGAATCAACCCCACTAGTTCCGTATCCCCGACCACCAAAGCCCCTGGATATTACCGCTTTAATTACCTGCTTTTGGTAATTTAAGGCGATATTTTCAAGCCTATCTTGTAAATCACCCCAATGGTTAAAATCAATTTTTAAACGTTGGCAACCGTCTTTTAATCTGTTCATATGTGCAGTTAACAGTTCAATCTTGTTGTTATTCACACACATGGTAGTAAAACAACCGTCACCATAGGAAGCAATCCTATCGTTACTCAAAATTCGGTCATTTGCGGAAAGTTCGATAATCATTTTTTACCAACAAAAAAGCCCAGTAAGAACTGGGCTTAATCTTAAACTATTGAATGTGCTACGCAATAATTCAATTTAAAATGTGACTAGATTTTTTTAAATAACAAAGAACCATTAGTGCCACCAAAACCGAAAGAGTTACACAACGCGTATTCCATACTCACTTTTCGAGCCGTGTTGGCAACAAAATCCAAGTCACATCCTTCACCTGGGTTATCCAAGTTAATTGTTGGAGGTGCTATTTGATCTTGTAGTGCTAATATGGTGAAAATACCTTCCACTGATCCAGCAGCACCTAGCAAATGACCTGTCATTGATTTGGTTGAGCTTACAAGTACTTTATCAGCTGCTGAGCCAAAGATGCGTTTAACCGCTGCGACTTCAGCCTTATCACCAGCAGGTGTAGAAGTACCATGAGCATTGATATAACCAATTTCACTGGCCGGTAATTTAGCATCATTCAATGCATTTTCCATAGCCGCTGCTGCACCCTCACCGTCTGCTGGTGGCGAGGTCATGTGATAAGCATCACCACTCATACCAAAACCGACTAGTTCAGCATAGATTGTAGCACCTCTGGCTACCGCTTGTTCATACTCTTCAAGCATTACAACTCCAGCACCCTCGCCCATCACAAAACCATCACGGTCTTTGTCCCAAGGACGACTTGCCTTAGTAGGATCATCATTACGGGTAGATAACGCTCTAGCCGCTGCAAATCCACCTAAGCCTAAAGGCGAGATTGAAGACTCTGCACCGCCTGCCAACATCGCATCAGCATCACCATAAGCGATGGTACGCGCGGCAATACCAATATTATGCACACCGGTAGTACAAGCAGTAACAATATTTAAATTAGGACCTTTCAAACCTTCAAAAATAGATAAGAAGCCTGAAATCATATTAGTAATAGTGGCAGGAACAAAAAATGGTGTAAGTTTTCTAGGGCCACCGGCTAACATTTTTTTATGGTTTTCTTCGATTAGACCTAATCCACCAATACCAGAACCAATTGCCACACCTACTCTTTTTGCATTTTCAGCAGTAATTGCCAATTTAGAGTCGGCCAAAGCTTGTTTTCCCGCAGCTATTCCTAACTGAATAAAGCGGTCCATTTTTTTGGTTTCTTTTTTGGGGATATAACTTTCCACATCAAAATCTTTAATTTCCCCGGCAAAGCGAGTACTAAAATCAGATGTATCAAACGATGTGATAGGACCTATTCCACTTTTACCTTGTAAAATGCCGTCCCAAGTTGAATTGGTGTCTCCACCTAAGGGGGTCAGCATGCCAAGACCCGTTACTACTACGCGACGTTTAGACACATAGGCCTCCGCATAAAGTTTATTATTTTATGTATAAAGAAGAAAACGGCTCAGACTGAGCCGTTTATAGGAGTATCTTACGCGTCTTTATTAGCGTTAACGTAGTCTATTGCAGACTGAACTGTAGTAATTTTTTCTGCTTCTTCATCTGGAATTTCAGTATCGAATTCTTCTTCCAAAGCCATTACTAATTCAACAGTATCTAGTGAATCCGCACCCAAATCATCAACAAATGACGCTTCAGCTTTTACTTCTTCTTCTTTAACGCCCAATTGCTCGACGATGATCTTTTTAACGCGTTCTTCGATATTACTCATGATTCTAGTTTTCCCTATAAGTAGCTAGAGTTTAAATTTCCGGTAGTTTATTCAGCTAGCCTCTGTCTTGCAAGTAAGACAATTAACTTTTTATCTGGTCAAACCACCGAATCAAATTAGTCTAATAAACAGTACATTAACAATCAACTTCTAAAAGTGTGACTATTTAATACGTTTATTATCCCATATACATACCACCGTTTACATGGATAGTTTCACCCGTAATGTAAGCGGCATTATCACTTACTAAAAAGCTAACAGCTGCGGCAATCTCTTTTGGCAAACCTAATCTGTTAGCTGGAATATCTTTGAAAATGGCTTCTTTCTGCTCTTCAGTCAATGACTTTGTCATATCTGTGTCAATAAAACCAGGTGCTACAACGTTTACGGTAATGCCTCTTGAAGCAACTTCACGCGCTGTAGATTTACTAAACCCGATAACACCAGCTTTAGCTGCTGCATAATTAGCTTGTCCTGGGTTACCCGTAGTACCGACAACCGAGCCAATATTCACTATTCTACCACTACGTTTTTTCATCATGCCACGTAAAACTGCTTTAGTCAGTTTAAAAATAGGCGTTAAGTTGGTATTTAGAATATCTTCCCACTCTTGATCTTTCATTCGCATCAGCAAATTATCACGAGTCACACCTGCATTATTAACTAAAATATCAATTTCGCCATGATTTTCTTTAATTTTAGTCAAAACTTCATCAAGAGACGTCTGATCAGTTACATTTAATGTTAGACCATGACCACCAAATTTAGAAAGGTAATCGGTTATGGAATCAGCACCTTTATCAGATGTGGCCGTTCCTATGACTACCGCACCTTGTTCAGCCAATGACTCAGCGATAGCTCTTCCAATACCACGACTAGCACCAGTAACTAGAGCAACTTTTCCATTTAAATCGTTCATTATAATACCTTAATTACAGTAGTTTTTGGACTGATTCGACTGTGTTTAATGAGTCGGTTTCGATACTTTTATTGATCCGCTTAATAAGACCAACAAGTACTTTACCTGGACCTACTTCATACATTTTTTCTACATTTTGAGCAGCTAGAAACTCAATGGTTTCAGTCCATCTTACCGGACAATAAAGCTGTCTAACCAACGCATCTTTTATGCTATTTGCATCAGTAGCTGACATTACATCAACGTTATTAATAACAGTAACACTAGGCTGTGCAAATGTAATGGATTCTATCAAAGCAGATAACTTCTCAGCCGCAGGTTTCATTAATGCACAATGAGAAGGCACACTAACAGGCAATGGTAATGCTCTTTTAGCACCCGCTTCTTTACACAAATCTGCAGCAACTTTAGCGGCTTCAGTAGTACCGGCAATCACCACTTGTCCTGGCGAGTTAAAGTTAACTGCAGAAACAACTTCACTGGTTTGTTGCTGAGCTTTTTCACATGCATCTAGAATAAGATCATCAGCCAAGCCAATAATCGCATACATAGCACCCTGACCTGCAGGCACAGCTTGCTGCATGAATTGACCTCTAGCTTCAACCAATTTAACGGCTTCTTTCAAGCTGATAACATCGGCACATACCAAAGCAGAATACTCGCCTAAACTGTGACCAGCCATATAATCTGGTTTGTCACACCCTAAGTCTAAGAGTAATCGATAAATGGCTACACTTGCAGTCAATAACGCAGGTTGAGTGATGTGAGTTTGATTAAGTTGTTGATTTTCATCATTTTGAACCAAATCCCACAAGTCATAGCCTAACGCTTCTGAGGCTTCACTAAAAGTCACTTGAATTTGTGGATAATTCGCGGCCAGATCGGCCAACATTCCAACTGTTTGAGATCCCTGACCGGGAAACACAAAAGCTTGTTTAGTCATAAAACATACCTTGGGTAAATTTAAACAAATAGAAATTAATATTTAACGAGGGCTGCAGCCCAGGCGAATCCACCACCGAATGCTTCTAACAATAAATTTTGGCCGCGTTTAATACGTCCATCTCTTATTGCTTTGTCGAGTGCTGTAGGCACAGTAGCAGCAGATGTATTGCCGTAATCTTCTAAGGTTAGTACAACTTGATCCAAAGACATTTCTAATTTTTTGGCTGTTGCTTTAATAATTCGGAAGTTTGCCTGATGAGGAACCAACCAATCTAAATCCGATTTTTGCATGTTATTTGCTTTTAAAGTCAGCTCAACTACTTCGCTAAGTTTCGTTACAGCCACTTTAAAAACTTCATTGCCTTTCATGCTGCCCCAGTTTTCATGCACTGATTGTTCATTACCATGTTGAACATGGCCAATTTGCAACAAATCACCATATGAGCCAGCAGCGTTGATATGAGTAGATAATATACCGGGTTCTTCACTAGCTTCAAGAATTGTTGCGCCAGCTGCATCACCAAATAAGATAACCATTGAACGATCTTCAGGGTTGATCATTCTTGATAAACAATCAGTACCTAACACTAATATCCGTTTTACCATGCCGCTTTTAATATACTGATCTGCCACACTTAGGGCATAACAATATCCGGCACAGGCAGCGGCTATATCAAACGCTGGAATACCATCGATTCCTAACGCTTTTTGAATTTCACAGGCGGTGCTAGGTAAAGCGTAACGTCCACTAGTGGTAGCACACACAATCATATCAATTGAGTTTTTATCAATACCAGCCGCTTCAATAGCTTTTAAAGATGCTTCGTATCCCATAGTGGCAGCAGTTTCATCTGCACCAATAATTCTTCTTTCTTTTATGCCCGTTCGATCGGTTATCCATTCATCAGTCGTATCAACCATCAATTCTAGATCTGCGTTGCTACGAACTTCTGCAGGGTAATAACTTCCAGTACCTATTATTCTTGAGTACATATTTTAAGAGCGCTCCATTAAAACGGATTCAATTTTATCTTTTATTTTTTTCGGAACTTGCCGTTGCACTTCTTGTTCAGCTTCCTTAATCGCAAACAAGAAAGCATCCGAAGAAGCATTACCATGGCTCTTGACCACAATTCCGCGCAATCCTATCAGACTAGCGCCGTTATACTGGTCGGGGTTCACCCTTCTATAAATTTTTCTTAATAGAGGCAAGGCTATTTTTGCCAATAATTTTGTCACCCAATTTTCGTTTGATACCCGCTTTGCCTCTTCTAAGACTAAGGTTGCTAACCCTTCACAGGCTTTTAAAGCGATATTACCAACAAAACCATCAGCAACCACAACATCTGCGCAATTTGTAAAGATGTCATTACCTTCAACAAAACCAGTATAGTTTATTCCTTCGGCTTGCTGTAACAACTGAGCCGTAAACTTCACTTGGTCATTGCCTTTAATTTGTTCTTCGCCCACATTTAATAACGCCACTCTTGGGTTTTCAACGCCAGCCACTTCTTGTGCGAGTACCGAGCCCATAACTGCATATTGAAATAAGGTTTCTGAGTCACAATTTACATTTGCCCCTAAATCTAACAAAAATAACTTATGGTGATCATCGGTGGGTAATGCAGACACTAGTGCGGGACGGTCGATACCGGGCAAGGTTTTTAGAACGTGATAAGCAATGGCAAGAAGAGCACCTGTGTTACCGGCGCTAACACATGCATCAGCATCACCACACTCTACTCGCTCTAAGGCGCGACGCATGGACGAGTCTTTTTTATTACGAAGGGCCGAACTTGGTCTTTCATCCATGGCAACTTGTTCTGAACAGTGCTGAATCTCGACGCGTTCTTGAATGGATGAATTTTGGGTACTAATAACCTTGGAGATGATTTGTTCATCACCACAAAGTATAAAATATAGGTGTGGAATTTCGTGCAGTGCTTTAATTGCAGCAGGAAGAGTTACATGGGGGCCGTTGTCGCCCCCCATAATATCTAACGCAATGGTTAGACGGCTAAAAGTCATTGCTAGTCAGCGATAACTTTTTTGCCTTTGTAGTAACCGTCAACAGTCACGTGATGACGAAGATGCGTCTCACCTGAAGTTGAATCTACAGACAAAGTCGCTCCAGTCAAAGAATCGTGTGCACGACGCATACCACGCTTTGAACGAGTTTTCTTGTTCTTTTGTACAGCCATTACATTACTCCTAGTCTCGCTTAAGTTCTTTCAAAACCGCGAAAGGGTTTGGACGTTCATCGGCCGGTTCAATCTTACCAAACTGCATTTCATCCCGCTTGATATTGCAATCCTCCTCTGCATGAAGGGCAACAATAGGCAAAGACAATATTAGTTCATCCTCGAACAATTGCAGTAGATTGATTTCTCCATGGTCATTGACCTCTACCGGTTCGTAAATATCCGGCAATTCAACTGCATCATCTGTTTCAACTGCTTTCCGTTTAATCGGACTAAAACAAAATGATGTGTGAATTGAATGAGCAAATTGCTCATTACATCTCTGACAGACAAGCTCCACAGATGTTGATAGTTGTCCTTGAAAAAAATTCAGACCCTGCTCGTCTTTATCGAATTTTACTTCAGCTTCAACAGTATCAGCAGCGGCGGCCACTGCGCTAAGAAAACGCGCCATATCAGAAGTCATCATCACACCCTTATAATCGGAGCGTTTTGTTGCACTTTTGACTGGTTCAATAAACTTGGGCAATTTCACTTTCTGCATAGGGCGCGCATAATATAGATACTGAAGCCGTTAGTCAAAGGAAAATATAGCCAAAAGCGCCCTATTCCCTAATAATAATCAAGACTTTTTATTCACTAACTGGAAAATTGTGGAAATTATACTCGCTTCTACTTCTCAATATCGTAAAGCCCTATTGCAAAAACTGCAATTGAAATTCAGCTGTCATGGTCCTGATGTTGATGAAACTCGACTTGCTAATGAGTCGGCTAAAGCCATGGCACTTAGGTTGGCAGAAGCAAAAGCAGATGATGTGGCCCGCCACTATAGTAGTGGTTTAATTATTGGCTCTGATCAAACGGCCGGTTTAGATAATGACATTTTAGGGAAACCTGGAAACGCCAAAAACGCGAAAGCTCAACTGCAAAAATGCAGCGGTAAAGAAGTGGTATTTTACACGGGTTTATGTGTGATTGATGCAGCCACAAATAAAAGTTTATCTAAGGTAGAAGAATACAGAGTGTGTTTTAGAGACCTAACGGAGCAACAAATAGAAAACTATATTGCTAAAGAAGCTCCGTTCGATTGTGCCGGTAGTTTCAAATGCGAGGGCTTGGGAATTAGTTTATTTAGCCAATTACAAGGGCGAGATCCCAACTCTTTAGTCGGCTTACCCCTTATTGCCCTGTGTGACCTATTAATTGAGTTTAATATGGATGTGCTTGCCTAGGAACGAATATTAAGCTTCACGTTTTCTTAAAGCATTCAGTCCTTTGGTCAATGAACTATCTAAATTAGCGGTGTGACTCATTTGCTTTCCACTCACTGGGTGCACATATAAAATCCGGTGGGCATGTAAAAATAAACGTTGTAAACCCAGTTTCGCCATAAAATGGTTGAACTCTTCGTCCTTATACTTGTTATCGCCAGCAATTGGGTGTCCAGCATGCTGGCAATGAACACGTATTTGGTGAGTTCTGCCTGTAATGGGTGATGCTTCTACCAAAGTTGCTTGAGAAAAGGACTCTAAAATACGAAAGCGAGTTTCCGATTCTTTACCTTCAGCAGCCACCGTTACGATACGCTCACCTGACTTCACTATATTTTTCAATAAAGGCGCTTTAACTTTGAACCTGTTTTCAGGCCAATTTCCATGCACTAATGCTTGATAGCGCTTATCCACGGTTTTATTGCGAAGTTGCTCATGTAAATGTTTTAAAGCTGAACGTTTTTTTGCGATCAACAAACAACCTGATGTATCTCTGTCTAAGCGGTGAACTAATTCTAAAAATTTAGCCGTTGGACGAAGCGCCCTTAAAGCCTCAATCACCCCAAAACTTAAACCACTACCACCATGCACAGCCATTCCTGATGGTTTATTAACGACTATTAACACCTCATCTTCATATAAGATATGTGATTCTAAGGTAGCAACCTTATCAAGTTTAGTTGATGGAGCAGTTTGATTTGACTCAGACACTCGAATAGGCGGTAAACGAATTTCATCACCGCTAATTAGTTTGTATTCTGGTTTAATCCGTTTTTTATTTACTCGCACTTCACCTTTACGCAGAATTCGATAAATCATACTTTTTGGCACACCCTTTAATAATGTGCGTAAAAAATTATCAATTCTTTGGCCTTCGTGTTCTTCATCAATGGCTAAAAATTGTACTTTATCGAAGTTTGTATCCGTCATTTACGAGCCTGTAGAGTTTTACTAATTGGATTTAATCGTTAGTTGAACGCATTTGTTTGCGAAGCTTATTCATAAGCCGAGAATTTAAACACCTTAGTATAACTACTAAATTCAACTGGTTTGGGGCGCTATTCTAACTTAAATATATAAATTAGCTTTATAATTTTTATTTGCTTGCCAGAGAGTTAGTTTTAATGTGATAATCCGACCGTTTAGCTGGCTTTGCAGTTGCATAGCAGTAAACAATGCGATGAAAATAGAATTTGTATGGCATCAACGAAATAAATTTCGTAACACATAATGATGCATTGCCGCTATCGAAGTGAGTATTTTTTCGATTAGATTGGGCAAGCAAATTCACAACTCATCATGCGATATACAATAAAAAAGTACCAATCGCAGAATAGTAAGAATTGAATTTGGCAACAAACTGATGTGTTTTGTTTAACATCACGTCAGTTTGAAAAGATAGACAAAAAATTTATTGGGGTGAGGCGTTTCACCCAAGGGTCTGAAGTTAAAATTACCAACCGTAATAATTCACTTCCCTAATGAAATCATATGCTTAAGGTTACGCCTTGGCACATCTAAACGCGCACAAGATCTGTTTTTTACAGTCGTGAGACTGAAGGTGATTTCAGCTTGGTGCAGCTTGCAAGCCACGTTTTTCAGTTCTACATTATTCCGCATTCGGTACTAAAACCGAGTCTTATACAATGAAAAGAATGTTAATAAACGCTACTCAACAAGAAGAGTTGCGTGTTGCATTGGTCGATGGACAAAAGCTTTATGATCTTGATATCGAAAGCCCTGGACACGAGCAAAAAAAAGCCAATATTTATAAAGGAACGATCACCCGAGTAGAGCCCAGTTTAGAAGCTGCGTTTGTAGATTACGGCGCTGACCGTCATGGTTTCCTTCCTCTAAAAGAAATTGCAAAAACCTATTTCCCACAAGGTTACAAGTTTGACGGCCGTCCAAGCATCAAAGATGTAATCAAGGAAGGTCAAGAAGTCATCATCCAAATTGATAAAGAAGAGCGCGGCCAAAAAGGCGCTGCGCTTACGACCTTTATTAGTTTAGCCGGTAGCTACCTTGTGTTAATGCCAAATAACCCTCGTGCAGGCGGAATATCTCGTCGTATTGAAGGTGATGAGCGCACCGATTTAAAACAATCCTTAAACAAACTTGAGTTGCCTGAAGGCATGGGCTTGATTGTAAGAACCGCTGGTGTAGGCAAATCTTTTGAGGAATTAGAACACGATTTAAACGTGCTAATTCGTCATTGGAATGCGATTTCTGAAGCGTCTGAATCTAAACCTGCTCCTTTCCTTATTCACCAAGAGAGTAACGTTATCGTTAGAGCGATACGTGACTATTTACGTCGTGATGTAGGTGAAATCCTAATTGATAGTCTTGAAGTGTATGAAAAAGCGCTACAACATATTCAATTAGTAAGACCAGACTTCGCCAGCCGAGTAAAACAATATACCGGTGACGTGCCTCTTTTCAGTCATTACCAGATTGAAACTCAAATCGAATCCGCTTTCCAACGTGAAGTTCGCCTTCCCTCTGGTGGTTCAATTGTTATTGACCCAACAGAAGCGATGATTTCCATTGATATCAACTCCGCCCGAGCAACAAAAGGCGGTGATATTGAAGAGACGGCGTTTAATACTAACCTTGAAGCGGCTGATGAAATTGCACGTCAATTGAGATTGCGTGATGCCGGTGGTTTGGTAGTCATAGACTTTATAGATATGACCCCAGTTCGTCACCAGCGTGAAGTTGAGAATCGTCTTAAAGATGCCGTTAAACATGATCGAGCTAGAATACAATTAGGTCGTATATCTCGTTTCGGTTTGTTAGAAATGTCACGTCAAAGATTGCGCCCATCGTTGGGTGAGTCTGCACATATCGTGTGCCCTCGCTGTAGTGGCCATGGTACAATCCGTGGTACTGAGTCTTTAGCATTATCGGTTCTTCGCATAATGGAAGAAGAGAGTATTAAAGACAACACCGGACAAATAGAAGCGCAACTTCCAGTTAATGTTGCAACTTATTTGTTAAACGAAAAAAGACGTTCAATTCAATCTATTGAAAAACGTCATGGTGTGAATTTGCTGATTATTCCAAATCCAAATTTACAAACTCCCCATTACCATGTTGCTCGTAGACGTCCTGATGATACCGTAACTGAAGCAAGCTATAACATTGAGTTAATGGATACCCAAGCTGCAGAGGTTGATAATCCTACTCAAGAAGTTAAGCCTAAAGAGCAGCCTGTTTTACAAGGCTTGTCAGCTCCTCAACAAGCTCCTGTTGCGGCTAAAGCTGAAGAACCTACTTTGTTAACTAAGGTTTCTAAATGGCTATCCGGTTTGTTTGAAAGCGAACCAGAAGAAACCACTAAAAAACAAACTAGTAATTCTCAAAATAAGCGTCCACAACGTAATAGTCGTAATCGCAATGAGCGCTCTGGTAATCGCAAGCCTAGAACTAGCGATCGTAAAGATAAGCCAGCTCGTAATAATGACAAGACTCAATCTGAAAAGCGTGATCAAAAACGCGATCAGAAGCCTAAGCAACGTCGTGATAACCGTAATAAACCTCAAGAAGCTAAATCAAATGATGTAGCTAAAGAGAATGTTTCTACTCAAGCCCAACCGGAACGTAAAAACGAGAAAGTAGCTGAGCGTAGAAAAAGACGTGATACCCGTCGAAATGTGCGTGGTGATAAAGCTGAAAATGAGAAAGCGACTACTCAAACTCAATCGGACGTGACTAAAACAACCCAGCATAAAGCTAAGGCTGAAGAAGTTAAAAACGATAAAGTTAAGAATGAAGAAGCGAACATTGACGAGTTGAATAATGCCACGCAAACCGCTGTAGTAGAGGAAACGGTTAAAACTGAGTCTAAGGATGAAGGACAAACTGAGCGCAGCAGAAGCAGACGCTCTCCAAGACATATTCGTGCTGCTGGCCAAAAGCGCAGAAAAGAAGAAGCTGGAGTTGAAGAAACAAACGCAACTGATAGCGCTGAAAAACCTGACAATTTAGCTCAAGATGAGCTTAAATTTGAGTCTCATGATACACCTACAGTGCAAACCACTGACAATGGGGATGAGGCGAAGGCAGAAAAGCCGAAAGCTAAACCTCGTACTAGAAGACGTCCTAAGAAAGTAGAAGAAAACACATCAGTGTCTACTACCGATGAAAGCGCTACTGAAGGTGCTAAGCAGGATGTTGTTGAAGCTAGTGCAGAAACTGCACCTGAAGCCAAAGAACCGGTTAAAGCAGCTAAACCTGCAAAGCCTAAGGCAACTCAACCTGAGCAAGTAGAAATTCAGTTGGATGCCGACAATTCTGAGCCGGCGACGAAAGAAGCCGTTGCTAAAGTTGAAGAAGCCCCTGCTCCTGCTGAGGTTCAAGCACCAGTTCAGCAAGAAGTTGAGCAAAAGTCAGCTGAGCCTAAAGCGACTGAGGCAGCTGTCCCAGCTCAAAAAGCACCAAAAGCCAAGTCAGTTGCGAGTAAACCAAAAGCGGTGAAAAAGCCAAAGGTTACTGTAACGAAAGTGCCTGTATCTCATCCTATGGCTAAGCCTAAAGCGATAGATACTGATTTCAATGAAATTGAAATTAAAGCCCTAGCCGCTGATAAACGTGCAGGCCTTAAAGTATCAGGCAAAACAGCCTCTATGGCTAACACAGCAAACAGTTCAACAGCTGCAGCAACTAAGCCAGGCTCTGTTGCTTAAATAATGAATGGCTAATTAAGCCTATCAATACAAAACGCCGATGAATTCACATTCATCGGCGTTTTTTTATGACCTTTATTCATATTTAGGTATGCTAAACGAATGCTAATTTGTTAACTAACATTTCAGTTGTTAATCAATCCCGCAAGATTGACCCTGACGCCCGGCGCTCCCTCAAGCAATTGCTGCTTTAATGCTTGATTGATTTCCACCTTTTTATAGTTTTTGGCATCTACCATCACATAAATCACTTCAATGGTGCATATGCTTTGTCCGTCTTTTTGCTGAAACATGTCTACATGCAGTGTAAATGACGAACTTCCGACTTTAGAAACACTTACCTTCATACAAATAACATCATCAAACTTAGCGGGGCGCTGCCAACTAATATTGAGATTCACAACTTGATTGTCTAACCCTTGAGCCAGTAATTTATCAAAACCTCCCAATACTGCGCGCATAAACTCTGTTGCTGCTAAGTCTGCATATTCGGCATATCGGCTATTAAAAACCACTTGTTGTGCATCACATTCGGCATATCTTACTCTTAGTAACACTTCCATTGGCATATTGTTTAGTTCAGACATTTAATCCTTCTCTCTTATTATTGATGATACTCTCACCTGCTGATTTTTATCTTCAATCTTGTCGTTATCGTTTTCTTCAGTCCTATATTCAGATAGATTTTGCTGACTAGAGTCCTGTGCATAGAATTTTTCGGCGCTTAACCACTGCTCGCCAATTTTAGGCTCATCAGCAATTTCTGGATCTTCCCATTCGTAGCGTTTTATAGAGGGTTTAGGATCAAGCTTATGCCACAAAAGCGCACTTATGATGCCTGCAAGAGCACCAAATAAATGGTATTCAAAGGAAACGTTTTCTTGGCGCGGGAAAATGGTCATAGTCATGCCACCATACATAAAAAACGCGGCCATCATAATAGCTATGGAACTTTTATCTCGTCTAAATAGGCTAACCACGAATAGATAGAAAAATACTCCGTGGGTTAGGCCGCTAGCTCCAAGGTGATACGCATTTCTAGCAAACAACCACACGCAAGTACCAGAAAACAACCAAACAAAAAGCAGTACTCGCCAACGCGAACGGGGATATCCGTAAAGCAAAAAGACACCTAAGATCAACAAAGACAAGGTGTTATTAAATAGATGTTCTGCAGAACCATGAATTAACGGGGCTGTTAATATTCCCAATATACCTTGAACGGCTTGGGGATAAACACCTAACCACCCAAGGTCAACATGGAATAATAATTCAAATGATTTTATGCACCACAAGAAGCCAATAAAAAAACTAATGACAGTGATGCTAGATTGTAAAGATGGCTTTGTTTTCATCATTCAAGGATGGGGGCGATTTGCCTAAACAAAAGAGACGCCCCCAAAAGCCATTTTATTTTACACTGACATATGATTCTTAACCGGTAAATCCCTTATGCGTTTACCACTGGCATGGAATATAGCATTGGCTAAACTTGGTGCCACCGGCGGCGTACCTGGTTCACCAACACCTCCAGGAGGTGCATCTGATTCAATAATGTAAGTTTCTATTTTTGGACATTGATGCATCCGCAATACTTGGTAATCGTGGTAGTTTGATTGTTCTACCGCACCATCTTTAACTGAGATCTCCCCCAATAAGGCGATAGACAAGCCGAAGATCATCGAACCTTCTTGTTGCGCTCTCACGCGATCTGGGTTGACTACTGTACCGGCATCAATAGTTGAATGGATTTCCAAAACTGTCACTTTGTTGTCCACTACTTTAACTTTTGTGGCAACGGCGCAATAACTCACAAAGCTTCGATGGACACAAATCCCCCATCCTTCATTTTCTTTGGTTGGTTGATCAGCGCCAGATTTTTCCACAACTAAATCCAATGCTCTTTTAATACGTTTAATGTCCACCGGAAAAACATCTTGAGGCTCGCCATAATTCTGATAATCAAAATCATCGGTTTTGGGATTCACTAAACGATCTTTACCCAGTAGCTGATGCCACATTTTATGGGTTGAGATACCGGCTTTTGAGGCTAACTCGTCAACAAAAGAACCTTGCGCAAAGCTGTGCTGAATATTACACACTGAACGCATCCATCCAATTCGAATATGACCTGTTGCTTTGTGAGTTTCGCAAGCTAAGTTATTTACTTCAAAAGGCAAGTCACCGAAACCTAACGACAGTTCATTCATTTGAGGTTCGTCAACGGTACCGGTAAATGTCCACAAAATACTAGGGAAAGCAGTACGTTGCAGCCAAGATGTAACCTGTTGTTTATCATCCATAGCGGCAGCTAAATGTTGCACACTTACGGAGTGATAAAAACCCTGTTGAATGTCATCTTCACGGCTCCAAACCACTTTTACCGGTCGATTTAGCTCTTTTGCCAATAGCGCGGCTTCAATGGAGAAATCGGGTTTGGCTTTTCGGCCAAATGCGCCACCTAAAAAAGTAACATTGATTTTGACTTTATCCTGTTCGATACCCAGAGCCTGGGCTACATTTTGTTGGGTAACTTGAGGAGACTGAGTACAGGCCCAAATTTCACACTTACCGTCTTTTACCACGGCAGTGGCTGCAGATGTTTCCATAGGGGCTTGGGAAAGATAAGGTACGCTGTAAATAGCACTGTGTGTATCTATTGAATTTTCTAGGTCAGAGTAAACATCCCCTTCAACACGAATAGGTTTACCTTTAGTCACAATACGATTTTTTAGCTCAGCAACATATTCAGTCGTATTGTGTTTAACGTTATCACCTAACTCCCAATCAATATTAAGTGACTTACGACCCTGTAGTGCTGACCAAGTATTATCGGCAATTACCGCTACACCATTCATCGGGTGAAACATCACTGGCATTGGCTGTTCTGGCATTTTAAAGGTTGCAACTACCCCTTTTACCGACTTTGCAGCCTCTGCGTCATAGGACTTTACTTTCGCCCCTAATACTTTTGAACGTTCGATACTGGCATACAGCATGTTTTCCAACCGAATATCTTGTCCAAATTCAGCTTGTCCGCTGACGATTTCGGTTGAATCAATACCAGTAATGGGTTTACCGATGAGTTTAAACTCTTTTTTCGATTTGTAGGTCAAGGTTTCAGGATCTGGAGGAGATAACTTGCCAGCTGCTTCCGCAATATAACCAAAGCTCACTTTACGGTTAGAGTCTTTATGATGTACATAACTGTCTTCAGCATAAACTGTATTTACATCTACCTTCCATAGATCTGCTGCAGCTTGCTCTAGCATCGCACGAGCAGATGCTCCCATTTGCCGTAAGGTAGTATAAAATCTGCGAATTGAGCGTGAACCATCGGTATTTTGACTGCCGTATTCTTTATTGGCTAAACCTTGTACAACAGACACTAACTCCCAGTTTGCACATAACTCTTCAGCAACAACCTGAGGAATAGATGTACGTATTCCCTGTCCCATTTCACTGCGGTGACAGATAATGTCCACTTTGTTATCGGCGTGTATGCTAACAAACAGGTTTAACTCTACATCATCTTGGCTAGTAGGTTGAGCCCAAACCGGAGTATAACTTCCTAAGCTACTGGCCAGTACAAAACTACTTGCACCTATTCCAGATACTTTTAAAAACTGACGGCGACTGACATTTTCTATTTTATGGCTCATGCGTCATCTCCCACGTTCTTGGCAAGATCTACCCCTTTGGCAACACTTTTAATCGCGGCTTTAATTCGAGGATAGGTTCCACAACGACATATATTACCTTGCATATAGTTATCTATATCTTCATCGCTAGGAGATGCATTTTGAGATAGCAGAGCCACCGCACTCATTATTTGACCAGATTGACAATAGCCACACTGGGGAACATTGTGTTCTATCCAAGCTTTTTGAACCGGATGATCACCACTAACCGATAAGCCTTCAATAGTAGTAATTTGTTTACCAGCCACTGCTGAGATTGGCATAACGCAAGAGCGAACGGGCTGTCCATCAATATGCACAGTGCAAGCTCCACATTGGGCCATACCACATCCAAACTTACTTCCAGTTAACCCTAAAGTATCTCTTAATACCCACAACAGCGGCATAGAGGGTTCAACATCCACTTGTTGTGGTTTTCCGTTCACACTGAAATTAATCACGTTTTTGCTCCTAAATTAGCCGGTGAAAGAGTTGCGCCAGCGACGCATATCCTCAATAGTATCTATATCAAATTGTGCTTCAGGGACTTTGACCTTAATTAAATTTTGTTGATTTGCCCGTAAAATAGATTTAGCACCTTTTTGTAAATCTGAATTTGAACTATTTAAATTTAATAAATCAGAAAATATGCGCTTTGGAAAACAAGCAGGTACGCCGACATTTCCGGCATACTCTGATGCAATTATAGATTCTAAATTATGTATTATATGTTTATACAGTGTAGCAATTTGTAGAGACTCCACTGCTATTTGATCAGCTAAAGCAATCATTATATGGCTAGCATCTGGGTATCTTTGATGCAATATAAAGTCTACCCCTGCTCGAATGCTCTCACCCATTCCTAGTCGCCAATTTTGGGCTGTAACCACATCGACAGAAGGATCAATTTGTTGTTTTATCAGTTCTGCATTTGCCCCAAGCACCACAACAACTTTTTCTAAGCCTGCCCCTCTGTGTTGTTCAATAACCCTATTCAACATCGGCTGCCCCTGTGTCAGGGCGAGTTGTTTTATGCTACCAAAACGGCTTGCCTCTCCGGCAGCCAAAATTAAACTAACAAGTTTCACACTATTCCGCTTATGGATTTTGCATCTTTTTGAGCAAGAAAACTATGTACCTCAGAAATCATAGATAGTGCTATGGATTCTGGCAATTCGCCGCCTAATCGCAAACCAATGGGGTTCGCAAAAGGGCGTTCAAACTTATCTCTATTTAACCCTGCTTGTGTAAACACCCGTTCGGTTCGATGCAGTGGTCCTAACATGCCAACGTATTTGGCCGAACTTTTTAAGGAAAGCAACAAGCCTTGAGCATCAAGTTTTACATTATGGCTCATAATGATTAATGCATCAGTTTGCGCCAGCCAAGTTAACTCATCAGCATTTTCAATCAAACTGTCCAGTGGTGCCTTTATTATCTCAAAGGCGTCTGGAAAATAATTGCTTCGCCCATGACTCGCCCTTGGATCAATTAATACAACTCGCCAGCCTAATTTAGCAGCAATTTCAACAACCGGTTGCGCATCCACTCCTGCGCCAACCACACACAGGTTTATTGGTGGGCGGAGTACCTGTTTGAGAAATACTTGCCCTTTGTGTTCCCATTGTTCCACTTTAACTTGCGCTGTGGAGGGTAATTCTGCATATTCTACCTGGGGTTCACCACTGGTTATTTGCTGCGCAAAGTAACAATAGCCATTTTGCGACAAACGACTATAGACCTTATTTAAATACAAATAATCATTCTGCTTAGAGACCGGTTGCAATAAAATTTTAACCACGCCTCCACAGCCAATGCCTAACTTCCAAGCCAAGTCTTGCTCTTCCGTCATATCATACTCAACGATTCGCCCTTCACCACTATCCCAACATCTTCGCGCTTGCAGCATAATATCCGACTCTAAGCACCCACCACTAAGGAGTCCATGATATTGGCCCAAATCGTTAATCATCATATGTGCGCCGGACTTACGGTAAGAAGAACCCTGGGTCTCAAAAATTGTGGCTAATACCCACTGACATTGATCTTTTTGTTGATACCAAACATTTAGCATGCTGGTTAATGTATTAGCCATTAATGGTCACTTATTGTTTTGCTTTTAATCTAATGACTAAGGTTTCAGAAATCTTATCTTGTATAGCTTGCCGATTAGGATCCCAATAAATTTGTATAAAGCCGAGTAACCCAGTAGCCAAACCAGCGCCATATCCACCATAGCGTCCAAAACTTTCCCAAACATTCAAAGTACTGCCATCGAGTTTGATGACTTTAATTGAAAATAATTTTTTACCAATGGTTTGCCCTCTAAGTAGCACCATAGTCCCGGTAAAATAAACCGCAGCCCAACCGAAACCGAGGCCGAGATCAGCAGCAATTCCTTTAAACCACTTTACAATACTATGGTCTTGAAATGATGAAGCTTCGGGTTCTGCATCAGCTTTTGCCTGCTCTTCTATGGCAACCTTATCGACATCTGCCTGCAATGATTCAAACTGTGCTAATAAAGCTGTTCGCAAGTTTTGATATTGAACGGCATTGAGCTCAGTACTGCTCTTTTCAAAAAGCTCTTCTAACATTTCGATTTTTGCTGATTTTGGCAAGGCTAATTTTACCAAGTCTTCGACAAATTCCTCACCAATCATTGACCAACAGGTTTCAACATCTGGACACCCGCCTTGTTCTACTTGTTCTTGAATTAAACTAGTAAATGCGGCATATGTCCCAGTAAAAACGACAACAGCAACGGCGTCTGACGCGTTAACGTCCTGTTTATCACTGGACTGGGTATCAGTCCAAATAGCAGTATCATTGCGAAATAAACCCAAAATTCCACCTAGAATTAACGCCACAGCAAGAATTCGCACTAACATAATTGCTGAGGGTAAGCGTTTTTCACGTTTTAGGCGTCTACTGGTTACCCACAATAAAATTGCAATTAAAATTGCCAGTGCGTTACCTGTAACACCTGACAGTATCGCAACCAAGATTAAATCGACAGACAGCGCCAACGCGCGACGAGTGGGAGTAGCTAAGGGAGTTCCGTATAACTCTTCGGGCACCTCAAAAGCATATGGTGTTATAACATCGCGGGTTTCTTGACGTTGCTGATGTTTTGAGGTGTGAGTGTTTGTTTGCTTGTCTGCTTCAGATTGATCTGGTAACGCTTCCTTAGGGTTCATATACCTACCTTTTGGTGAGCGCTTTGATGCCCTCGCTGAGTCCTTCTATGGATAATGCAAACATTTTACCTTGCATTAAATCTTTTAAAATCTGAATAGATGCATAATATTGCCAATGTATTTCCATTTGCGGATTTAACCAAATGGCGTGGGGAAAGTGATCCGTCAGTCGTTTTAACCAAACCGAACCAGGTTCCTCATTCCAATACTCAACACTACCGCCCGGGTAGGTAATTTCATAAGGTCCCATAGTCGCGTCGCCAACGAATACTAATTTATAATCGCTTCCATACTTATGAATGATATCAAAAATTGAAATGACTTCATTTGAGCGACGTTTATTGTCTTTCCACACCCCTTCATAAACGCAATTATGAAAATAAAAATATTCAAGATGTTTAAACTCAGAGTGTACGGCTGAAAACAATTCCTCACAAGATTTAATGTGTTCGTCCATAGAGCCACCAACATCAAAAAACATCAATACTTTGATGGCGTTATGACGCTCTGGCACCATATGAATATCTAACCAGCCGGCATTTTTAGCCGTTTTACCAATGGTAGTAGGAAGATCGAGTTCTTCACTTGCGCCAGTTCGTGCAAATTGACGTAACTTACGTAACGCAACTTTTATATTACGGGTACCTAGTTCTACATCAGTGGCGAGGTTTTTATATTCACGCTTTTCCCACACCTTAACAGCAGAAGATTGACCTTTTCCCTTATTGCCAATACTAATTCCTTCGGGATTGTAACCATGTGAACCAAAGGGAGACGTCCCTCCAGTCCCCACCCATTTGTTACCACCTTGGTGACGTTTTTGTTGTTCTTCCAAACGTTTTTTGAGGGTTTCCATAAGCTTATCTAAACCGCCCATGGCTTCTATTTCGGCTTTTTCGGCATCACTAAAATGTCGTTCTAATTGTTTTCTCAACCATTCTTCAGGAATATCTTTGCCAAATAAGTCAATGGATTGCACCCCTTCAAAGTAATCAGCAAATGCCCTATCGAATTTATCGAAATGGCTTTCATCTTTAACCAAACACAATCGCGATAAATAATAAAAGCCTTCGGTATCGGCAAATATCACTTGCTGTTCCAACGCATTGAGTAAATCTAGCAACTCCCTAACCGTTGCTGGAACTTTGTATTCTCTAACTTTAAAGAAAAAATCGACTAACATTAGCGTCTAGCCATGAAAGCCAATTTTTCGAACAAATGAATATCTTGTTCGTTTTTAATTAGCGCACCGTACAAAGGTGGAATGCTGTTTTTGCCGTCTTTATTTTGCAAAGCTTCTGGTGAAATATCTTCGGCAACCAATAGTTTTAACCAATCAATCAACTCACTAGTGGAAGGTTTTTTCTTTAATCCTGGCATATCTCTTAAATCAAAAAACGTTTCAAGAGCTTGGGCAAGCAATTCTTTTTTCAAATTAGGAAAATGCACGTCGACAATTTCTTGCATTTGTTGTTTGTCTGGAAATTGAATGTAATGGAAAAAACAACGACGCAGAAATGCATCAGGAAGCTCTTTTTCATTGTTCGAGGTAATAATCACGATAGGACGCTTTTCAGCTTTTATGGTTTGTTTAGTTTCATAAACAAAGAATTCCATTTTATCTAATTCTAAAAGCAAGTCGTTTGGAAATTCGATATCGGCTTTATCGATTTCATCAATTAACAATACCGGTGGCGTCTGCGCATCGAATGCTTGCCAAAGTTTACCTTTGATAATGTAATTACTGATGTCTTTGACTTTTTCGTCACCAAGTTGAGAGTCTCGTAAACGTGAAACTGCATCATATTCATACAAACCTTGCTGAGCTTTAGTAGTCGACTTGATATGCCACTGAATTAAATCAGTACCTAAACTTCTAGCTAACTCTTCTGCCAACATGGTTTTACCCGTACCTGGCTCCCCTTTAATTAATAAAGGTCTTTGCAATGTTATGGCAGCGTTTACCGCTAGCTGCAGTTCCTTACTCGCAATATAATTTCCGGTACTACTAAATGGCATCAATCACCTCAATCATCAAAAAATGTAAATATAAAACTAAGATATAGCAAAAAGCACTTTGAAAAATGTTCGTTGAGCACAATCATACTAGGGTACAAAGTTAAGCAAACTTAAAAGTTTTGCTATCTACATTTAAACAAGTGCTTGTTATGTACAACATTAACAGCCTAATATAGTTATTCAAATAACAAAAACACATCAAAGGGTATCACTGAAAGTTACCTAAACCTATGCAAGGATATAGTATGCAAGTTTATGATGATAATTCTCTCGCTATTGGTAATACACCATTAGTTAAATTAAATCGTGTTGTTTCCAGCGGTAACGTTTACGCAAAAATGGAATCACGTAACCCCAGTTTTAGTGTTAAGTGCCGTATAGGCGCGAACATGATTTGGGATGCTGAAAAACGTGGCATCTTAACTAAAGACAAAGAGTTAGTTGAACCAACCAGTGGTAATACTGGTATTGCTTTAGCATTTGTTGCAGCTTCTCGAGGTTATAAATTAACCCTAACTATGCCAAGTAGCATGAGCTTAGAACGCCGTAAATTGCTTAAAGCTCTTGGTGCAAATGTGGTGCTTACTGAAGCACCTAAAGGCATGAAAGGTGCCGTAGCTAAGGCTCAAGAAATTGTAGCCTCTGATCCAGGTAAATATATCCTGCTTCAACAGTTTGATAACCCAGCTAACCCCGAAATACATGAAAAAACCACTGGCCCTGAAATCTGGAAAGATACCGATGGTAAAGTGGATATTTTTGTAGCTGGTGTTGGTACCGGCGGAACCATTACCGGTGTTAGTCGCTACCTTAAAAATACCAAGGGTAAAGACATCTTAACGGTAGCTGTAGAGCCAACTGACTCGCCAGTTATCACACAAGCCAAAGCAGGTGAAGAACTCACTCCTGGTCCCCATAAAATTCAAGGCATAGGTGCAGGATTCATCCCTGGTAACTTGGATCTTGATATTGTTGACCAAGTTGAACAAGTGTCAAATGACGACTCTATTGAAATGGCTCACCGTCTGTTAAAAGAAGAAGGCATTTTAGCCGGTATCTCAACTGGCGCGGCCATGGTTGCGGCTAAACGTTTAGCCGAGAAGCCTGAAAATGCTGACAAAATGATTGTCGTTATTTTCCCAAGTTCTACAGAGCGCTACTTAAGCAGTGCTATGTTTGCTGGTGAATTTACCGATCACGAAGAAGTGCAATAAAAGAAACTGCATTTTTTTAATTATAAGAGCAGGCTTTACGCCTGCTCTTTACTTTTAAACACAGAAAACGCAGACTGTGTGAGTGTTCAATTTAACCCTGTCAATTCATCATGATAAATCATTCTTACTTACGTTTATTCTCATTCTGTATTTTAATTTTATTCCTTCAAGCTTGCGACAACGAAAGTAAAAAAGGAGCAGGTAAATACGGCATGATGGATACCAACACGCCAGATTATGCCGCAGTCGAGTTTTTCCAACACGTGTATAACGATAAAAATTTAAATAAAGCGATCGCTATGAGCACTGAACGCATGGCTAGATTGCTAAACTCTTACCGTACAAATAGAAATGTTCAACGACACGTGTTCGATTTAGTATACGATGAAGTAGACATTCAACCTGATACCGGAAACAGTATAGGACGCAGTGAGTTTGCAGAATCTGCTGTAGTTACCCTATTTTTTACGGGTACCTTGTACGACGAACGAGTTGAAGATATTCGGGTAATAGAAATGGTTCGTAAAGACGGAAAATGGTTGGTTGATAAAATTCAGCCAGACAAATATTTATAAATAGAATGAAAAATGTCTAACCTTGCTAATTCAAACCTTTGGCTTTCCCATATAAAACGACTGCATGCAATTGCCGAGTCGGGATTAGCCTTCTCCCCAGAAGAGTTTGATCGCGAACGATTTGAAGAAATCTCTTTAATTGCTCAACAAATGATGAGCGATCTGGCCTCTGTCCCCGTGAAGCAAATTTCAGATTTAGTTACGCCTTTTCATCGACGTTATGTTACGCCACAAGTAGAAGTCCGTGGTGCCGTCATCAAAGACAACAAAATATTATTGGTTCAAGAAAAAAGTGACAAAAAATGGACCCTACCTGGTGGCTATGCGGATGTTGGCTTAACAGCGGTACAAAATATTAAAAAAGAAATTGAAGAAGAAGCTAACGTTCACATAAATAATGCGCGTTTAATATCGTTACGGCATAAAGCATCGGGAGACTATGATCCTGATATTCGTGAATTTTATAAAATTTTGTTTTTATGTGAACCTGTAGAGCCCATACAAGAAATGGCGGGAATGGAGACTTCCGACGCTGCATTTTTTGACCTCGACCACATCCCTACTCTCTCAACGGGCAGAACCATTATGCGAGACCTACAAGATGCTTTTGCTTACTTTGCAGATGATCATAAACTCACAACCATTGAGTAGTCCGCTCAGGTTAACGATTTTAAGTTAATGGAATAATTTAAGGCGCTTATCCCAATTCCCTTGATGGCTAAACTGACAAGCTTCTTCGCTATCAAAAAATACATTCTGTTTTGGTTTTTTTAATACAATTCCAACTTTTAATAGTTGTTGCTGTATTAATTTTCGTAAAAAGGCGTCTTGTTGTTGAGATTGTGCATCCTTTAAATGTTGTTCCGTTAGAAACACACAAGTAATCACCAGACTAGACGGGAAGTTACTATAATCAGCAGTATGGGTAAGCCAATCAAACCCAGCAATTTTTTGCTTTGCTGTTTCGCACACGTTAGTGAGTGCCTTGATGGTATTTTCATCTAACTTTTTAACTGTGGATTTTGCAGAAGACATAACACACTTATTTAAATTCAAAATCGGACGCTGAATTAATCGCGTCCGCTGAGTATTTACATTTACAACAACAGTATTTATTTGCCGTATGTACAAAGATAGGCTGTATCTTGCGTCACCTTAACTTGAAATTTTACATTTGCGTCAATGGTAAATACCTGGCCGGTAGTAAAAGTTTGCCATTCTGTTTGATCGGGCAACAATACGGTTAGCGCACCATTTACCACAGTCATAGTTTCAAACTCACTTGTGCCAAACTCATATTCACCAGGAGCCATTACCCCGACTGTCGCTGGTAATGTAGCTGTTTGAAACGCCATGGAAGTGACTTTGCCATCAAAATATTCATTTACTTTAAACATATAACGCCTTTCTGTAATTATAAATGGCGCCTAATTTAACAGGTTTAGAATAGAAACTCCCTATCAAAAACAGCTAATTTAGATATTCTAGCACTAGCCTATAATTAGGATCTGTAGTTTTAGCTTGAGAACCTTACAATGATTAAACTGCCACTATTTGCTTCAATTAACCGACTTCACAGCGGTTTGTTTGCTGCAGGTCAATATCGTTGTCTTTAGCTTCTTCAATAACATCAATATCTTCTAAAAATAACATGTAACCATCTTCTTTCACTGCTTGCAGAAATACATCCACTTCCAAAGATTCGAATTTATTTAAGTTACCAAAACAATTATTTTCAGTGGAAATAGCAAATTCGCCTCGCCCCTTGACGTCTTCAGCTTTGTATTCTTTCGCTTTAGCCAATAACCCCTTCATTAATTGAGCGTCACTATCCGACAGTTTAAGAATAGTCACCCTTTCGTTATTCTCTAAATCATCTAATAGAATTTCAGGCATATCAGTGATTGGGGCTTGTTGCACTTGCACGTTAAAATTATGCTCTTCATAGAAAGCCGGCAAGCTTTCGTTTCCATCTGAACTGTAACTCATAAATATTTTTGCAGCGCCATTTTTCACATCGATACTTTGATCTGTGCGAAGGGCGATTCTTATGTCTTGAGGCTCCATATCTAAAGGAGAAAACTGAGACATTTTATACATTGTCGATAAGGGCATACTCATACAGCCATTCAAAATAACACTTGCCGCTAGTATTCCTATCACCTTTGACTTTAACTTCATTATCAATCCCTTTTTAAACCTAAAATATCACTAGAACGCTGCTTAGAACGACCTTTTTCTGAGATAAGCATCTCTATTTAGTGTTTAATCCTAAATTAGACGAGGACTTAATTAAATTAATTTCCCCTCTCAAATTTGTAAAATTGTATTACGCCCCATTTTCCAGAGCGTAATATTTCAAACTAATCTCCTACAGCAACACCTTCCCTTCTTGGGTCAGCTCCACCAATTATTTTGCCATTTTTAAATTGGATTCCGTGCAAACCACTGTTTAAGTCGATTACCTTAACGTTATGACCCATGGCAGTTAGCTTATCTACCCACATTTCAGCACTGGTCCCTTTTTCAAGGGCAGTGTAATCATTACGATTGGTTACTTTAGGTAAATTAATAGCTTGTTGAATATCTAATCCCCAATCCACTACACCCACTATGGTTTGGGCCACATAACTAACAATTCGACTTCCACCTGGCGAGCCTATTACCATCATCAACTGGTCATTTTCGTCAAATACCATTGTTGGACTCATTGCACTGCGAGGACGTTTATTGGGCTCGACTCGGTTAAGTGCAGGCTGTCCGTTAGCACTTGGGTTTAAAGAAAAATCTGTCAATTGATTATTAAGCAAAAACCCTTCTACCATTAATCCTGAGCCAAAACCAAACTCAATACTGGTCGTCATTGCAAGAGCATTACCCTCTTTATCGACTATTGAGACATGGCTGGTATTAGGTAATTCAAAAGAATTGTCCATGCCGAACAAAGAAGCGTTGATATAGGGTTCTCCTGGTACAGCTTTCCCCATATCTTTATCTGCTTTTATCAGCTCGGCGCGTTGTGATAAGTAAGTTTGATTGATTAACGCAGCAAAAGGAAGCTGGGCAAAATCACTATCAGCAATATATTTATCTCGATCGGCATAAGCCAGTTTAGATGCTTGAGTGAACAAATGAATTGACTCAACCGAATCTGGCCCCATTTTAGCCAAGTCATAGTCTTCTAGCATTTTCAGAATTTGTAAAACGCTAATGCCACCAGAACTTGGAGGTGCCATGCCACATATTTTAAATTTACGATACAAACCACAAATTGGCTCACGCTCTATAGATTGATAACTTTTAAGATCATCTACGCTTAACGTACCTGGGTTAATAGTCGAAAATTGCACGGTTTTAGCAATCTTATCCGCTAACTCACCTTTATAGAGATAGTCCGCGCCCTGTTCAGATATCTTTTCAAATACTTTAGACAGTTTTACGTTAGTCTTATTTGTGCCTTGTTTAAGCTCTATGCCATTTGGATAAAAATAAGTTTTAGGGATCAAAAAGGCTTCTAGCCCAGGATGGAACCTCAAGGAAAGTAGTTTTTCTAAACGCGGAGAAACAGTGAAGCCTTTTTCTGCTGTATCAATTGTATCATTGAAAAGTGCATTCCAAGGCAATTTGCCAAATTGCTTATGGGCTTTTTCCAACGCTTTAAGGGCTCCTGGTACGCCGACTGAACGCCCACCAACAACAGCATCTCGCCACTTCATGGGCTTACCATCTTGCATGAACAAATAAGCATTTGCTTTTGAAGGCGCGGTTTCACGACCATCGAATGTATGCAATTTTTTGGCTTTATTATCCCAATATAATATAAAGTTTCCGCCACCAATACCCGATGATTGGGGTTCAACTAAGGTCAACATTGCTTGCACAGCAATGGCAGCGTCTATGGCACTACCGCCTTTGTTGATAATATTTTTACCAGCCCATGATGCATAAGGATTGGCGGATACCACCATGTACTCTTCAGCGATCCGTGCTTTTTTCTGACTAACACCAGTTGCGGCCTCAGGCTCGCGATCTTCCCTAGTCGTTTGCTTAGCGTTAATTTGATTAAAAGAGATTAAACAAAAAACGCACACTAATTTACACAATAATTTCACTGACTATCTCACTTAACGGCTATGGGATGATAGAAAGATAACTATCCCGAGATTTGGATGCAACCAAAAATCTAGTTATTAAACCATTCTTGTGCAAAATCATGGATTTAGTTAAGGTGTTCACTACTATTTATAAATATTGTGTTGGCAACTTGTTAAATTTCCCCTTAAAACCTCAACATCTAATCGGGCCTATTTTGATAACGCTTATATGTTGTTTGTTATGGATATTTGAACCTACGACCTCAGAATATCTAGCCTTACAACGAGGATCACTTGCAGAAGGTAATTACTGGCAATTTCTCACCGCAAACTTTGTCCACACCAATACAAATCATTTATTACTCAATATTGCCGGCATATTGCTGCTCTGGGCCATCCACGGTCAGTATTACACTGTAAAAAACTACCTTATCGGTATCGTTTTACTAAGCATATGTGTGACCCTTGGTATTTATTTATTTTCCCCTAACCTTGTTTGGTACGCTGGACTTTCTGGAGTTTTGCACGGCATATTCGTGTATGGCGCTTACTTAGACATCTGTAACAAAGTAAAATTTGGCTGGTTGTTAATGCTTGGGGTTTGGTTGAAAGTTTTACATGAACAGCTTTATGGTGCAGATCAAATGATCAGCGATTTAATTGCCGCCAACGTCGCTGTAGATGCGCATTTATATGGTGCGGTAGGCGGATTAGTTTGTATTTGTATCAGCTTAGTTAAAAACAACTATTTGCCTCAGAAGCACTGAGACAAATAGTTAACTGTTAGGGTTATAAGTTTTCTTCAAATAATTTAAATATTCTACGGTATTCATCCAACCATGAGCTAGGTTCAATAAAACCATGGGACTCAACGGGATAAATTGCAGTTTCGAAGTCTTGTTTTTCTAACTCAATTAAGCGTTGAACTAAACGTACTGTATCAACAAAAAACACATTTGAATCCACCATAGGTGCATTGATAAGCAGTGGCTTGGTTAAACCTTCCGCAAAATAAATAGGCGAACTGCGCTCGTAAGAGATGGGATCAACATCAGGTGTATTGAGAATATTCGACGTATAGGGATGATTGTAATGGGCCCAATCAGATACTGGACGCAAGGCAGCACCAGCTTGAAATAGATCCGGTTCAGTGAACAGCGCCATAAAGGTCATAAAGCCACCGTAAGAGCCTCCATAAGTCCCTATTCTATTTCGATCCACATTAACGTTGTTTACCATCCAGTCAACACCGTCAACTAAATCTTCAATTTCAGGTTTCCCCATATGTCGATAGATAGCAGTGCGCCAGTCTCGGCCGTAACCTGCTGATGCCCGATAATCCATATCTAAAACCACATAACCTTTTTCAACAAGCAGGTTATGGAACATGAATTCCCGAAAATACCCTGACCAACCTAAATGGGAGTTTTGTAGGTAACCTGCCCCATGGTTGAAGATAACCGCTCGTTTCTTGTCACCTTCTCCAGCATCTTTAGGCGCATATAAGCGGGCATAAATTGGTTGTTCACCGTGGGAAGATTTTACCGCTACTATTTCAGGGACAGTCCAGTTAATTTGTTTAAATGCTTCACTGGTGGTGAAGGTAACCTGCTGTGGCTCGCCCTCAGAATCCAAAGTTTTAACAAAAAGTTCGGGCGGCATGGTTAATTTAGAATGGGTTAACAATAACCTGTTTTGTTTATCATTCAGCACATAATCTGTTACGCCATTTAAATCCGTCAAAGCCTCAATATCACCACTGCTTAAATCAATACGGTAAATTTCGTAGATTCCAGGGTGCTTTTTATTGGCTTTAAAATAAATAAATTGATCGTTAGCGCTAAGGGTTAGTTCATCAACCTCATAGTCACCGCGAGTAAGTTGTTTTGCATCACTATTTAATGCTTTTAAATAGAGGTGGGAATAGCCACTTTTTTCAGACAAAAAATACAACTGTGAAGACTGATTTAACCAACCGAAACTATTAAAGTTATAATTGATCCACGCATCATCATGCAATCTATCTTGAGTCACTAAGCTTTTGTTTTTGAAGTCCACCGTTGTCAACCAACGATCTTTGTTGTCCCAAGCTTCCAACATGATGGCAACATTTTCGCCATTTTGTTGCCATTCTATTGCGCTTTGGTTCCATCCCCAATCTTGCAACAAGGCAATGTCTCTAGGCAGTCGGTTACTCTCATAGGTCTGTCCTTTAGCTTCTGCATTTTCCCGTTTTACTTGTTCTAAAACATCTTCGTTATATCCAGGTAAACTTTTGTAGGACAGCTCTTTTTGCGTACCTGTTTGTAAATCTAATAACCACAAGTACTGACTTTCAGGCTTAGAATCGGCCACTCGGCGTCTGACTTTCTCAGCTTTAATACGTCCATTGTCTTTTATGTAGTTAGGCATGATGTCGCCTTCACTGCGACTTGGGGTATCTTTTTCAATGGCTAAAATGAGATATCGGCCATTGGGCGATAGGCTAGCCGCAGCGGTCTTATGTTCAAGGGGTAAATAAATAGGTTCAGGTGTAGAGGCTAGATTCTGCGCAGATAGTTGCGCATTAAAATCAAACTTATCTTGAGTTCTTGTGCGACGCTCACGCAATACATCAATTAAATTCAACTGCTGCTGGGCAATATAATCTTTGGCCTCTTCGTTGGCTTTTGGAGCCTCTTTAAACTCCCAACTAACCAGTTGTTGCGTGATTCCTGAATCAGTATTAATAGCATAGATTTTATTGTAACTACGGTAGCTCAGTCGGCCATCTGTTAGAAACTGTAAACTGCTTCTATATTGCGCACTGCGGGTAAGTTGAATAACTTCTCCAGAGCTAAGATATTGTACAAAAATATTCTGTTTAAATATCCAAGCCGCTTTGTCTCGGCTTTGGTTAAACACTTTATTTTTATAGGCTACCTCATGGTACTGGGCAAGTGGCACTAAACTCGCAGTTTTTGACGACAGTGATTGTTGAAATAAATCAGTCACTACCGAACCTTCACGCTTTTGCGAATAAAAATAACTTTCCCCATCTAAAGACCAATACGGGGATTGTGGCTCTCTGCCAATCCAATCCGGATCAGCCATGATTTTATTTAAGGTCAATGCTTCATTAGAATCACCAACATAGGGTGCTTGCTGTTTAACCGTTTGATAAATCGCTGTGCTTACCGAATCACTATTCGACAAATTGGTTTCAGCGGGGCTTTCTGACGTTTGAATGCCAGAACAGGCAAGTAAACTTGAAGTGATAGTAGAAATAATGAGCAGCTTAAAGCTTTTTTGCATTTTTGAGTCTCTGCTTTTTGTTATAGTCGTTAGAACTTAAGGTTGTATTAAAACCTATGTGGGTATTTAGGTAAACAAGTGATCTAAAATTGCTTACCGAGGATAGTAACGTTTAGCTGCCATATTTTGGCCTGTCATAACCACGGAGTTTTCATGAAAAAATTAGTCTTATTATGTAGTTTAGTTTTTACCCCTATGTTCGCATCTGCAAATGCATGCCCTGACGTTTTAAAGTTTATGAAACGTAAATTAAACTCACAAGAAACCGTAAACATGTGCAAGGAATATCAAGGCAAAACGTTACTCATTGTGAACACCGCGAGTAAGTGCGGGTATACACCTCAATTTGAAGGACTAGAAGCTTTATACAGCGAGCTTAAGGATCAAGATTTTGTGGTGTTAGGTTTTCCCTCTCATGATTTTAAACAAGAATTCAATGACGAAAGTAAAACGGCAGAATTATGTGAATTAACCTACGGTGTAGAATTCCCAATGTTTGAAGTCACTAAAGTTAAGGGTAAAAACGCCGACCCCTTATTTCGTAAATTGAGCAAACAAAGTGGTATGGAGCCAGGTTGGAATTTTTATAAATACTTGGTGGATAAAAATGGTGAGGTAGTCAAAGCCTATAAATCATCTACTAAACCAGCAGATAAAGAATTTAGACAAGATATCGAAGATGCATTAGCACTTTAAATTAAGTTAGTTATATTTGTCCCTTAAAACCAAAAAAAAAGGCAAAAAAAAGCCCCGTTAAACGGGGCTATAAACACACATCACTTGGAACACACAATGAAATGTTTTACTGTTTTAGCAATAAAACATCTTTACAACTAATAGTTAGTCACTTTTAAAAAACTTTAGTTCATTAAATTTTAGATATTTTTAACATTTTCTAAAAAATGCATTCAAGTGATTGAATTTACGTTATTTATTTTTTGCTCAGCTAACTAAATAGCAGTGCTCTTAAACTTACTTGTACGACAACGCTACAGTTGAGCAAATGCCTGTTCAAAATCTGCAACGATGTCATCGATGTCTTCAATACCGACAGAAAATCTTATCATATTATCGTTGATACCCATTTGCGCTCGTTGCTCAGCACCATTTTCATAGAAAATAGTCGAGGCTACCGGCAAACACAATGTCCTGGTATCGCCAAGGTGGGTAGCAATCACAACGGTATTTAACGCGTTAATAAACTTATGGATATCCAGTCCTGGAGATAAGTCCATACTGAAGACCCCGCCATAATTACCATTAAAAAGTTCTCTGGCAATATAGTGCTGCGGATGATCAGCAAGGCCTGGATAATATACGTTAGCGACTTTGTCGTGACCATGTAAATAGGTCGCTAGCCTCAAAGCATTTTGACAGGTTTTATTCAGGCGTAACGCCAAGGTTTCTAAACCAACTGAAATTTGCTGCGCAGATTGCGGAGCCAAAGTTGCGCCTAAATCACGCAATCCCTTTTTACGAATTTGTGTCATGCCCCAAGAAGATGAGTCACCCACTCGGTACAAATCAAAAATATTAGGATATTCAGACCAATCATAAAAACCAGTATCCACCACTGCCCCACCTAATACATTTCCATGCCCAGAAATATACTTAGTTAATGAGGTGACAGTTAAAGATGCTTTGACCGCTTTAGCATCAAATATATACCCTGGAGTCATGGTATTATCGATAATAAATAGCAGCTTGTTGTTATTACAAAACTCACCAATAGCTTGTAAATCAGCCACCTGGGTTACAGGGTTTGCGATAGTTTCGGTAAAAACCAATCGAGTATTATCTGTAAGGGCTTGGCTGATGGAATTGATATTGGTGGTATCCACATAACTCACTTGGATACCTAAGTTTTCCAATGTCACCATTAAACTACTGGTATTACCGAATAAAAACTGACTCACAATAATGTGATCATTTTGTTTCAGCAAAGCTAAAAGCATTGACGAAATCGCCGCCATACCTGTTGCAAAGGTTACTGCTGACACACCACCTTCTAAATCAGCTAATATATTTTGCAAGGCTGCATTAGATGACGATGAAGAACGGCCGTAAACGTGCCCTAGTTTCTTGCCTTGAAAGACCTCAACTAAATCATTGACGTCTTGATACTCAAATAGTACAGAATTACTAGTGGGTGAATGAACAGAACCATCTTGAGGCTTGTTAAACATGCGGTCAGCATGCACAAGTCGTGTTGTAAAACCTTTATCTTTCAATCGAACTCTCCGCGGGAAAGGCTACCTGGGAAGGAAATTTTGCGTGCACTTTAGCATAAAACTCATAAACTTTTTGCATTTCTAAAGAGTTATCTTCTTCAGGATGAAAAATCGGTCCTAAAACGATGGATTTATGCCGATAATCTAGGCCAATTAAAAACACCGGAATATTCGCTTGTTTAGCAATATGTAAAAAACCACTTTTCCAAGGATAAATTTTGCTGCGGGTGCCCTCTGGAGCAACCGCTAATAATATTTTATCTTTTTGTTTAATTTTATCAATCATTTGATTTACGACACCATGAGATTGCGAACGCTCAATGGGTATGCCGCCCCATCGCATTAAAAGCGATTTAAAGGGAGGAATAAAAATACTATGTTTGCCAAAAAAACAGATTTTGAGTCGTAAACTAAACACCGCAGCCATGCCAATAACAAAATCCCAATTCGACGTGTGTGGCGCTACAGCAATGACCATTTTACTTTGTTTAGGAAATTCACCTACAAATTTCCATCCTAAAATTTTTAAAATAGTAATGCCTAACCATTCACTGAAGGCATTTCCCAATCTGGGGATATTTTCTGATAGTTTCAGTTTTTTTAACCTTTTGCTCATTAAATTATGCTTTTTACAATATTAATTAGGTTCATATTCTCTTATTATACAGTCGAATTGAAAAATAAGCGGGTTGCAACTTTTTACAACTTCAAGGGTCAAGTAAATAGTCGTGGAAAATAATCAGGTTATTTATGTAATCCACAATCCAAAGCCGCAGTGTTTCAGTTGACGTTTCGCTTGAACCGGCCGCAACCAACCCCTAATTACCATCGTCAGTATTATAATGGGATTTTTAGTGCTAAGAATTATAATTTTTATATCATTGTTGTTTAGCCAACATGCTTTTAGTCAGCAAACGGCGCAAAATTTGTTTAGCCAATATCGTAGTTCTTTATATCAAATCCAAATGATTGATAAAGAGTCTGGAAACAAGTCTTCAATTGGTTCTGGATTCAGAGTCAGTGAAAATGGCGATATTATTTCCAATTACCACGTTATTTCTGATTTTGTATATTTTCCAGATAAATACCGAATTCAATATCTAGATTCAAATGGTAATACTGGAAGTTTACAGCTTAAGAACTTTGATGTAATTAATGACTTATCTCTTCTCCAAATTGATCCTGCACAAACTAGCGGTTTGCCATTTAAGTTGGCTGAGAACCTACCCTTGCAAGGTTCGAATATTTATTCGTTAGGTAATCCCCATGATTTAGGCATGATAGTGGTACCTGGAACCTATAATGGATTAAAAAAGAATAGTTTTTACCAACGTATTCACTTTACCGGCTCAATCAATCCAGGAATGAGCGGTGGCCCTGCTGTCAATGGTTTAGGCCAAATTGTTGGTGTGAACGTGGCTACAGCGGGCAATCAAATAGGCTTTTTAATCCCGCTTCCAAAAGTTAAAGCATTGTTTAATTCGCAACTGGAAATTAACGCTGAAGACTATAAATCTCATATGCAGAAACAGTTACAACAAAACCAAAGTAAACTGATAACTGCAATTTTATCAAAACCTTGGTCTCACGCCCCATTGGGTAAAGCCAGTGTACCAGAGCGAATTTCTGACTTTATATCATGTTGGGGTGGCTCTAACGCCAGTGAAAAGGACGTAAAATTTCTGTCGGTTTCCAGTCGCTGTCGAATTGGTGAAGCTATCTTTTTAAACGGTAGATTACAAACAGGCGAAATTGAAATTGAGTTTGAATGGTTAACCAGCGAACAGCTTAATACCTTTCAATTTCATAACTTTTTAACCCAAAAAATTGCCTTTACACGACCTGGCAACCAAGCTGGGAAAAATGATGTAACCAATTATCGTTGCCAACAGGATATTGTTTCAAACCAACATCAAGTTTCTCAAAAAAGTGTGTTATGTGCCCGCGCCTATAAAGACTTCGACGATTTGTATGATGTGCTTTTTATTTCCGCCAGCAATGACTTCGCAGATGGAAGTCTAATCAGTCACTTTACCCTTGCAGGAGTAAGTGCAGATTCGATGAAACAATTCTCTAATCAATTTATGGATTCCATGTCATGGCAATAGTTGTTGAAGTACTGTCGAGAAGCGGCAAGGTCTTAAGTTATCAAGCTTTTGAAAAAGAAATTATTTCAATAGGTAGAGCCTATGATAATGACGTCCGTATTGACGATCCCTATGTAGGCCCAGAACACCTAGTGATAGGCTCTGAAGAAGATAGCAATTCACTAGTATTAACAGATGTTAATTCATTAAATGGTGTAAAAATTAATGGTGTCCAGGGCAGTAAAGCTTTGGTAGGTTTTGATGACACCATCACCATAGGTCGAACACGGTTACGGGTATTTAAAAGCAATCAAAAAGTCATACCTGCGGTTGTTTTAAGCAAGCTAGAAGAGAAAATGGAATGGCTATCCATGCGCAGAGTATGTGCACTTCTAGCACTCGTCTTTATTGGCTTAGTTTCTGCAAATTTCTATTTCAACAGTATTGTTGAAGTGAATATTTCGCAGGTTATGAAAGTTAGTTTAAGTGCAACAGCGGCAGCCTGTATTTGGCCACTTTGTTTTGCTCTGTTGTCCATCTTAGCCAAAAAAGAAGCCCATATTGTGACGCAATTTAATTTGCTTTGGCTGTTTTTAATTAGTCACGAACTTTTGAGTTATTTACAGGCACTATTACAATTTAATTTAAGCTCTGTGCAATTTATATATTGGTTTATTTTATTATTAAAAGGCACTCTATTTTTTGCGTTTTTATGGTTTACCCTATTTATTGCATTCCATCAATCAAAAGCCATGCGAAACGGTATCAGCATAGCCGGTACTGCTTTATTAGCCATGTATGTGTTGGCTCCCCATTTCTTTAATACCCAGAATTTCGTTGCAGCGCCCCGCTACACCTCTCAGGTACTGTCGCCGATATTTAGGATTACAACGCCAGAAAGTACAGAAGAATTTGTAGAGCGGTCCGACAATCTAATCCAAGGATTAAAGCAAGAAGTTGAAAAGGATAAGAAGTAGTCAATGTGTATTCTTTTTATCGCTGTAGAGCAACATCCTGATTATCCATTGATAATAGCGGCTAACCGGGATGAATTTCATCAACGTCCCACTGCTCAGTCTGAGTTTTGGGCTGCATCCCCTAACCTACTTGCCGGTCGAGATCTGGAGGCGGGAGGCACATGGATGGGCGCTAATGTAAATGGCCGAATTTGTGCCTTAACCAATGTAAGAGATCCGCAAAAGCTGCTTAGCAATGCGATTTCACGGGGCCATTTAGTTAGCGAATTTTTAATTAACCAAGATCCCCCACAAGATTATTTAAGCAAATTGCGGGAAAGCAAACAGCAATACAATGGTTATAATTTATTGTTTGGGGAATGGAACGACCTGTATGTGTATAACAATCACACAGATAATGTGAATCGATTAGGCGCAGGGGTTTACGGACTTTCAAATGCAGACTTAGACAGCCCTTGGCCGAAAATTAATCAAGGGGTTAATAAGTTGCGCGAGCATTGCCAACAGGCATCGTCATTAGATAGCGAAAAATTATTTGAAATTCTACTCGACCAAACTAAAGCAAACGATGAACTTTTACCTAAGACAGGTGTGCCATTAGATTGGGAACGCAAATTATCATCCATTTTTATCCAATCAGCAGATTATGGAACACGCTCTTCTACCTTGTTATTAGTGAATAAAAACAAACAAGTAACATGGCAAGAGCACACATTTGACAGACAAGGAAACAACGTCCAGCAGCGTGAGTTTAACTTTAACATTCAATAAGCTCATATATTACTCGAAATATCTCGAATTACTGGCATAATAGCGGCTTCTTTTTTTCGCTTGTTATTTATTGAGGAATTGCTGTGTTAGAAGTGTTACCGAAATTACCCGCCGATCCTATTTTAGGTTTATCCGCTGCATACCGTGAAGATCCGAATCCTAATAAGATTGATTTAGGTGTAGGTGTTTATAAGGATGAAAACGGGAATACACCAATACTCAGTTCAATTGCTAAAGCGCAAAAAATTCTTTTAGCTCAAGAAACCTCTAAAACCTATATTACACCACAGGGTGTACAAGGTTATATTAATGGCATGTTGGAGCTACTTTTAGGTAAAGGACACCCTGCTGTAATTGAAGATCGTGTAGCCGCGGTTCAAGCGCCAGGTGGTTGTGGTGCCCTAAGAGTACTATCTGAACTAATTAAACGTTGTAACTCTGATACTACTGTCTGGGTAAGTGACCCTACTTGGGCAAACCACATTCCTTTAATTGGTAGTGCTGGTCTGAATATTGAAACCTACCCGTATTTCGATAAAGCCACAGCAAGCATCAAGTTTGATGAAACGGCCGATTGCCTGAAACAAGTTAAAAAAGGCGATGTAGTCTTGTTGCACGGTTGCTGTCACAACCCAACAGGGGCTGATTTAAGCAATGAACAATGGCAAACAGTATTAGAAATTGCCCAACAACAGGGTTTTATTCCATTTATCGACGTGGCTTACCAAGGATTTGGTGACGGTCTTGAAGATGATGCTTATGGTGTTCGTTTGTTAACTAAGAACCTGCCTGAAGTCATTATTGCCGCATCCTGTTCTAAAAACTTTGGTTTGTATCGCGAACGAGTTGGACTTGCAGTGTCTGTGACGAATAACAGCGCCACTCGTCAAATTGTTCAAACACAAATTCAATCCATTGCTAGAGCCATTTATTCTATGCCGCCATCATACGGTGGTGCCTTGGTCGATATCGTACTAAATGACCCAATTCTGAAAGCAGAATGGCAAGGCGAAGTTGAAGATATGCGAGTTCGTATGCAATCTTTACGTCAATTATTAGTGGTTAAATTGGCAGAAAAAGGCGCGTCGAAAGATTTTAGCTTCGTCACTCAGCAAAAAGGGATGTTTTCCTATTTGTGTATCAGTCCTGAACAAGTTAAAGCCATTAGAGCTAAACATAGTGTATACTTTGTAGATTCAAGTCGAGTCAACATAGCTGGTATTAGCTTAAAAAATGTCGATGCGTTAGCTACCGCTTTGGTAGATGTTTTATAAATACTCTTCTAAATGCGCTCAATAATGAGCGCATTTCTCCTCTTGTCAGCCAATGTGTTCTTAGGTAACCCCATAAAGATAAGCAAGCACTCTGGCTCAAATTATTTGTATTTTCTTGCGTTTAATACTTAGATATTAAGCAATGAACATATCACCTGTATTTTACTTAATAGAGAAACTTTAATGAATTTTAACTCCCTTGGTTTAGGCCAAAACATTGCCAATGCCCTAATTGAAAAAGGCTACAATGAACCTACACCAATTCAAGCGCAGGCAATTCCTGCTATTTTAGAAAACAAAGACGTGATGGCCGCAGCACAAACTGGTACTGGTAAAACAGCTGGGTTTGTCCTCCCCATATTAGAAAAATTAAGCCATCAACCCCGCCCAAAGGCGAACCAAGTTAACGCGTTAGTGTTGACCCCTACCCGAGAGCTAGCGGCGCAGATAGCGGATAATGTAAAAGCCTACAGCAAAAACTTAAACATCCGACACACGGTTGTTTTTGGCGGCGTAAGTATTAATCCGCAAATGATGGCCTTGCGCAAAGGTGTGGATATATTAGTAGCCACACCCGGGCGTTTGTTAGATTTGTATAATCAAAAAGCGGTGAAGTTCGATAATTTGCAAATTTTGGTCTTAGATGAAGCAGATCGCATGTTAGATATGGGCTTCATTCATGATATTAAGCGGGTAATGAAACTATTACCGCCAAAACGCCAAAATCTATTGTTTTCTGCAACCTTTTCACCGCAAATACGTGAACTTGCAAAAAATATAGTGAACAATCCTGTCGAAATTTCAGTGGCTCCGGCGAATAAAACCGCGGATAAAGTGGAGCAATGTGTTCACCCTGTTGATAAAAGTAAAAAATCAGCATTACTGTCTCACATTATCAAACATCAAAACATGGATCAGGTTTTGGTATTTAGTCGCACTAAACATGGCGCTAACCGCCTAGCTAAGCAATTAACGGCCAAAGGCATCATATCATCAGCAATTCATGGTAATAAGAGCCAAGGAGCCCGTACCAAGGCCCTAGCAGAATTTAAATCCTCTGCCATCCAAGTATTAGTTGCCACCGATATAGCGGCTAGAGGATTAGATATTCATCAACTTCCTTTTGTGATTAACTATGACCTACCCCACGTAGCAGAAGATTACGTGCATCGAATTGGTCGAACAGGCCGTGCTGGTGCTACTGGCCATGCTGTTTCTTTAGTAACGGTTGAAGATGTTAAGTTATTAAAAGATATCGAACGGGTAATTGGTGAGAAAATTAATCGCGTTGAAGTTAAAGGTTTCGAGCCAACTGAAAAGTTATCAGAAACTCCAGCCAAACCTCAGGCTAAAAAACCACCCAGACCTAAAAAACCTCGTAAACCTAGAGCAGCTAGAAATTCACGTCCCAAGGCAGATTAACTGGGACGGTGAAATTGGGTTAACATGCGATCTAAGTGATTGGCAAAGTTCTGTCGGTCAGTTTGATTGAGTGCCGGAGGCCCGCCAGTGTTAACCCCGCTGGCGCGCATGGTATCCATAAAGTCTCGAATGTTAAGTCGAGAACGCACGTTTTCCTTGTCCATAAGTTCACCTCTAGGACTAAGGGCGTTACAGCCCTTTTCAATCACTTCAGCCGCTAAGGGAATGTCACTGGTGATAACTAAATCACCGGCTTCACAGCGAGCAACAATCTCATCATCAGCCACATCAAATCCAGAAGAGACTTGTAATGAGGTAATGTTTTTATTTGGCGGTACGCGAATAAACTGATTTGCAACTAAGGTCATCTCAACCCCTGTACGTTGCGCAGCTTTGAATAAAATGTCTTTTATCACATTCGGACAAGCGTCTGCATCAACCCAAATTTTCAAATTAGAAAGCTCCTTGAAAAAAGAAAAATTAAAGTATGTTGATTACCACACTAAATCATCTGGAATTTCATAATCTGCATACCATTCATCTTCTTCGGCAGTACTAGTTGATTTAGCTTCTGCCTGTTCAGCCGCATCAGCACGATACACCACCGCATCTTTGTCGCGTAAACTAATTTTGTCTGCCACAGGCATAGGGACAATTTCATATGCCCCACCAAGTACCACAATGGCAAGTTTGCCTTGGCTAATCCGGTTACGGGTTTGTTGATTCACATACAACCGTTTGATGATATTGTCGTGGGTGAAATTACAAGGGATATCACCATTATCTTTAGGCTGCTTGTTCAGCTCAACCAACTGTTTAATCTGCGCTTGTACCGCCTTGGTCTCGGCAAGTGCTTTGGCTTCTTGATTCAGTTTCCGGTCTTTTTCTTGCTTTTCTTGAAGTGCTTTTTGAGCCGCAATTTGTGATTCGTTTTTATTCACAACCTTATGTTTTTGCTGCTGTTTTACTTGTTTGTGCTTTTCTTTTTTTGCTTGTTTTACCTTTTTCTTATCGGTTAAACCTGCCTTTAATAATTGCTCTTGTAATGATAACGCCATAATAAAATACTCTTTGAATATTCTAGAAATAAAAACGGCAGTATTACACTGCCGTTAACAATAGATTGTAAAACCGACTATTTGCCTTTTTTACGTTTGTCTTCAACAACCCATTTGCCATCTTGATACCAAGCTGACCAACCTGTTGCCTTACCTTCCGCATTTTCAGAGGTGACATATTGTTGTTTAGTTTTACGACTAAATCTCACCATAGTGGGATTACCGTCGGGATCCTTTGCAGGTGCATCAGCTAAGTAATAAAACTTAGGTGAAATACGGTCCCTAAATCTAGCTAACTCATGGACCATTGGTGCCCGAGTCTCGCGAGATTTTGGAAAGTTATGGGCTGCCATAAAGATTCCTGCGGCACCATCACGAAGAACGAAATGAGCATCGGATTTTTCACATTCTAACTCTGGTAAATCAACGGGATCTTCTTTAGGTGGCGCAGCCTCACCATTTCTCAATAGTTTACGCGTATTTTTACACTCTTCATTAGTACAGCCAAAATACTTACCAAATCGACCATTTTTCAGTTCCATGTCCGAACCACACTTATCACATTCGATAATAGGTCCGTCATATCCCTTAATTTTAAAGGTCCCTTTTTCAACGTATGTACCAGGGCAGGTAGGCGCATTACCACAAACATGTAACTTGCGAGTTTCATCTACCAAATAACTATCCATAGCTGTACCGCATATATCACAGCGACGTTTAGCTCTTAATACTTCCGTTTCCAGTTCTTCTTCATCATCCACTTTGATGACTTCATCCCCTGGAGTCAGATTTTTAGTCCCTGTACAGCGTTCTTTAGGAGGTAAGTTGTATCCCGAACAACCAAGGAACACGCCAGTAGAAGCGGTTCTGACATTCATAGGGCGGCCACACAAGTGACACTCCACGTCGGTTTCTATGGCCTGATTGAGACGCATGCCGCCTTCTTCAGGTGGCAATTCAGCTTTTAACAATCGTTGATAGAAATCTTCGTAAAACTCATTTAAAACATCTTTCCAATCACGAACGCCATTTGCAACATCATCAAGTTGTTGTTCCATGTTGGCGGTGAAATCGAAGTTGATTAAATCAGAGAAATTATCCACTAAACGATCGTTAACAATTTCGCCCATTTTCTCCGCATAAAAACGTTTATTATCCAATTTCACATAACCACGATCTTGGATAGTTGAAATGATGCTGGCATAAGTTGATGGGCGACCTATACCTCTTTTTTCTAGCTCTTTAACCAATGACGCTTCATTAAAGCGAGCAATAGGTTTAGTAAAGTGTTGTTTTGGATCTAGTGCCTTAAGATCGAGTTTTTCACCTTCTTTAACATCAGGTAAATTAAGATCACCATCGCCCTTGCCTTTCACTTGCGTTTGTACTCGAGTCCAACCGTCAAATTTTAACACACGGCCTTTAGCGACTAATTCGTACTCGCCGGCTTTCACCTTAATAGTACTCGCATCATATTTTGCTGGCACCATTTGACAGGCTACAAATTGACGCCAAATTAACTCATAAAGTCGCTGCGCATCGCGTTCAACTTCTGTTAATGATTCAGATTTGACGATCACATTGGAGGGACGAATAGCTTCGTGAGCTTCTTGTGCACCTTCTTTGCTACCATAAGAAATGGGCGCGTTAGGCAAATAATTATTGCCAAAATTATCTTCGATATAACTACGACAGTTATCTACAGCGTCTTTACTCAAATTAGTTGAATCTGTACGCATATAGGTAATGTGACCCGCTTCATACAAGCGCTGGGCCATCATCATCGTTTTCTTCACCCCAAAGCCCAACCGAGTGCTCGCGGCTTGCTGCAACGTGGAAGTGATAAAGGGTGCTGAAGGTTTACTTTGTGTCGGTTTAGATTCTCGACTGATAACTTCATAAGCCGCTTTGTTCAGCGCTTCTAAGGCAGTATCTGCCTGGGATTTATTAATTGGTTTAAAGGCTTTACCTAGATGCTTAGAGACCAGCATACGTAATGCTGTTTGCTTCGCATTTAGATCCGCATGGATATCCCAAAACTCTTCGGGAACAAATGCTTTGATTTCGCGTTCACGTTCAACGACTAAACGTACAGCCACCGACTGAACACGGCCTGCTGAAAGCCCACGAGCGACTTTTTTCCATAACAATGGAGACACCATAAAGCCCACCACCCGATCAAGGAATCGGCGAGCTTGTTGAGCATTTACTCGGGCAATATTTAATTGACCAGGGTGCGCAAATGCCTCTTGGATAGCGTTCTTGGTAATTTCGTTAAAGACTACCCGTTGGTAAGTTTTTCCTTTACTACCCAATAATTCTTGCAAATGCCAGGCAATCGCCTCTCCTTCTCTATCCAAATCCGTTGCGAGATAAATAGTGTCTGCATCTTTTGCAAGTTTCTTTAATTCATTAACAACTTTTTCTTTACCCGCCAGAATATCATAATGGGCTTTCCAGTCGTGTTGAGGATCAATACCCATACGATCGACTAACTTAAGATATTCAAATTCTCTTAGGTATTTTTCGCGCTTTTTCTCGCTCCACTCTTTTAGCTCTTTAGCTGGTTTTTTGGCCGGAGCTTGGCCTAATGCTTTTGTTGGTAAATCTCTAACGTGTCCAACACTAGATTTAACAATAAAATTTTTGCCCAGATATTTATTTATTGTTTTCGCCTTGGCTGGCGACTCGACAATAACCAGTGATTTTGCCATAAATTATTCATTAACCTTTGATTTATATGGGTTTTACACCATTTATAAGGAGTTTACTTAAACTTCCTGTCGCATATTGCTTTTTTAACATATATCGGCAAAGTGAATAGAAAACAAGTTCTTCTTAATACTTATCTACTTTTTAATTGTAAAGCTGCACCAAATATGTTCAAAATATGTACAGGCACATTGGCAAGCACATTAAAAGACGTATAATCGCCACCAATAGTAAACAGAGCAAGTCCAATTCACCTAGTTTTTTTGAAATATAATTCCTTGAAACCTATTCGTGATGGACACGCTTTTGTGCATTTTAGTTGCAATGAGGTGAGTGAGTGAAACAAGTTGAAGTCAATTTTGATGGTTTAGTCGGTCCAACCCACAATTATGCGGGTCTTTCAATTGGTAATGTGGCATCCCTAAATAATGCAAATGCGTTTAGTAGTCCAAAGCAAGCAGCGCTGCAAGGACTGCAAAAGATGAAAGCATTACATGATATGGGCATGGTTCAAGGCGTATTAGCGCCCCAAGCACGACCAGATATTGACACGCTCAGACGTCTTGGCTTTACAGGCAGCGATTCAACCGTGCTTGAGCAGGCCTCAAAGCGTGCTCCTGAAGTTTTTAGCGCTTGTTGCTCCGCTAGTAGCATGTGGACAGCAAATGCTGCCACTGTCTCTCCTAGTGCCGATACGAGTAATGGAAGAATTCACTTCACACCAGCTAACCTAACCAATAAATTTCATCGTTCATTGGAACCTGAAGTGACCGGACGAATTTTGCAAGCCACCTTCGCTAACGATAAATACTTTCAACATCACCAACATTTACCAGAAAATGAACACTTTGGTGATGAAGGTGCGGCGAATCATACTCGACTTTGTAGCGACTATGGCCACGCAGGTATTGAGATGTTTGTTTACGGCCGCTATGCGTTTGACAGCACTAAACCTGCTCCTAAAAAATTTCCCGCCAGACAAACTTTGGAAGCCAGCCAAGCCATAGCACGATTACATGGTTTGAGTGACGATACCACTGTGTTTGTGCAACAAAATCCTGACCTAATTGATCAGGGGGTATTCCACAACGATGTTATCTCTGTAGGGAATCAAAATGTACTTTTTTACCATGAGCAAGCGTTTCTCAATACTCAAAACGTATTAGATGAAATTCAACGTAAGTTTGGCGAACAAAAATTGCATTTCATCCAAGTAGATACTAAAACTGTGCCCGTTCAAGACGCCATTAAGACCTACCTATTTAATACCCAGATCATTACTCTAGCAGAGGGTGAAATGGCAATTATTGCGCCAACTGAATGTGAAGAAAACCCAACCGTCGCCAATTATTTACAAGAGCTAACTAGCTTAAATACACCGATTAAAAAAGTGCACTATTTTGATGTTAAAGAAAGTATGCGAAATGGCGGAGGGCCTGCTTGCTTGCGCTTACGTGTAGCGATGACAGAGGCTGAACTCGAAGCGGTTAATCAACATACTTTAATGTCTGAGGCTGTTTTCGCCCGTTTAAATAAGTGGGTAAACAAACACTACAGAGATCAATTAAGTGTTGATGATTTACGAGATGCGCTTTTACTGGATGAAACCCGCAGTGCATTGGATGAATTAACTCAAATTTTAAACTTAGGTTCGATTTATCCTTTCCAACGCTAATAAAAATTATTTTGACTAAATAAAAAAGCCTTGTATCAAATACAAGGCTTTTTTTAATTCTAGCTAGTTTACAGAGTATCGGTACAACTAAACCCTGTTCCAAATGGACTATTAGGTGGTGAAATTGCTTCATCGTCTAAATCATCGGCAGCAACAGATAAGGTGTAATACTGACTTTCGACGGCTTCACTGCCTGAAGATTGACCAAACACGGCGACTTCAACATCCGCCCAAACACCAAATGCTCTTGGATAGCGAACTTCTAATTTTGCTTGACCGTTTGAATCAGTTTCATTGTTTCCGTCAGTAAAACCTATTGTGCCTATGATACCTGGTGTTAATTCACCATCACCATTGGTATCTTCACCATTATCGAGTATGCCATTGCCATTAATATCTTCATTTGCACAAATAGCGGTGATATTAGCTACCCAGACATCCCCAGAGTAGGACCAATAGCCTTTTCGATATACGCCATCTTCTGTAAATTTAATTGGTGTTAAAGATGCAGTTAAAGAAACGTTTTCCACCGCTCTACCCACTGAATCACTCACAAACACTGAAAACTCTTTTTGATAACTAGAATCATCTGGTGATGATAATAAGTTTCCTGTTCCTAGTGAAATATCAAAGGCTCTATCTCCCACAGTTAAAGTGGTAAAATCCGTGACTGAATCATCATCTGCCACCTCGGCATAGACAATCACTGCATCTTCACTGCTCACCGCATTAGAAGTATAGACAGTAGAAGCGATTCCGTTGCTGTCGGTTGTTGCCGAGTTTGGTGACACAAAACCACCACTTACATCGTCCACTCTAAAATTAATGACTTTACCTTTTACAAGGTTTCCGGTGTCATCTCGGACGATTGCGGTAATGGTTGATGTTTGTCCATCTGGGCCGATTAGATCCGGCGATGCATCGACAATAACAGTGGCAGGTTCAGTGGCTACAAATTCAAACTGCGTTCTAGCGCTTACGGTTTCTTCATTTGCATCTGTTCCAAGTGCGGTAATAGAGGCTAATCCAGCGTTGTTCGAATTAATTAAAAATGTAGCAACACCGTTGTTATCAGTCATTGCAGAGGTTTCATCAAAGTCTCCTCGCGAAGAACTTAACACCACTTCACCGCCAACATAAGCAATATTGTCTTTTAACCAAGTCACTTCCAAAGTGGAGTCGGTATTAAGTGGCACATCTTCTGAGGGCACTGTGGTGAAGCTAAAACTATCTTCTTGCACGGTAAAAGTTAAACTTCCTTGGGCATTGAGTGCACTGGCGGTAATGATATTCTCACCAGAGGTAGAAGCGACATACTGGATGCTTACCTGCCCTTCACTATCAGTTACTGCTGAAGCAGCAATATTCCCTTGTGAGGCACTAAGTTCAACACTTTTATTGGCTAAACCATTACCATCGGAATCAGCCACTTTAATGGTGATATCTATGGTATCCCCTAGTACGACTGAAGATGGGCCATCCACATTCACTTCTGTACCCACAATATCAATGTCGATTGTTTCACTAAAGGTACCTGAAGAAACCGTTGCAGTAATTGTTCTATTCTCAGGATTATTACGACTGGTAAGTGTTGCTCTAGCCGTGCCATCGTCTGTCGATGTACCTTGTACAATTTGTAATTCCGCACCATTATTGGCAGCGAAAGACACATCCACGCCAGACAATAAAATATTTTGGGCATTTTTTACCACCGCTATTAGTTCTATTTCATCAGAACCGCTAGACGCCAGTTGAATTGAACTTGCATACAACTCCAAAGACGCTGGCGTAACACCAGATTGTGAAGTACCTGAAGAGCTAAAGCCCACTTGGCCTGCTGTACCATCTTCGAGCGCTCCTGTAACCAAACCATCCCCTGAACTAGCTCCAACCAACAATCCAATAGTGGCAACACCATCTGCGTTTGTTAAGGCCGTTCCAGTATCATTATCAAAGGTGGCTAAACCATCTTGACTGAATGTGAAGGTGACAAGTCGATCTTCTACGTTACCATCAGAACTGCTGACGGTTGCTGTCACAACCAAAGGAGAGGTAGAGGTTAGTGCATTGACCGCGCCCCCGTTTTGATCCGCGATGCTTAAATTAACATCATAAGTTACAGAAGTATCACTTCCACCGGTATCTGTGGCTGTAGAATCACGCTCAACTGAGCCGCCTCCACCACAGGCTGAAAGTGTAAAAATTAGTATAACCGCGAACAACATCTTCAAACGTGAAGCCATGCATTTTTTCCCACAAATAATGTTTTTCAATTCAAGTACCCGTTCTAAATCATTTTTCTTGTTTTGCTAGAGACCTAAACTTGCTACGCTATCCAAAAATCAATAATAAATTTAGGACAAACAATGCAGCAATCTCCAAAAAAACTTGGTCTCACCGCTAAAATCTTTATCGGCATGATTGCCGGGATAATTACCGGTGTTATTTTAAAATGGTCATTTGATGATAGCGGAGATTTAGCATTTAGTGTATTCGGGACTACGGTTTCTACGTATGATGTTTTAGTCAATGGTATATTTAATGTCGTTGGTTCGATATTTATCAACAGTTTAAAAATGCTAATAGTACCTCTGGTCTTTGTTTCTTTAGTCTGTGGTGTGGCTAACTTATCCGAACCAAGTAAATTAGGACGCCTAGGTGGTAAGTCTGTTTTGCTATATATTGGTACGACTGCCATAGCGATAACCGTTGCCATGATTGCAGCGATCATCGTTCAACCTGGTTCTGGTATCCCTATTCCAACTGATGCCGTTTTTGCCGCCAAAGAGCCACCTACTCTAGCCGCGGTAATTATCGATATTTTCCCATCTAACCCGTTCCAAGCCTTCACCGAAGGTAAAATGCTGCAAGTTATCACTTTCGCAGTTTTATTTGGTTTAGCCATTGCGATGGTTGGTGATGCGGGCAAACGTATTGCCGCTTTCTTCGAAGATTTAAATACGGTAATTATGAAGTTAGTTACCATTTTAATGAATTTGGCCCCCTATGGTGTGTTTGCGCTGTTAGCAAAATTATTCACCACCATAGATGAAGGACGAATCGCATCCTTAGCCTTATACTTTGTATTGGTATTTGCTGTGTTGCTAATCCATGCCTTTGTTAATTATTCAATCATTCTGAAGCTGTTAACGGGATTGAACCCTAAGTACTTGTTCTTAAAAATGCGCGAAGCAGTGTTATTTGCCTTTAGTACCGCCAGTAGTAGTGCAACCTTGCCAGTGACAATGGAAACCGCTACCAAGAAATTAGGTATCGGCAAGTCAGTGGCGTCTTTTGTTGTTCCTCTAGGCTCTACGATTAACATGGATGGCACGGCAATAATGCAAGGGGTCGCCACCGTATTTATCGCTCAAGTTTATGGTATCGACCTTTCTACTTCGGATATGTTAATGGTGGTATTAACCGCTACGTTAGCGTCGGTAGGCACCGCAGGTGTACCAGGTGTAGGTACACTCATGTTATCTATGGTGTTAGTACAAGTAGGGCTTCCTGTTGAAGGCGTCGCCTTAATATTAGGTGTCGATCGGTTATTAGACATGACTAGGACAGCGGTGAATATTACCGGTGACTGTATGGTTTCTTGCGTAGTCGCAAAAAGCGAAAATGAACTTGATGAATCTGTGTATTACGATTTGGAAGCGGGCGTAGACTTTGAAAATGTGGATCTAGATGATTTTAAACCCACAGAAACTCAAACCAAAGACTAATTTAAACAACTTAACATTAGCAGCTATTGATTAGCTGCTAATGTTGTCCTAAAGCTTCTGCAGGATTTATTTTAGTGGCTTTTATGGCTGGATAAATGGTTGCTAACAAACTTAACGTCACCGCGATTAAAGCAGTAAAAAACACTTCACTCCAGCGTAATTGTGACGGTAAAAAGTCGATAAAATAAACATCACCAGATAGAAACTTCACGCCACTGACAGTTTCAATAAAGCTCGCAATTTGGGTCAGATACTCAGCTAATAGCACCCCACATGTTACACCCACTAGGGTTCCAATAAGTCCATTTACAGCACCTTGTAGAATAAACACTTGAATGATTAACCTATCTCTAGCCCCCATGGTTTTAAGCATTGCGATTTCCGCCTGCTTTTCACTCACGGCCATGACCAGAGTTGAAATAATATTAAAGCAAGCCACTGCTATAACTAGGGTGAGCGCAACATAAACCACTGCTCTTACTAATTGAATATCCTGATATAAATGCCCTTGAGTTCGCATCCAATCAGACATAAACACATGCTGGGAAAAAGAAAAACCAAATTCACGTATGGCGCTATTGGCGATAAAAGGATCATTGAAACGAAAGCGTAAACCTTGAGCACCGGTTTTTGTACCTAATGTATCAGCAGCTAATTGTATATGCATAAAGCCAATTTGACCGTCAAGTTCACCGCCAATGGCGATTTCACCTGCTACATGTAACCACACTGATTTAGGCGCTGAAAAAGAAAGATCATCGGAAATTTGTGGCAATACAAGTTGTACTTTGTCGCCTACGTTAACCGCTAGTTGCTGCATTATCGAACGGCCTAACAAGACAGCGTTAGGATCTGCTTTAAAGTTATTCCAGTGACTCTCGCCTACTTGTTGAACCAATTTATTATTTTTCGAATAATTTAGATCAATGCCCACCAGTTCAGGTACCGCTTTCATTTTACTGCCTTTTTGCAATAAACCTGCAGCTTTGATGTAGGGCTCGATAGAAGTGATCCTTGGATCAGCAGACAAACCATTGAGTTGCTCTTGCCAGTTTTCTAAACCACTGCCTTCATAAGCGTATATTTCACCATGGGGGATAAAGCTTAGAAGTTGATTTTTAAGCTCTCGTTCAAAGCCATTCATTACAGATAGCAGCAATATTAACACCATACATCCCAATGCAATGCCTAGTGTAGATGATGCGGAAATAAAGGATATAAAACCGTTTTGGCGCTTACCTGAACGAAATCGCCAGGCCAATTGTCCAACTAAATTCATACAGCAGTGCCCTGCTCGACCAATTTGCCATCGGTAATATTTAACGTTCTGTCGAGTTTAGCGGCTAACTCAATATCGTGAGTAACCACAATAAAGCTGGTTGAAACCTGTTCCCTCAACTCATTTAATAAATGATAAATACTTTGTCCAGTTTTATGATCTAAATTCCCTGTAGGTTCATCGGCTAAAACTAAATCAGGTTGAGTAACAAGAGCTCGCGCTATGGCACAGCGCTGACGTTCCCCACCAGACATTTGAGCAGGTTTATGATCTAATCGATGACTCAATCCCACTCGTTTTAAAATCTCTTCTGCTTGGTGCTTGGCCAAGTCCGTTTTAGTTTTGCCAATGAGTAATGGCATGGCAACGTTTTCTAATGCACTAAACTCAGGCAGCAAATGGTGAAATTGATAAACAAAGCCTAAATATTTATTACGAAAATCAGCTTGTTGTTTTTCATTAAACTGAAAAATGTCTTGTCCGTTAAACAGTACCTTTCCAGAGGTTGGCGTATCTAGTGCCCCCAAAATATGTAACAAGGTACTTTTCCCTGACCCTGAACTCCCCAGTATGGCAACTTGTTCCGCTTTATTAACTTGAAAATTAACGTTATCCAATACTTGCACTGACGCGGCGTCATTTTCTTGATAGGTCTTACTTACATTTTTACAGATTAACAACTGTGACATAATCTCTACTTTATTTTTGATCTTGCTGTTGTTTGAACAATTCTCGCTCACGCCTCTTCCACATAAGCCGTGCAACTTTTTTCATACTTACATGTTTGTCTTTCTCATCAACAATTTCAAACCCTAAAAGACTCTCGAGTAAATCTTCTAAGGTTAATATGCCATCCATCCCGCCGTATTCATCCACAACAAGCAGAATATGAGAACGAGATTGTAAAAAGTGCGGAAAAGTTTCAGCCAAACTAGTACTGCTTAACAAGGCCACCATGTCTTTACGATATTCAGACAACAACTTATTTCCGTTTCCTCTTGCCTGAGCCAAAATTAAATCGGATTTTAAAACAAATCCACTTATCTTCTCTGGCTCTTCATCTTCATAGACCGGAATTCTCGAATAACCTTCGGTTGCGTGTTTATGGTAAAACGTTTCTACCGTTAAGTTTTCTGACACTTTAAATACCACGGTTCTGTGGGTCATTGCATCACGTACTTTAAGATCATCTAAACTTAATAAACTTTGTAGAATATTGGCTTCTTGGTGATCTAATAAACCTTCGTGTTTAGATAATTCTGTCATGGCTTGCAACTCTCCACGACTCAAACCTTTTAAGGGGCTTTCCTCTGTAAATCGGCTAGTTAACGCATTTGCCATTTGTACAAACGGATACAAAACCCAAACTAAATACTTTAAAAAATACGCGGTAACGGGTGCGAGCTGGCGCCAATAAGTAGCCCCTAATGTCTTCGGTATAATTTCTGAAAACACCAAAATGAGTAAGGTTAATACAGCTGAAGCTGCACCAAGGTAAGCATCGCCAAACACCACTGCTGCTTGTGCCCCAGCACCAGCTGCCCCCATTGTGTGGGCAATGGTGTTGAGGGTTAAAATGGCGGCCAAAGGTTTGTTAATGTCCGCCGTTAAGTCATGTAAAATCTCTCCCGATTTTTCACCTTTGTTCATAGAAACAGATATGTAAGCTGAAGAGATACTTAAAATGACCGCTTCAGCGACAGAACATAAAAAGGAAAATCCCAGTGCAACAAAAACATATATAATTAGTAGCACCATAAATTTAACTATCGCCCTCTTTTTTAGGTTTATGTTGCTCGAACCACCACAAAATATACTCCACCTTGGCCATCAAATTACTTGGTTTACGATAGATACTATGTGACGCATTAGGTATGCGTACCATTGCACTCTCAACACCTTGCAGTTTTAATGCTTGATAAAATTGTTCGGATTCAGATATGGGAGTTCTATGATCAGACTCACCAGTCAATAACATAGTCGGTGTTGTTACATTACCAACATAGCTGATAGGCGAATATTTCATATACTCATCTAAATTATCCCAAGGTTTACCGTTGAACCAATATTGATAAAAGAAAGGATAGAAATCCGCAGTTAGTACAAAACTAAACCAATTAATTACCGGTTTTGCGACTACCGCTGCTGCAAAGCGTTGAGTATGGCCAATAGACCAAGCCGTGAGGGTACCACCACCTGAGCCACCAGTAATAAATAGCTGCTCAGTATCAATAAACCCTTTTTCAATAAGCTTATCCACGCCACTCATTAAATCGTCGTAATCTTGACTGGGATAGTTTTTATCAATCGTATGGGCAAAGTTTGCTCCATAACTAGAACTACCTCTAGGATTTAGATACAACACTACATTGCCAGCAGCGGCAAACAGCTGGATCTCCATTGAGAAATGGGGTCCATAGGCGGTAACTGGACCACCATGGATTTCCAATACCATTGGATACTTTTTAGTTTCATCAAAGCCCGGAGGGTAAGCAATCCAGCCCTGAATATCCTTACCATCGGCACTGGATTTAAACCAAAACTCTTCGATCTTGGCCAGAGTTTTGTGACCCAAGGCATCATCATTTAAATGGGTTAGTAGTTTGCTTTGTTTGTTTTCGATAATCGCGATATCCGCAGGTCGCATGGGATCAGAATGTGAAATGACCACTTTGCCATTTTCACTTACCGAAAACTCACCGCTGGTATAAGGTCGACCATAAGATTGGCCACCTAATTTGTCAGACAATATACTGCGTTTATCCGCTGTTCTTGCCGATTGCAAGGCCAAAATAGTTTTGCCTTTATCATCATACTGAATATAAAGATTTCGACTTTTGTGATCCCATTCTATTCTGTCAATACTGCGATCTAATCCTTCGGAGACCATTATCGTCTCACCATCAGATAGCTGTTTTATATAGACTTTAGCATTGTCATAATTTTTACGTTTATCATCAAAGCCAATATAGGCCAAGTATTTGCCATTTGGAGAGATCTTGGGACTGCCGTCAGGCCCATCCCTTTCGGTTAATTGCGTGATAAGACTATCTTTAATTGAAATAGAATAAATATCGCTGTTAAGAGGAGTAAAATCTCGATTTTCGGAACGATTAGCAGAAAAATAGAGGACTTCACTGTTTTTCCCCCAACTCAACTCGCCACCATTATCAAATTCATCGTTAGTTAGTTGTCTTGGTGTACCGCCATCAGCAGATAAAATAAATATCTCTGATGTGCCTGGGCTACGATAACCGCCGCCATCAAAGCGATAATATACATCATCAATATAAATCGCAGGGTCTGCCCATTTGGCTCCCGGGGGTTTACCCGCGAGGTTTACTGGTGATTTAGGTTTACCAGGAACAAACATGCTAAAGGCGATGTACTTACCATCGGGCGACCAACTTAACCCACTAGGAGACGAGACCAAATTAGTGAGCTTTGCAGTGTTGCCCGTGGCTAACCAAGTGACGTAAATTTGTGGCTTACCGCTTCGAGTAGAGATAAAAGCAAGCTTTTTACCATCAGCGGATAATACCGGATTGTAATCTAAATGGTCACCCGTAGTAACAGGTAACATATTGCCCGTCTTTGTGTCTACAGACCAGATATTACCAAGCTTTCTGTCACTTTGTATATCCATAAAATGGCGCACAAAGTAGACGATTTTACCGTCTTTACTGATGTTTAAATCAGCCGCATACTCAATGTCGAAGATATTCTCAGATTTGAGTACATCGATTTCTGTTTTTGCGTTAATGGTTGGAGAAATTAATCCTCCCATTAACAAAAAAGTAAGCATTACGTTTTTCATTTTTATCCCTAAAGTAGTGGGCGAACAAATAGCTTATCGCACTTTTTTTAAAATGCCTCGTAAATACGACCTTTGCATTGAAAGTATCAACGATTATTGATCATATTGAAGACAGTTCTAAGGTTTTTTCGTATTAATCGGTAATTGCCAAATTGTTTGCTATATATCTGCACTTTTTAGGCAATGATTGACTAGTTTGACAATTTAATGATAAGAATCAAAGTATTCTCAATTCGAAGTTGAGTTTAAAGTGTAAATAACTGTTTATTTCAAAACGATTAGTTTCCCTTCTAATACAGCTCCTTTAACTTGGTCATTAAATAACATCAACCAAGTTGGTGGCATTTCCTTTTGCCAGAAGCCAGCAGGTTCAGACTCTCCCGGCACTTTGATGATGGGCCAATCAGTCAACTGATTAATTAACGATATATCGCCACTGAAACGACAAAACCCGTTGCGTAATAAAAATAGGTACTTGTCTTCACTAAGGTCGATGGGTTCATTGACCTCAAAGGTATTCCCTGGTGCGTAACTAAAATTATGGGCATTTAACACTTCATAACCGCCCAATTGTCTTAAGTCCCCTAGTTCGCTAATCAGTGCCTGTTTGCGGTTTAGATGTTTTAAAGCAACATCCACATTAAAATTACCTTTCACGCTATCAACATTGAGGCCTCTAATGACCAAGTCACAGAGCCCATTTTCGATGTTATAAGGTAAAGAATTGTACGCAAACTCTCCCACCTGCTGATATGAGCCATCGGCAATGTGCTTTAAACCCAGCATTAGACAAAGAAAATTGAGTCGTCTGGCATTTTGTCTATTTAGATCATTGGTCCTATATCCCGATTCAATCAAAACACAAGCAATGCCTTGGCTACAAGCTAGATCACCAAAGGCGCGATCTGAATAGCTATCTTGATACTTGGCGACCCGACCAAACAATTCATCTGACATATCAGATAGCACAGCACCAATGAGTTTCATGGCATTACATCTATGTTCAGGCATACTTTCGTGAGAATCACCAGCAGGTGCTAAAAATGCCATTTCAACCGGTGCTAATGAGTGTTCAATGCGATAATAACGAGACTGATCATGAAGGTTGAAGGCAAATGCTGGCTTAATATTGTCGAACAAGGATTTTAGTACTTTTCCTTCAGGGGTTTGTAAGGCTGCGGCATCGCGATTGATATCGATACCTTGGGCATTTTCTCTAGTTTGTTGTTGAGCACCGTCGGGGTTCAACATAGGCACGAAGTGTAGAGTGACTTTTTCAAATAGCTCTGTTAGCCAAGGAGCCGTTTTATTTTGCTCAATAAAGACAAGTAAGTCCAACAGCGCTGCTGTTGCCGTTGGCTCATCGCCATGCATTTGCGACCAACATAATATAGGGATACTCCCCTTGCCCACTGAAATCAAATGAATAGGAAGAGCTAAATAGGAATGACCAATAATTTGTTTTTTAATAAAGTTCGGATCAGCAAAAATAGTGTCCTCAAGGTGTTGGCTAACATCCTCGGGAAAAATGTGAGCTTTGTCTAAATTAGCAATTCTGGCTTTGTAATAAAGCTGTTCTAATTCGTTGTTCTCAGGGAACATGCCTACTCCGAACTGTCATTATTCAGTATGTCTAGATTAGAGCGCTTAACTAGGTAATTCTAGTAATTTTAGTTAGTTATCATCATTAGCGCAATTTAGCCGATGGTAACTAACCCAGTCATGAATTATCTAACGCTTAATTGCAACCGCCTTTTTGCGCTTGCCTAGCATCAAAAGCCGCAAGTTGCTCGGGGGTAGCTTTGGCTTGGTACTGTTCTTTCCATTGGGAATAAGGCATACCGTATATCTTTTCCCTAGCTTGTTCGTAATCGATTTCAACTCCCTTTTCTTCCGCCGCGGCCTTGTACCACTTACCTAAACAATTACGACAAAAGTCGGCTAAAATCATTAAATCGATGTTTTGTACATCTTTATTGTCATCTAAGTGCTTCAACAAACGTCTAAAGGTTGCCGCTTGAATTTCAATTTCTGTTTGTTTATCCATCGTATTTTTCCAATAGTGATAATCAATTAAGTCAAAATAAAAAAGGAGCATTAAGCTCCTTTTTATGTAACACAATTTTGTAGATTAATCTTCAGAAGGTGCTTCTGCTGCTGGTTTTTCCAACAACTCTTTAATGCTAAGACGAACACGGTTTTGACGATCAATTTCCATTACTTTCACGTCAACCATTTGGCCTTCAGAAAGGTAATCAGAAACTTTATTCACACGTTCGTGAGCAATTTGTGAAATATGTACCAGACCTTCTTTACCAGGCAGTACTTCAACAAATGCACCAAAATCAACGATACGCGTTACTTTACCATGGTAAGTTTTGCCCGCTTCAACTTCTGCAGTTACTTGCTCAATCTTAGCGATAGCAATTTCCGCTTTAGCTAGTTCAGTAGCAAAAATCTTAATAGTACCGTCATCTTCGATTTCGATATTCGTATCTGATTCTTCAGTGATAGCACGGATCATTGCGCCACCTTTACCAATCACATCACGGATTTTATCCTGATCGATTTTAAGGGTATAGATACGAGGAGCAAACTCTGACATTTCGTCGCGGTGTCCACCAAGAGCTTCATCCATAACACCCAAAATGTGTAAGCGAGCTTCTTTAGCTTGCTTAAGGGCTTTTTGCATGATTTCTTTAGTGATACCTTCGATTTTGATATCCATTTGCAGTGCAGTAATACCATCGGTAGTACCAGCAACTTTAAAGTCCATATCACCAAGGTGATCTTCATCACCTAGAATGTCAGATAAAACAACGAAGTTTTCGTCACTTTTCACCAAGCCCATAGCGATACCCGCTACAGAAGCTTTAATAGGTACACCGGCATCCATTAGTGCAAGTGAAGTACCACAAACAGAGGCCATAGAAGACGAACCATTTGATTCAGTAATCTCAGACACTACACGAACAACATATGGGAATTCAGCTTCAGATGGCATTACAGCTTGAATACCACGTTTCGCCAAACGACCGTGACCAATTTCACGACGCTTAGGAGAGCCTACAAAACCTGTTTCGCCTACACAGTATGGAGGGAAGTTGTAATGCAACATGAAACGGCTGCTTGCCATGCCACCTAGCTCATCGATCATCTGTGCATCACGCTCTGTACCAAGGGTAGCAGCTACTAATGCTTGTGTTTCACCACGAGTGAAAAGTGCAGAACCGTGAGTTCTAGGTAGAACACCTGTATTCACGTGTAACGCTCTGATCATATCCGGTTCGCGACCATCAATACGTGGCTCACCAGCAAGTATACGAGAACGAACAACATCACTCTCTAGATCATGTAGCATTTCAGACACTTCTTTAGGGTCTTGCTCAGGATCAGCTTCAAGGATAGCTTCAACGGCTTTTTCAGTTACCGCAACAACGGCATCTTTACGCACCATTTTATCAGAAATCTGGTACGCTTCAGTCATGCCAGCTTCTGCTAATTCTTTGATTTTGCTCTTCAGATCAGTGTTTTCAGCATCAGCGGCCCATTCCCATTTAGGAGTAGCAACTTCTGCAGCAAACTCACTCACTGCATTAACAACAGCTTGGCTTTGCTCATGACCATACATTACAGCACCAAGCATCACTTCTTCAGAAAGAATGCTTGCTTCTGATTCAACCATCAATACTGCACTTTCAGTACCGGCTACAACCAAATCTAATTCACTTGTTTCAAGTTCTGAAGTCAAAGTGTTTAGAATGTACTCACCCTCTTTGTAACCAACACGAGCTGCACCAACAGGACCATTAAATGGAATACCTGAAATTGCCAATGCCGCAGAGGTACCAATAAGAGAGATGATATCAGTAGGAATTTCTGGGTTTGCAGAAACAACAGTAATAATAATTTGCACTTCGTTCATGAAACCGTCTGGGAAAAGAGGACGGATTGGACGGTCGATCAAACGTGCGATTAAAGTCTCACTTTCTGAAGGACGACCTTCACGTTTGAAAAAGCCACCTGGTATTTTACCAGCAGCATAGGCTTTTTCTTGATAGTTAACCGTTAATGGGAAGAAGTCTTGACCTGCTTTGGCTTCTTTTCTACCAACTACACTAACTAGTACAGATGTATCATCCATGCTAGCCATAACAGCAGCAGTAGCTTGACGAGCGATTACACCCGTTTCTAGAGTTACAGTATGTTGACCATACTGAAATGTTTTCGTAATAGGAGTCACTATTTATCCTTTTTAATATTTTCTTTAACGCTTTTAAATGCGGCGCATAGTATAGCTATATGATAGGCAAATCGACAGTGAAATTTATATATAATCAAGGTTAATTTAGTTTTTTCCTAATTTTTCCCCCTAAGCTTGTTTTAATTTGTACTAAGCTAGGGGTTAACAACAAAATATTGAGTGGTTTATCAACTGGCGAGTACAGCTAAATTGCTAAAATAAAACAATTCCAATGGCGAAATTGTTTTTTGCACTTATACAGATATAGATTACACTCTCGCTTAGTCATAAAAATGTAATAAAAGTGTAATGATGTCACCGATTAAACATTCAAATTTCTTATTCAAGGTTATTTTGGTTCTTTGCGTCAGTTTCAGCGCAAATGCCAACAATACCAGTGGTGTAACTGGCCCAATCGTCAAACCCAATGACCAGTCTTTCCAAATTCGTACTGCGTACACGCCAAGTGAAGATGGTGATAGAGAACAGTATGTAATTAGAATGAACGCGCAAAAATCCATTACTGATTCAGTGCGATTTCGCATGGTTGGTCAAGTAAGAGACACCACAGGGAGTTTTGAACTTGACTCTATTTCCGCCGATTTATTATGGCAGTTCCAACATAAAGAAGATGGAATTTGGGACAGTGCTGTTCGAGCTGACATTAAAACCCGCAAAGCTCATCGCAGCGAAGGACTTTCTTTCAAATGGAGTAATCGGTGGTCATTTGCGTCTAAATGGTCGCTTACTCAAGTGTTGTCCTTTAGTTGGAACATTGGAGGCGACACCCCTGCCACCGGAACCTTTTTAGAAACACGCACAGGCATAACCTATAAAGCGAACAATAACATCACCCTTGGCTTTGACTCCTTCAATAACCTTGGCAAAGTGGGTGCTTTTGGTAGTAGCAATGATCAAAGCCACCAAATTGGACCTTCAATCTCAGGTAAGTATCAACAACTTTCCTATTCTTTTAGTTACTTAAAAGGGATTACCAATGGTGCTAGAGATGATGTTATTCGATTATTTGTAAAAAAGCCCTTTTAAATCTGTAGGTTTCAAAGTCTGATACTTTTCAACGTTTTTTGTTTTAGCTTAAAGTGGTCTCTATTACCTTCTAACGGTTTTGAATGATTAATAACTAAATCGATTTTACTGATAATAGTTCCTTAACTATCATAAGTTTTCGCAATAGTTATTACTCGACAACCTCAACCTTACAGAGAAAAATAATGAAATTAGAGTCCATAGCATTACACGAAGGATATCAGTCAGAGGAAACCACTAAAGCAGCTGCGGTTCCTATTTATCAAACCACTTCTTATACTTTTGATGACACGCAGCATGGTGCGGATTTATTTGACCTTAAAGTGCCTGGAAATATTTACACCCGCATAATGAACCCTACCACTGACGTCCTTGAAAAACGTGTAGCGGCCATGGAAGGCGGTATCGCGGCAGTATGTGTGTCATCGGGTATGGCAGCCATTACTTATGCAATACAATGTATCTGTGAAGCAGGTGACAACATCATCAGCACCAGTCAATTGTATGGTGGTACCTATAACCTTTTTGCTCATGCGCTGCCTCGTCAAGGCATCGAAACTCGCATGGTTTCCCATGACGACTTTGCTACTTTTGAAAACTCTATCGATGATAAAACCAAAGCAATATTTTGTGAGTCAATTGGCAACCCTGCCGGTAATGTAGTTGATATCAAACGCTTAGCACAGATAGCTGATAAACACGGTGTTCCTTTAATTGTAGATAATACTGTTGCAACCCCTTACCTGTGTAGACCTTTTGAATTAGGCGCGCACATAGTTGTACATTCGCTTACCAAGTATATTGGTGGTCACGGAACATCAGTGGGCGGTGTAATTGTTGATTCTGGTAAATTTGACTGGGTTAAAAACAAACAGCGTTTTGCCATTTTAAATGAACCTGATCCTTCATATCATGGTGTCGTGTACACTGAAGCACTGGGAGCTGCAGCTTACATTGGTCGTTGCCGTGTAGGACCTCTTAGAAACACTGGTGCCGCTATTTCTCCATTAAATTCATTCCAAATTCTACAAGGATTAGAAACTTTAGGTTTACGCATGGATCGTCACTGTGAGAATGCCGAAAAACTTGCGGCTTACTTGTTACAACACGATAAAGTTGAATGGGTAAATTACGCCGCCCTACCCGACAGTCCTTACCAAGAGAACTGCCAAAAGATTACCTCAGGAAAAGCATCTGGTGTCTTGAGTTTTGGTATTGCTGGCGGTTTAGAATCTGGCACTAAATTCATCGACTCATTAAATATGATTCTACGTTTAGTAAATATTGGTGATGCTAAATCTTTAGCCTGTCACCCAGCATCAACCACCCATCGCCAGTTAAACGAAAAAGAATTAGCTGCAGCTGGTGTCAGTTCCGACTTGGTAAGAATATCAGTGGGTATTGAGCATATCGACGATATTATTGCGGATGTTAGTCAGGCGTTAGATAAAGTGTAAACTTGCTCTAAATATTAAAAACAGCAATCAATAGTTGATACAAAAAAAGCCTGTAGAGAATTAATCTACAGGCTTTTTTATTTATATATGGTGCGGATGGGGAGACTCGAACTCCCACGGCCTAAGCCGCAGCCCCCTCAAGGCTGCGTGTCTACCAATTCCACCACATCCGCGATGTTTATTAAAATAACTATCTAGTTAGGTATCTCGTTTGAATCAGGCGTACTTTCCTGATTAGGAATGTCTGAATCTACTGATTGCTCGATAGCGCCCAGATTTTCAAATTCATCAAGTGATTGATCTTTATCTGCAGTTTGATTACCTAAAATCAAACTGATAACAAAAAACAAAGTAGCAAGTATGGCTGTTGTTCTTGTCATAAAGTTACCTGAACCAGAAGAGCCAAATACTGTATTTGAGCCGCCACCACCAAATGATGCGCCCATATCCGCACCTTTACCTTGCTGAATAAGCACCATGCCTATCAACATTAAAGCTACTACTAAATATACTACTATCAAAATTTCGTAAAAATACGTCATGTTATGTCTCTAACCTTTTGCTGCTAAGCAAATATTTAAAAATTCCTGTGGATCCAAACTGGCTCCACCTATCAACCCGCCATCAACATCGGGTTGTGAAAATAATTCATTGGCATTGGCGGCTTTAACACTACCACCATATAAAATACGTAAGCCATTGGCTATGTCAGCATTTAATTTACGTAAATATTCACGAATAAATGCATGAACTTCTTGCGCTTGCAATGGGCTGGCTGTTTTGCCTGTACCGATTGCCCATACTGGCTCATAAGCAACCACTATGTTGTCAAAGTTTTCAATTCCAATGACATTAATTACAGCTTCAATTTGTGCTTGGATATGATTAAAAAACTCACCACTATCACGCACAGATTCTGGCTCGCCAACACACAACACAGGTGTTAAACCATGTTTTAGTGCCACGCTTACTTTTTCAGCAACCAGCTTATCACTTTCGCCGTTATCCGTTCTTCTTTCAGAGTGACCGACTAACACGAAGTCACATCCTACAGATTTTAGCATTGAACCAGACACTTCCCCGGTATGAGCACCAGAGTCAAATTCACTTAGATTCTGTCCACCAATAGCACCATTTAACGAGTCAAAAGCACTTATAAATGGAAAAGGAGGACAAACTAATACATCGACATCCGGCAAACTGGCACCATTAAGGGTATCCATCATTTGCTTGGCAAGTTCGATGTTACCATTCATTTTCCAGTTGCCTGCAACCATAGGGCGTCGTTTGTTCTGCACTTTAATCTTCCTTAACCCAGCGAAAAAGCGGGCGAGATATTAACTAACCCGAGTAAAATATACAAGTGGGCTAGCGTTAATTTATGATGCTAAATGACTAATTGGTTAATTTACGCACTGCATCAGCGATAAATTCAGCCCAATTAGTCGAGTCTTCTTGTTTTTCAGCTTCAACCATGACACGAATAAGGGGTTCTGTACCACTTTTTCGTAATAACACTCGTCCGGTTTTACCTAAATTGTTTTCTGCTTCAATGACGGCTTCTTTGACTTTTGGATTTTCTAATGGGTCTTCACCTTCCTCAAACCTCACATTTACCAGTGTCTGCGGATACATATCCATGCCGGAACATAATTCGTGTAGGCTCATCTGAGAACGTAACATGGCAGTAATAACCTGCAAACCCGCTAAGATACCATCACCTGTGGAAGTCACATTTAAATTAAGTACATGGCCGGAGTTTTCTCCACCAATTGCCCAACCTCGTTCTTGTAACAATTCCATCACGTAACGATCACCGACATTACTTCTGACAAAAGCGACACCAAGTTTATTTAAGGCAATTTCTAAACCTAAATTACTCATTAGGGTGCCTACAACACCACCGTTTAAGCGTCCTGATTTTAACGAGTCGCGCGCTATAATATAAATAAGTTGATCACCATCGATCAAATTACCTTTATGGTCAACCATCATAATTCGGTCACCATCACCGTCTAAGGCAAAACCTAAATCGGCTTTGTGCTCAAGTACACTCTCTTGAATCGCTTTCATTGAAGTAGCACCGACACCTTTATTGATATTTAATCCATCTGGGTCAGTACCAATTTCAATGACTTCAGCGCCAAGCTCTTCTAATACGTTAGGGGCAATATGATAAGTTGCACCATGGGCACAATCGACCACTATTTTTAAACTTTTAAGGTTTAGATCCGAAGGGAAGTTACCCTTACAAAATTCAATATATCGACCTGCTGCATCTTCAATTCGATACGCTTTGCCTAGCTTATCGGAGGCCACGCAGACCATAGGTTTTTCCATTTCCTTTTCAATGGCAAGTTCAATTTCATCATCTAGCTTGTAACCATTAGCTGAGAAAAACTTGATGCCATTATCGTAAAACGGATTGTGAGATGCGCTAATTACTATTCCAGCTTCAGAGCGAAAGGTTTTAGTTAGATAGGCAATTGCTGGGGTTGGCATTGGACCTAATAAACCGATATTAATGCCCGCTGCAGATAAACCAGCTTCAAGACAAGACTCAAGCATATAACCAGATATACGTGTATCTTTGCCGATAAGAACTTTATTTGTTCCCTGCCCAGCTAACACTTTTCCAGCAGCCCAGCCTAACTTCATTACAAACTCAGGATTAATGACACTTTCGCCAACTTTTCCACGAATACCATCTGTACCAAAATACTTTCTTGAGCTCATCACATTAATCCTTATACGTACTCAACGCCAATACCACTTTTACAGCATCAACGGTTTGTTTTACATCGTGCACTCGTAATATCGAAGCGCCTTTAGTTAACGCAATTGTCGCAGCAGCTAAACTGCCAGCTAATCGATCGTTAACGTCTCTATTTAACAGATTGCCTATCATTGACTTGCGAGATATACCGATCAACATAGGTAAATCTAATTCTTGCATTTCATTAAGTCTATCAAGTATTTGATAATTATGCGGTAAAGTTTTGCCAAAACCAAAACCAGGATCAATCATTAGCTTAGATTTTGCTATCCCACCTTGAACACAAAGGTCAATTTTAGCTTGTAGAAACTCAGTCACCTCTTTAACGACATCTTGATAACTAGGTGCTTGTTGCATACTTTTAGGCTGTCCTTGCATATGCATCAAGCACACAGCGGCTCCACTTTGTGCCGCAGCTGCTAACGCACCAGTTTGTTCTAATGCGCGGATATCATTAATAAGACCTGCACCGGCTGCAACAGCATGTTGCATCACTTCAGGTTTACTGGTGTCGATGGAGATAACCACATCAAAATTGGCATTTATAGCTTCAATGACTGGAATTGTGCGATCAAGTTCTTGCTGAATAGACACCTCTTCGGCACCGGGCCGAGTCGATTCTCCACCAACATCGATAAAGTCGGCACCCTCTAAAATCATAGTTTCGGCTTGAGCTAGCGCACTATCGCGCCCTTCAAACTTTCCGCCGTCGGAAAATGAATCAGGCGTGACATTTAAGATCCCCATGACTCTGGGTATAGTTAAATCGAGTTTTTTGTTTTTAAACTGCATAAAGTAATTTCAAATACCAAAAAATGGAGTAGTAGATACAAAAAAGGTCGAGTCAGCACTTGTCTGAATCGACCCAATTTAAACGAATAACAATTTAGCTAGGTAAATCGCCAGGCTTGCCTACCGTCGGAGGAGGCGTGCTTTTATCATCAGTACTTACCGTTGCTCCACCAGTTGGTTTGTCATTTGACCCTGGGTCACGACTATCCCAATCAGCAGGTGGTCTTACTGGACGACGAGCCATTAAATCATCAATTTGTTTGGCGTCAATGGTTTCATATTTCATTAACGCGTCTTTCATGGCGTGTAAGACATCCATATGTTCGTTCAGAATATTTTCTGCACGTTCATAATTGCGGTCTATGATTGACTTAATCTCAGCATCTATGGCACGAGCTGTATCATCAGACATATGTTTTGCCTTAGACATGCTGCGACCAAGAAATACTTCGCCTTCCTCTTCAGAATAAAGCATAGGTCCCATCTTGTTCGATAGACCCCACTGAGTAACCATTTTACGGGCAATATCAGTTGCTCTTTCAATATCGTTGGAAGCACCAGTGGTAACACCTTCTTCTCCCAGAGTAAGAGCCTCTGCGATACGACCACCAAACAAACTAGAAATCATGCTTTCAAGGTGCTGCTTGCTGTGACTATATTTGTCTTGTTCAGGCAAATACATCGTTACCCCTAAAGCGCGCCCTCGAGGAATAATAGAGACCTTATAGACAGGATCATGTTCTGGTACAACACGACCAACAATGGCGTGTCCCGCTTCATGATATGCCGTATTGGTTTTTTCTTCCTCAGACATAACCATGGTTTTACGCTCGGCGCCCATCATGATCTTGTCTTTCGCTTTATCAAACTCTTCCATAGATACAACACGTTTATCTGAGCGTGCTGCAAATAATGCGGCTTCGTTAACAAGGTTAGCTAAATCCGCACCAGAGAAACCTGGTGTGCCTCTGGCTATAACAGACGCTTCAACATTGTCACCAATAGGAACCTTACGCATGTGAACTTTAAGGATCTGCTCACGTCCGCGAATATCAGGTAGACCTACAACAACTTGACGGTCAAAACGACCTGGACGCAACAATGCAGGGTCAAGTACGTCTGGACGGTTAGTTGCAGCGATAACAATAATGCCCTCGTGCCCTTCAAAACCATCCATTTCAACCAACATTTGGTTCAATGTTTGCTCACGCTCATCGTGTCCACCGCCTAAACCAGCTCCACGTTGACGACCTACAGCATCAATCTCATCGATGAAGATAATACATGGTGCTGATTTTTTAGCTTGCTCAAACATGTCACGCACTCGTGACGCGCCCACACCTACGAACATTTCAACAAAATCAGAACCTGAAATAGTAAAAAATGGTACTTTAGCTTCACCCGCTATAGCTTTGGCTAAAAGGGTCTTACCCGTTCCCGGAGGACCTACCATCAAAACACCCTTAGGTATTTTACCGCCTAATTTTTGGAACTTAGAAGGGTCTCGTAGGAAGTCAACGAGCTCAGAAACATCTTCTTTGGCTTCGTCACAACCTGCTACATCAGCAAAGGTTGTCTTTATTTGGTCTTCGCCCAACAAGCGAGCTTTACTTTTACCAAATGACATAGCGCCACGACCGCCGCCGCCTTGCATTTGGCGCATAAAGAATATCCAAACACCAATAAGCAACAACATTGGGAACCAAGAAATAAAAATTTGAGATAAGAAAGAAGGCGATTCAGGCGGTTTACCCTCAACTACCACTCCATTACTAATCAAATCATTCATCAAATCAGGGTCGGCATAAGGAATATACGTTGAAAACGCATCGCCACTGGTAGTAGTACCAGTTATTTCACCTGTTTGTCTGTCTATGGTTGCTTGTCGAACAGATTTTTGATCAACATTACGTACGAAAGTAGTGTAATCAATTTTCGCCTTGCTTGTTTCGCCCGGCGTAAAACTATTAAACACGGACATCAGCACAACGGCGATGACCAACCATAAGATTAAATTTTTTGCCATATCGCTCAACGCTTTTAACCTCTAAAAGTAAAATTCTGTCTGTAGGCTTATTCTTGGGTAGATTACTAAATAATCAACCAAGTCTTCTGCCCGGTTAGCAGTACATCAAGAGTACTACAGTTTAAATCCTGTCGCTACCAGAGAAACCGCGTTTGATTCTGCTTAAATCAAATCAGCTCTCAACTTTTCATCATACTCAATGACACTTTCCATTTACTGTACAATTGGTGGAACCCTTTACATCATTTGACTTTGAAATTTCCGTAAAGTTTTAATACCTACCCTAAACAAATAAAAAAACGATGAATAAAGTAGTTTATGGAACTTGAACCTTAGTCCTAAAAGTAAACGTAGGACACTAACTGGAGTTACCCTAATAAAAAATTGTTTGATTGATACGTGCTGGTGCACAATATTGTTCAATTATCTTTAAAACTCGTCTGCGGACTGATTTAAATATAGCTTACCTTGAATTAAATCAGTCTTTTTTACCCTGTATGTCGTTTCTTATTAGGTATAACAGCAAGATGGCGTTAGAATAGCGATTTTCAACCATAAATTATCAATAAAATTGTAAGAATTAATCTAAATGAAGTCATCTAATAAACAGAAACAATATTTGAAAGGCTTGGCCCACCCTTTGAAACCCATAATACAATTGGGAAATAATGGCCTAACTGAAGGTGTATTAGCCGAGATCGATAATGCCCTAAGTTTCCATGAATTAATTAAAGTGAAAGTACCTTCAGATGATCGGGAAGAGAAACAACTAATTATGGATGCAATAATTCGTGAAACCTCTGCTGTTAAATTACAGGTTATAGGCCACACACTGATCATGTTCCGTCAAAGTGAAGATAAGAAAATCAGTATTCCTAAGGTATAAGGTATTTACTTGGGCTCTATTTTAGCCTGCTTGAATACTTTTAATTAGCGGGGAATTACTTCCACCTCGTAATAAACAGCCTGCATCAATCCCCCTATTTTGATTTAACATTTACAAATTAAAGTAAGGGGCGTTGAGTTACAAAAAGACTAATTTAAGGTAAAAAGTATATTAGCTCGAGGGTTACCTGCCCTATCAACTATTTCCACCATGGCATAAATGAAATGGAAATTCCTAAAACAGAATACCTAACTCAACGTTTCCAATACATCTCTATATGTGATGAAGACCAAGCTATTTTTTGTGACCTTTATTGTAACGATGTAGTCATGGGCAAAATCATGCCTAAGTTAACCACTGAGCAAGCTAAATCCCTATTTAAAGATAGTTTAAGGGATCAGCAACAACATCCCCATGAATTTTGGTGTATTAAATCGATTACGTCAGGGCAATCTATAGGTATCCAGGGGTTTATGGCAAACCGTGAGCAAAGAAAGCGTGGTGATGCAGAATTTGGGATATTATTAAAACCAGAGTTTTATGGAAATAATGTAGCGACAGAATCTGTTACTGCGATGCTATTTCATGGTTTTCAACATTTAAAGCTAAACTCTGCCCATGCCTATTTCAATATTAATAATGCCGCGATCCTAAAAATTGCTAGAAAATTAGGTTTCACAATTACGGTTGATGATAATCAACCTGATAAAATGTGTTGTTCTATCTCAAAAGCCGCTTTTTTAAGTTTCAATAAGGACTCAAAATTTGTCAGTAAATAGCCAAAACAGCAACAAAGGAAGCCTTGTATGCGTTGGGTTAGGTATGATATTAGGTTCACACCTTGCCCCTCTCTCTCGCAACTTTATTGAGCAAGCTGATGTCGTGTTTATGAGTGTTACTGACCCACTAACTGAAAAATGGATTCAAAAAATGAATCCAAATTGCCAGAGTTTGCAAAAGTTTTACTCTGATGGAAAAGATAGGCGGACCAGCTATCAACAAATGGTAGACACGGTTTTAAGAGAAGTTGAGTTGGGAAAACAAGTTGTTGCTGCTTTTTATGGTCACCCAGGGGTATTTGCTTGGGCCCCACACAAAATGATTGAAGTAGCGAAAAAAAATGGTTATCACAGTCACATGGAACCAGGTATATCGGCGGAAGATTGTCTATATGCCGACATGGCAATAGACCCAGGGATAAATGGTGCCGTGCATGCGGAAGCTAGCCAGTTCATGCTATATGAACGAAAAGTCGACACTACTGCATATTTAATTTTGTGGCAACTCGGTTTTGTCGGAGACCTGAGTATGTCCAAATATCAAACTGACAGCCATTATCGGCTTCTATTACAACAACTTTTAGTCCACTACTATTCTACTGATCACTTAGTGGCTATTTACGAGTCGCCAACTATTCCAACAGAAACAGCTCGCATAGAGTGGTTTCCTCTAGAGCAACTGAGTCAAGTTCACGTTGAGCACTTTTCTACCCTTGTTATTCCTCCCTTTAGTTCGAAAAAAATCGACGTAGATATGCTTAATAAAATAAACCAACTTTCGAAAAACAGCTAAAACTTAAAAAAAAGCGGATAGTCCTTTCCACATGTATACCAAGTGTTTAATAATACCGTCCCGATAACGTTGTTTATGTGTCTAATATTTTTAAAATTATAAAGGTGACAATATGACTGCATTAGAAATAATTGAAGAACTAGCGATTAACCCTAACTTTAAAAAAGAGTTATTTGAGAACGATCAACACCCGTTAGCTTTAAAAGCAAATAAAGAAATTGAAGAATTGCGCAACAAAAAAGGTAAATTTTGGTGCGCGCTAATGCCAGCAAAAGATGACTAGCAAAAAGAAGAAGAGCCTGAAGATCAAGAAGATGCCCCAAAAG